>JAFMJP010000091.1 GCA_017853375.1 Actinomycetota bacterium
GGGCGGGTCGCGAAAGCGGCCCGCCCCGTTTGTTTTGTATGAACGCCGGGGACGAGCCGACTCGCGGTGTATTACTCTGTGGAGCCTGAGGGGTAGCCCACCACATGAAATTTGAATTGCGGGGAATCACCAAACGTTTTCCCGGCATCGTCGCCAACGACAGCGTGAACCTCGAGGTGTCCACTGGTGAGGTGTTGGCCCTGATTGGCGAAAACGGTGCGGGTAAGAGCACCCTCATGAACGTGTTGTACGGCATTTATCGTCCCGACGAAGGCGAACTTCGCATCGATGGAACGCCACAACACTTTTCTTCGCCTGCCGACGCCATCGCTGCCGGCATCGGCATGGTGCATCAGCACTTCATGCTGGTCCCGGTGATGACCGTTGCAGAAAACGTGGTGCTGGGCGTGGAGCCAACCGGTCGCTTGGGCACTCTCGACATCGACGAAGCCCGCCGCATGGTGAAGGAAGTGTCCGACAAATACAGCCTCGAGCTGGATCCCGATGCGGTGATCGAAGACCTCTCGGTGGGTGTTCGCCAGCGCGTGGAGATCGTCAAGGTGCTGATGCGCGACGCAAAGAT
Source organism: Actinomycetota bacterium (assembly GCA_017853375.1). Lineage (GTDB taxonomy): Bacteria > Actinomycetota > Acidimicrobiia > Acidimicrobiales > Ilumatobacteraceae > F1-60-MAGs027. Next base: position 584 of record JAFMJP010000091.1, read on the forward strand.
CGTGGTGTTCGACGAACCCACTGCGGTACTCACGCCGAGCGAGATCCTCGAATTCTTCGAGATCGTTCGGTCGCTGGTGGCATCCGGTCGGGGAGTCATCTTCATTACCCACAAGCTGAAGGAAGCAATCACCATCGCCGATCGCATCAACGTGCTTCGTCGCGGCAAAGTGGTTGGCCAAGCCGACCCGAAGCACACCACGGAATCGGAAATCGCCGAGATGATGGTCGGCAGGGCGGTGCAACTCGTGGTCGACAAAAAGACAGCCACGCCCGGTGCGGCCATGCTCCAAGTCAAGAACTTGTCGGTAGTGGAGCCCGATGGTCGAACCGTGGTGGACGACGTGTCGTTCGACGTGCGTGTGGGTGAAATCGTGGGCATCGCGGGCGTGCAAGGCAACGGTCAAACCGAGTTGGTGGAGGCGCTTGCCGGCATGCGCCGTGCAGCCTCCGGCTCGATTTCCATCGGCGACCGCGACGTGTCGCATGATTCGCCACGCGAACGTCATGCGGCGGGGATGGCGCACATTCCCGAAGATCGTCAACGTCAAGGCTTGGTGACCGAAATGTCGATCACGGAGAACCTCGTGCTAACTCGCTATCACGATGCCGAGTTCTCGAGCGGTATTCGAATGAAGTGGGACGTTGCCCAGGCGCGAGCCAAGGAATTGGTGGCTGCCTACGACATTCGCACCAACGACCCGGCGCAGCCGGCATCGACCCTCTCGGGTGGCAACCAGCAAAAGGTCATCGTTGCACGTGAGTTGAGTCGAGACATTCGACTGGCGGTTGCAGCGCAGCCGACCCGCGGTATCGACGTGGGATCCATCGAATACGTGCATGCGCAAATCGTGAAGGAGCGTGATGCCGGGGTTGCAGTGCTGGTGGTGAGCACCGAGCTGGACGAAGTGATGTCGCTGTCCGACCGGGTGTTGGTGATGTACCGCGGCAAGATCGTTGCCGACCTCGACCCCAAGAAGGTGAGCCACATGGACATCGGTTTGTACATGGCGGGTTCGCGTCCGACAGGAGCAGTGGCATCATGAGCGAAACCCTCAAGTCACTGCGCTTCACCCTGTTGGCGGTTATCGCAGCGCTGTTCGTCAGTGCGTTCATCATCGTGATCACCGACATCGAAGCACTTGGCGACGGCAACTTCGGTCAGGCATTCAGCACACTCGGTACCGCATACTGGGGTCTCTTCAAGGGTTCCTTCGGTTCGCTGCGAGCCATTTCCAACACCATTACGGGTGCCACGCCGTTGCTCTTGGCTGGCTTGGCAGTGTCCTCGGCGTTCAAGGCCGGCTTGTTCAACATCGGTGCCACCGGACAGATGTTGGCCGGTGCCATAACCGGTTTGTGGGTGGGATTCGCATTCCAGTTGCCGCCGATCATCCACGTTCCATTGGCGCTTCTTGCGGCCGCGGTTGGCGGTGCGCTCTTTGGTGCGATTCCTGGCGTGTTGAAGGCGCGCACCGGTGCACACGAAGTGATCACCACCATCATGTTGAACGGCATCGCATCGTTCACCGTGTTGTGGTTGTTGAAGACGGAGCTGTTCAAGCGCGAAGGGCGTGACGACGCGATTTCCAAGTTCGTCGAAGACTCGGCAAAGTTGCCAAAGCTGTTCTGGTTCATGGGCAAGCGCATCGACCTCTTGGCCCACACCGGGTTCATCGTGGCGTTGCTGGCAACGTTCGCCTTCTGGTGGTTGTTGCGCAAAACCACCCTGGGTTTCGAGATGCAAGCGACCGGTTTCAATCAAGAAGCAGCTCGCTACGCGGGAATGAAGACCAAGTCGCTCATGGTGGTGTCGATGGCCATCGCCGGTGCGTTCGCCGGTTTGGCCGGCGGGTCGGAAGTGCTGGGGTTGTACGGATACGCCAGCGGCACCGTGGCGGGCGACATCGGGTTCGATGCCATTGCAGTGGCATTGTTGGGGCGATCCACGCCGATTGGAACGCTGGTATCAGCGTTGTTGTTCGGCGCACTCCAGGCGGGTGGTCGTCAAATGCAGGTGGACACCGACGTGCCCATCGACCTCATCGTCGTGTTGCGCGCACTCATCGTGATGTTCATTGCCGCGCCACTGCTGGTGAAGGCGATCTTCCGCGTGAAGGGTGAAGCCAAGGCATTCGGCCAGACATTCAGGGGGTGGGGAGGATGACCGCAGCAGCAATGCCCGAGCGCGTGGTGTCTGCCGAGCAGCGCAAGCGAGCCCGCAGTGTGGGCATCACCTACCTCGTGTTGGCGATGGTGTGTTTCTTTATCTTTACGCGACGTCCGGGTGATGCCGGATTCAGGATCACGGAAACCAGCCAGTTCACGTTGCCGGCGCAAGGGTTCGGTTGGGCATTGGGCATCGTGTTGGTGGCAGTGGCTGCGGCACAACTCCTGCGTGGTTTCGGCCGTCTCTCCAACGTGGTGCTGGCGCTTGCCACCGCATCGTTCTTCATGAGTTTCCTGGCGTGGGCTGCAGCCGGTGATTCGTTCAGTTTCGTTGGCATGTTGCAGGACACGGTGAGCCGAAGCGTGCCCATCACGCTTGGTGCCATCGGCGGAATTCTCAGCGAGCGCAGTGGTGTCATCAATATCTCGATCGAAGGAATGTTGTTGGCTGCCGCCTGCACGAGCGCCATCGGTGCGTCGCTCACCAACCTGTGGTTGGGAACCCTCGTTGGTGTGCTGACCGGGGTGGGACTTGCCGCCATCCTCGCCGTCATGTCGATTCGCTACAAAGTCGACCAAGTCATCGTCGGATTTGCCATCAACTTCTTTGCGTTGGGAGTCACTTCGTTCATCAGTTTCCGCGTGTTGGTGCCCAACCGCGACACGATGAACAACCTGTTGCCGGTGACGCCGATTCGAGTCCCGTTGCTGTCTGATATTCCTTTTCTCGGGCCGATCTTCTTCGTGCAGACCATCTTCGTGTACTTCTCGTTTGCTGCAGTGGCCCTCACCACCTGGGGCTTGTACCGCACCAAGTGGGGCTTGCGGACGCGCGCAATCGGCGAATACCCCAAGGCTGCCGGAACACTCGGTGTGGACGTCAACAAACTGCGTTACCGAAACCTGCTGCTTGCCGGAGCCGTCGCAGGCGTCGGTGGGGCATGGTGGCCGATCGGCATCGTTGGTCGATTCGACCAGAACATCACCAATGGACGAGGGTTCATTGCGCTCGCAGCAGTGATCTTCGGGCGATGGCATCCAGTCGGCGCTCTGTGCGGAGCATTGGTGTTTGCGCTTGCAGAAGCCGTGCGATTGAAGATCGGCAACTTCGACACGGGAATTCCCAGTGAGTTCCTCATCATGGCGCCGTACGTGGTGACCATCATCGTGGTGGCCGGATTCATCGGAGCGAGCCGTGCACCAAAAGCCGCCGGTCAGCCCTACGAAGACCAGTAGGACGGATACACATGTCGTCGAGCGCAACCTCTGCCGACGGCGCAGCGCCACGTACGCCGCATTTTGGTTTTCGCAACAAGCGCGTGGTCGTGACTGGTGCGGCATCCGGTATCGGGCGTCGCACCGCCGAACTGCTGCTCGAAGCCGGCGCACACGTCGTTGCGCTCGACCGAAACACGGTTGATTTTCCCGTAAGCCAATTCGTGTCGGTTGACATGACCGATCCCGCATCGATCGACGCCGCGGTGAATTCGATCAATGGGGAAATCGACGTGTTGCTCAATATTGCGGGCGTTCCCGGCACGGCCAACCCCGAAGTCACCATGCGGGTGAACGTGCTCGGACTGCGAATGTTGACCGAACTCCTCATCACGCGAATCGCTCGAGGTGGCGCGGTAACCAACGTGGCATCCATTGCGGGTGCGCAATGGCAAGCGCACTTGGACGACGTCACCCGTTTGTTGGCAACGCCCGACTACGACAGCGGCGTGGCCTGGGTGCGTGATCATCCGATGGACGGCAAGCGGGCCTACGACTTTTCAAAGGAGTGCGTGGTGGTGCTCACCAAACAGCACGGCAGATTCCTGCGGGAGCACGGCGTGCGCGTGAACTCGGTGAGTCCCGGGCCGGTGCATACGCCGATTTTGAAGGATTTCCGCGAGTCACTCGGCCCGATTCTCGATCTCGTGAAGCGCGAGACTGGGCGCGACGCCACCGCGGACGACATCGCTCGAGTGCTGCTGTTCGTTTCCGATCCCGTGTTGCAATGGTTGAACGCCTCCGATGTGCAGGTGGACGGCGGGTTCATGAGCGGGCTCGTGGGTGGCTGGGTGCAACTCGGCTCGTAGCCTTGAGGGCGTGAGCAACACATCGCACCGTTGGTACGCAGCACGAACAACCGTCGAACAAGTCGAAGAAGGACGCGAACTCGCTCCGCGTTTCGATGCCGACGGACTCATTCCGGTGGTGACCACCGATCATGCGACCGGTGAAGTGCTCATGGTCGCCAACATGAACGCCGAAGCGTTTGCCAAGACCATCGAGTTGGGTGAGGCCGTCTATTACAGCCGCAGTCGCAAGCAGTTGTGGCACAAGGGCGCCACGAGCGGCCTGGTGCAAAAGGTGAAGGAAATCCTGGTGGACGACGATCAGGACGCCGTCTGGCTGCGAGTCGATGTGCAAGGTGGCGCGAGTTGCCACGTTGGGTACCGCTCGTGCTTCTACCGCAGCGTGCCGATTGCTCCGTCAGCGGAAGGTCCACTCGATTTGGAGTTCACCATCACCGAGAAGGTGTTCGATCCCAAAGTGGTGTACGGCGACGCGCCGAATCCCACCAAGCTGTAGCTACGACGCACCCTTTGTTGACCGGGGCTAGGCGCCCTTTGGGCGAAACGCGGCGATTCCACCGCCAACTTCCAACCGTGCACCACCGATGAGGTCGATGCAATAGGGAATCGCCGGCAACAC
>JAFMJP010000092.1 GCA_017853375.1 Actinomycetota bacterium
CGGCGGAGGAGTCGCTCAAAGCCCCAGCCGGTGACACGTCGCATCGACTCACTGATGATGGTCTTGCTCATCTTTGACTCACCGGCGACACGCTCTACGTACACGATGGGCACTTCTACGAATCCGGCAACTCCACGTTGTCGTAGGCGGAAGAGCACTTCGGTGAGGAAGGCGTAACCATTTGAAGTGGTGTTTGCGATGGTTCCCGAGCCGATGACCTCGCCTCGGTAGGCGCGAAAGCCAGAGGTGCAGTCTCGAACTCCGACGCCAAGCATGATTGCGGTATACCAATTGCCCGCGCGAGACAACACACGACGCGAGAGCGACCAGTTGCGTACACCGCCACCAGGAACATACCGAGAACCAATCACGACGTTGGCTCCAGATGCGAGCTCCACGAGCATCGCTGAAATCACTTGCGCATCATGCGAAAGATCACAGTCAATGGTCACGATTGCTTCGTAGCCCGCCTCTGCCAAGTGGACTAATCCTTCACGACTGGCGGCTGCATACCCGCGCTCGCCAGAGCGGACAATGAGGTGAATTCGTGGATTCGTTGCGCCGAGTTCTCGAACCCGTTGCCCGGTGCCGTCGGGGCTGTTGTCATCGACGATGAACACATCGGCCATCGGCACAGCAGCAAGCACCCGTTGCAGGAATTCATCGACGTTGTCGCGTTCGTTGTAAGTGGGTGACATCACCGCAACACGCATACAACGACCTTAGAGCGCGAGAGATAGGGCATCGCTCAATGTTGATGCTCGTACGAGTGTGGCACGACGAAGTTCTGGTGCTTTGCTACTGCTCGGAATCAACACCCGACGAAACCCCATTCGCTCTGCCTCAATCACCCGTCGCTCGAGATGTGTCACATGACGGATCTCACCACCAAGACCAACCTCTCCGAGCGCAACCATGTCGGAATGCACCGGCTTATCCATGGCTGCTGACGCAAGCGCAAGACACAATGCCAAGTCGCTGCCTGGATCGTTGAGTCGCACACCTCCAACCACTGACGCATAGACCTCGAGCGACGCAAATGGAATCTTTGCGCGACGCTCCAAGACGGCAAGCAACATCGCCAATCGAGACGACTCCACTCCTTGTGCACTCCGACGCGGCGTGATGCCCGTTGCCACCTTGGTGGTGAGTGCCTGTACTTCGACGAGAAGTGGACGTTGACCATCGATGGTGGGGACCACCACGGAGCCGGCAACACCTTGTTGGCGGTCGGCAAGCAGCATGTTGCTCGCATCAGGTACGCCCACCAAGCCACGATCGGTCATTTCAAACAGCCCGAGTTCGTTGGTGGTGCCAAAGCGATGTTTGATGGCTCGAACCATTCGCAATGGATGCAATCGGTCGCCTTCAAAGGACACCACAGTGTCGACGACGTGTTCCAACAGGCGTGGGCCGGCGATGTTGCCGTCTTTGGTGACGTGCCCAACGAGCACCACGGCGACGTTGCGCGCTTTTGCTTCCTGCACCAATCGAAAGGCGCACTCACGTACCTGGGTGACGGACCCAGGCGCAGACTCCACGCTCTCGTCAGCGATGGTTTGCACGCTGTCGACCACGACGAGTGATGGCTTCACTTTGTCGATTGCAGCAACGATGTCACCCAACGACATCGCTGACACGAGGTACGTGTGATCGCCAGCAATCCCAATGCGTTCGGCGCGGAGACGTACCTGCTGAGCGCTCTCTTCAGCACTGACGTAGAGCGAATTCTGCGACCATGCACCAACCATCTGAAGAAGCAGCGTGGATTTGCCAATGCCTGGTTCGCCACTTACGAGTGTGACCGACCCAGGTACCAAGCCACCGTCAAGCACACGATCAAGCTCGCCGATGCCGGTTGGTGTTGCGGCTGCTGCAGAGTGTGCCACATTCATGATCGGTAGCGGCTCGCTTGTGGCATTCAGCGAGCGGTTTACTGCCACCGTTTTGGACACGAGTGGAGTGTCGCTCCCTACGACGTCTTCAACCAATGTGTTCCAGGCGCCACACGTGGCACACTGTCCGTTCCACTTTGGATGTTGTGCTCCGCAGTCGGAGCATATGTAGACGGTTCGCAGGCGTGCCACGCGCCAACTCTACGGTGTAGGTGTAGACGACTTTCGACGGTAGGCAACCGAAGCGATGTACATCACCGCTCCGGCGACGAGCAGAATCATCAGCACGAGAAATGCTTGCGCTGCATACGATGCCAGCATCGCCGAAACGTCTCGATCACGAGTAGAAGCAGAAAGTACGAGTTCGGATTGGTCGACGGGAATCAACCAACTGAAGGATGTCGAGACGCCGTCATCTGCCCCCAACACCGAGGTGGCGTTGTTTGCCCCCTCTGCTCCAGGCATCGTGACGGTGAAGTTCATGATGAGTGCCTCATCAAGTGAAACTCCCTGCGTGGCCAGTGACGCAGCAAATGGTGCGGTCCCGAGCACGGCGAGTGCTTCGCTGTCGGCAAAACCAGCCAATCCCTGGGGTAGCCCAGCCTGTCCACCAAGCGAATAACGAGCGTCGTTGGTACTTCCGGTTCGTTTGAGCGAGAGGTTGCGAAGTGGTCCGCTCTCGCCAGAGAGCTGCGAGAGGAACGTGGTTGCTTCATCGGTATTGGCAAACGCACGACTGACCGTGACCGTTAAGCCACCATCAGCCGCCGGCGATACGACGTCGACTTCCCAACCCGCGGCTCGAAGATCATCGAGGTTCAACGAGGTTGCCAGTTCGGGTGCGGCGGCGACAGCCGCGGCATCTGCACGGGCCACCACCACGATGGATCCACTGCCGTTCTCGGCCACCGTCACCGTGGTGGAGAGATCCACTTTGCAGGCGGCCAGCAGGACCAGTGCAATGCCAGCGCTTGCAACGTGGACGATGCGGCGAATCTTGCCGCGTCGCAGGGTCACTCGCTGGTGGCGGCGCCACCTTCGCCCGCCCCGGCGAGGTCAACACCGACCGGCGGCTTGAATCCTTCGACTGCGGTGAAAGTGATGCGCTGTTCGCCTGGGTTCTCGGGATCGTCCTCGACACCCACGACGACGATTTCGCCAGCAACGAACTTCTTGTTGAGCAAGCGCTCCGAGAGTGGATCCTCGATGAGACGTTGCAGTGCACGACGAAGTGGTCGCGCACCGAGTTGTGGATCGTAGCCACGCTTGGCGAGCAGTTCCTTTGCGGGCTGTGTGAGTTCGAGACCCAAACCCAGACCTTCGAGTTGGCTCACCAATCGCTTGCTCATGAGATCGACCATCGCCATGACTGCTTCCTGCGTGTGCTCATGGAAGACGATGACTTCGTCGATGCGGTTCAAGAACTCCGGTCGGAAGTGCACCTTCAGCGCATCGTTGACCTTGTCGCGCATACGTGCATATGACATGGCTTCGTCGTTCTTGCCGAAGCCGACGTTGGCCTTGCGCAGGTCCTGGGTGCCCAAGTTGGAGGTCATGATGATGACGGTGTTGCGGAAGTCGGTGGTGCGGCCCTGCGCGTCGGTGAGACGACCCTCTTCGAGAATCTGCAACAACGTATTGAACACATCGGCGTGGGCCTTTTCGATTTCATCGAACAACACCACGGAGAACGGCTTGCGTCGCACGGCTTCGGTGAGTTGACCACCTTCGTCGTAACCCACGTATCCCGGAGGAGAACCCACCAAGCGGCTGACGGTGTGCTTCTCCATGTACTCGCTCATGTCGAGGGAGATCAGGGCGTCTTCATCACCGAAGAGGAATTCGGCCAGGGTCTTTGCCAATTCGGTCTTGCCGACTCCCGTTGGTCCGAGGAAGATGAACGACCCACTCGGGCGTTTTGGATCCTTCAAGCCGGCGCGAGTCCGGCGAATGCTCTGGCTGACCGCCTTGATGGCATCTTCTTGTCCGATGATGCGCTTGTGCAACTCGGCTTCCATGTTCAGCAACTTGGCGGTTTCTTCCTCGGTGAGTTTGTACACCGGGATACCGGTCCACACACTCAGTACTTCGGCAATTGCTTCTTCATTCACCTCGTCGTACAAGTTGATGCCCTGAGCCTTGACGTCGGCTTCCTTCTGTGCGCGTTCATCGAGCAATGTCCGCTCCTGATCACGCAAACGGCCTGCTTCTTCAAAGCGCTGGTCTTCGACGGCCTTCTTCTTCGCAGCCTGCACTTCCTTGATCTTGTTCTCGATCTCCTTCAAATCCGGTGGCGTCTTCATGCGCTTGATGCGCAGACGGCTTCCTGCCTCGTCGATGAGGTCGATCGCCTTGTCCGGCAGATGACGATCGGAGATGTATCGATCGGCCATGTTGGCGGCAGCAACGAGGGCCTGATCGGTGATGGTGACTCGGTGGTGGCTTTCGTACTTGTCGCGAATGCCCTTCAGGATTTCGATGGTGTGGGCAACCGATGGCTCGTCGACTTTGACGGGCTGGAAGCGACGCTCGAGTGCGGCATCCTTTTCGAAGTGCTTGCGGTACTCATCGAGCGTGGTGGCACCAATGGTCTGGAGTTCGCCTCGTGCCAACATTGGCTTCAGAATCGAAGCGGCATCGATTGCGCCTTCTGCTGCACCGGCACCCACCAGGGTGTGGATTTCATCGATGAACAAGATGATGTCGCCACGTGTGCGGATTTCTTTTAGAACCTTCTTCAGACGTTCTTCGAAGTCGCCGCGGTAACGGCTACCCGCTACGAGGGCTCCGAGGTCGAGTGTGTACAGCTGCTTGTTGGTGAGCGTCTCCGGAACGTCATTGCTGACGATGCGCTGGGCAAGACCCTCGACGATGGCGGTCTTGCCGACGCCTGGTTCGCCGATGAGCACCGGGTTGTTCTTCGTGCGACGCGAAAGAATTTGCATGACGCGTTCCATCTCGCGCTGACGGCCGATGACTGGGTCGAGCTTCTTGTCCCGCGCAAGCTGTGTGAGGTTGCGACCGAATTGGTCGAGGATCTGACTGCCACCCTTTTCCGCAGGTGTGTCCTTGGCGCCGACGGGTTCACCCTTGCCTTCGCCGGTTGCACCCTCGTAGCCACTCAGCAACTGAATGACCTGCTGACGTACACGCGAGAGGTCGGCGCCGAGTTTTACCAACACTTGGGCGGCTACTCCCTCACCTTCGCGAATGAGACCCAAGAGAATGTGCTCGGTGCCGATGTAGTTGTGACCCAACTGCAAGGCTTCGCGCAGAGAGAGCTCGAGCACCTTCTTGGCACGCGGAGTAAATGGAATGTGACCCGACGGCGATGATCCACCCTGACCGATGATTTCCTCGACCTGGGCACGTACTGCCTCGAGGGAGATATTGAGGGCTTCGAGGGCTTTGGCGGCCACTCCTTCACCTTCATGGATGAGACCCAGGAGGATGTGTTCGGTGCCGATGTAGGAATGGTTGAGCAGGCGCGCTTCTTCTTGTGCCAACACGACCACTCTGCGGGCCCTGTCGGTGAAACGTTCGAACACTGCTGTTA
>JAFMJP010000093.1 GCA_017853375.1 Actinomycetota bacterium
ATCCACCACCCGTGTAATAGGGTGGGCGTCTATGAAGAAAAACGAACTAATCAACGCAGTAGCAATCCACGCAGACGTCGAGAGGAAAGTGGCGAAAGCCGTCATCGAGGGAACTGTCGATGTCATCCTGGCCAATGTGGCCAAGGGTGAGATCGTCAACATCTCGGGCTTCGCCAAGTTCTTCAAGAAGAAGCGCCCAGCACGTATCGGTCGCAACCCAGCAACGGGTGAGCAGATCCAGATCAAGGCGAAGACAGTTGCCAAGATCACCGCGCTGAAGGGCTTCAAGGACATCGCGCTTGGCGTTGCACCTGCTCCAAAACTCAACTCAGCGCGCAAGGCTCCGGCCCCAGCGAAGAAGCCCGCAAAGAAGAAGCGCTAACCACGCTCTTTCTTCGTCGCCGACGGTGACGTTCGCGAGCAATCGCAGCGTCCCGTCGGCGCGAGGGTACTTCTCTGGCCCTCGCACCGTTCACCGAGTGGAGTTTTGACTCCTCGGTTCGCTACCTGAATCACGGCTCGTTCGGAGCCGTCCCTCGTGAGGTAACCGCTGCTCAGCACGTGATCCGCGAGCAGATGGAACACAATCCGAACCTCTTTTTCCGATCGAACCTTCCGGCAATGCTGCGCGACGCTCGCGCGCGTTGTGCCCACGAACTTGGCACCGTCGAAGAACGGCTCGCGTTCGTGCCCAATGCCTCACAAGGCGTGATTGCCGCGGCCGCCTCCGTGGTGCGACGCGGCACGAACGTGACGACGATGTCGTCGAACTACGGCGGCGTGGTGCTCGGTCTGCGGTCACTCGTTCGTCGAGCCGATGCGATGATCCGCGAACTCCCGTCACTGCCCCCGACACAAGCAACACCATCGACATGCGTCGCAGAAGTCGTCGACCAACTCCGCGATACCGACGTCCTCGTCATCGACCACATCGTTGCGACCAGTGCGCAGTTGAACCCGATTGCCGACATCGCACGTGCGGTGCGCCGGGTGAGGCCCGACTGCTTCATCGTGGTGGACGCCGCGCACGTCGCAGGCCAGATCGTGCCACCGATTCCCGCCGGTATCGATGCGTGGGTCAGCAACTTCCACAAATGGGTGGCGGCTCCCCGCCCGTCTGCGGCGTTGGTTGCGGTGTCGGATCGTGCCGCGAACGCTCTCGAGCCTCTCGCCGGAAGCTGGAATGCGGAGCGCGGGTTTCCGCTTTCGTTCGACTCCCAGGGCACCGCGGACCTCTCCGCATACCTCGCAACGCCGGCGGCACTCGAGTTTTTGGCACGCTGGTCGTGGAGCGATCGCGATACGCATTGTCGCAACGTGGTGGGTGCCGCTGCCGACATGCTCGCCGATGCATGGGGCGTGGAATTACCCACGCATCCGGAGTTGCGGGCACCCTATTTGCGCATCGTGCCGTTTCCCGGACGACGCCACTTCACCGCCGCACAAGAGGACGCAGCGATCGTCACTGCTCGCACACGACTCCGCGCGGAGATTGCCGTCACGAGCCCCGGCGGCGTCACCGGTGTGCGCCTGTCGTCGTTCTTGTACAACGATGTGACCGACTACGAGTGTTTGATCGGGCTACCCGACCTCCTGAGCTGACCGGCAATTCGGAACGGCGCGTGCGCCGGGCGACGATGTGGCACTCCCAACGGGATTTGAACCCGTGCCGCAGCCTTGAGAGGGCTGTGTCCTAGGCCGCTAGACGATGGGAGCCTGAACGGCTCATCACGCTATCGCTCGAGTTGGGGAGCAAGGAATCGAACCCTGAATAACAGATCCAGAATCTGCTGTGTTGCCAGTTACACCACTCCCCAGAGTGTTGCGTCGTTCATTGTAGCCACGACTCAAGTTGCCGAAACCCCGTGATGCGACCCACCATGATGCCGAGCGCTTCGCGAACGTTGCGCCGCAATGCACTGGAACCGCTGACCACTCCATCCCGGGTGGCAGAAACCTCGGCGGCCATTCCCAGCTCGCTGGCCACCAGTTGCGCACGTTTCAAGTGGTATGGGTCGCTCACCAACACCACGTCGTTCCATTGATTCAGGCGTGCCTCGTCACGCACGGCCTCGAGGGACTGATAGGTCGACGCACCTCGCGACTCGATCACGATGACTTCCACCGGAACACCTTTCGACACCAGATAGTCGCGGCTGGCTTCGGCTTCCGTAAACCGATCACCAATTTGCTTGCCGCCAGTGACCACCACCAAGGGGGCAACCGGCACGTTCCAAAGCCTCACCACATGATCCAACCGCGCCCGTAGTTGTGGCGAGGGTCGACCGTCGTATTGCGCGGCACCGAGCACCACGATTGCATCCACCGTGCGCCGGGACCGCAGGAACGAATCGTCACGGCCGGTATTCCACACCTGCACGAGCGACACCAAGAAATACAGCAGCAGCGATCCCACCACCCCGAGCGACACGAACGTGATGCGACGCGGCAGGTTCGACGACACGCCGTCAACCAGCGCGGGTGAGCGCGGCATCGATCCGACGAAGTGTTTCTTCGCGACCGAGCACTTCGAGCGACTCGAACAACGGTGGTCCGACACTTCGGCCCGTGGTTGCCACACGCAGCGGTGCCTGCAACTTGCCGAGCTTGACGTCGTGCTCGGCGCCAACCGCCTCCACTGCCGACTTCAACGAGTCTGCGCTCCACTCGCCTGTCGAAATTCGATCACGAATCGCACGCAAGGTCGGTACGGCCCACTCGGTACCGAACGCCTTGCCGAACGCCGCTTCGTCGATCGGCGCTTCGGCCAGGAACAAGAAATCGATCATCGACGGCACTTCGGACAACAATGCCACTCGCGTTTGCACGTGCGGGGCGATGCGCAGGAACACGGATCGATCGAACCGCTCCTCTGGCCAACCGCCCGACAACCACGGCTCGCATGCGGCAACGAACTGGTCGGGGCTCAACTTACGGATGTAGTCGCCATTGAAGGAATTGAGTTTCTTGATGTCGAAGAATGCCGACGAGTGATTCACCGCCGACAATTTGAACTCACGCACGATGGTGGCAAAGTCGACGATCTCCACGTCGCCCGGAGGTGCCCATCCGAGCGTCATCAAGTAGTTCACCATCGCATCGGGCAACACGCCCTCGTCGCGGTATTGCTCGAGCGCCACTTTGTCGCGTCGCTTGGAGAGCTTCTTTCGTTGTTCGTTCACCAGCACGGGTACGTGCGCCCACACGGGAACCCGGCCTGCAAGTGCTTCCCACAACATTTGCTGCTTTGGCGTGTTGGGGAGATGTTCCTCGGCGCGCACAACATGGGTGATGTTCATGGTGATGTCGTCGACGACGTTGGCAAGGTTGAAGATCGGCGAGCCATTTCCACGCAACAGCACGAAGTCTTCGAGCGTCGCATTGTCGAACTCCACCCGACCGCGCACCTCGTCGTGTACCACGGTGACACCTTCGGGCACCCGAAAGCGCAACACGCGGCCCGGACCGGGCTCCAACTTGCGGTCGCGAGAGAACCCGTCGTATCCCGGCTTGCCGGATGCCTTGGCGCGTTCCTGGATTTGCTCGGAAGTGAGATCGCAGTAGTACGCCCGTCCTGATTCGTACAGCTTGTGGGCGGCGGCAACATGGGCCGGTGCGTTGGCCGACTGGAAGTACGGACCTTCAAAGTGTGGGTCGTTGCCGTCGATACCGATCCACGCCAATGCATCGATGATCCCCTGCGTCCATTGCGGTTCGTTGCGTGATTCGTCGGTATCTTCGATTCGCAGAACGAAGACACCGTTGCTCTGCAACGCCAAAATCCAGTTGTACAGCGCAGTGCGCGCACCACCTACATGGAAGAAACCGGTCGGCGACGGTGCGAATCGGTAGCGGGGAGTGCCTTGCACCACGTTTGACACGACGTGTGACACTAACTGCCGCAAGTAGGTTGGAGACGTGACTGCAACTCCACGCGCCGAACATATCGATCACCCCGACCATCGCGCACTTGCCGGCGGCACGGCTCGCGCCGGTGTCTTCGGGCTGAGCGACGGTCTCGTCACCAACGTCTCGCTCATCATCGGCTTTGCCGCAAGTGGCGTGGGCAGCGACGTCGTACGACTCGCCGGTGTTGCGTCGGCAGTCGCCGGCGCCGTCAGCATGGCGGCTGGCGAGTGGGTTTCAGTGAAGGCACAGAACGACTTGGTGCAGCGCGAGATGGCCCTTGAATTGCGGGAGCTGAAGCACAATGCCTCTGCCGAAACTTCCGAGCTTGCGGGGATTTACCGTTCCCACGGCATGTCGCCGGCCCAAGCTGCGGCTTCGGCAGCCGAAGTGATGCGCGACCCCGAGCGTGCCGTCATGGTGCATGCGCGAGAAGAGTTCGGTCTCGACCCCGCCCATCTCCCCAACCCGGTGGGCGTCGCCGTCACGTCGCTGGTGAGTTTCCTGATCGGCGCACTGCTTCCAGTAGTGCCGTGGATGGTCGATGGCGGCAACGGTGCCCGTATTGCGTCGATCGCCATCGGTGTCGTAACTGCTGCGCTCGCGGGCGGCACCATCGCCCGGCAGTCCGAACGTCCCGTGGTATTTGGTGGGATTCGACAAGTGGCGATTCTGTTGTTGGCCGTGGGTGTCACGTACGCGATCGGCTCGGTCGTCGGCATCAACGTGTCATGACCGCACAACCCAACGTGCTCGGCGACCCGCTAGAGCCATGCAGTAGCGATCCACTCACCGGGTGGTACCGGAATGGCTGTTGCGAAACGGGTGGCGACGACACCGGCGTGCACACGGTGTGCGCCATCATGACCGATGAGTTCCTTGCGTTCTCCAAGGCCGCGGGCAACGACCTTTCCACACCCATGCCTCACTACGGATTTCCGGGTCTCAAAGCCGGTGATCAATGGTGCTTGTGTGCATCACGATGGCAGGAAGCGTTCGAAGCGGGCAAGGCACCAAAGGTTCGACTGCGGTCCACACACGCTCTCACGTTGGAGTTCGTACGACTCGACGACTTGAAGAAGTTCGCCGTCGACTGAAGAAGTTCGCCGTCGACTAATGATTGGCGCCGGTGAGCGCCCGCCACGAGTTCGGCATCGACTTGCGAACCGTCTCTGGTGTCATGATGATGGTCGACTGCGGCACCATGTCGACGATTTCGCGGGCTTCCACATAGTGATGCACCACGTTGCCCACACCAGCAAAGACGCGCGACCGAGTTGCCACGAGATCTGCTGGCGGAGTATCGAGAAAATATCCCCACATCGTGAGCGCAATGTCGAGATCATGGATCACCGGCGCGCGTCCGAAGTGTGATGCACGACGAAGCGCAATTCCGATACATCCCTGGATTGCATCCTCGACACTCTCGCCCGTCGTCACCTTGATACGTGGACGCATCCGTTCGGCCAGCGACAACACGTACCCCTGATCGGGTCCCGGAT
>JAFMJP010000016.1 GCA_017853375.1 Actinomycetota bacterium
CACGTGGTGACAACAAGGAGGGCTGGGACAACATCGACATCTTCGGTTGGCTCGGATATCCGATGCAAATCAAGATCGACTTCTTGTGCCGTGACTCCATCCTGGCTGCACCGCTCGCATTGGATCTCGTGCTGTTCTCCGACCTCGCGCAGCGAGCCGGACTGGGCGGCATTCAGGAGTGGCTGTCGTTCTATTACAAGAGTCCGCAAGTTGCCGAGGGTCTCTATCCCGAGCATGACTTGTTCATTCAGCTCACCAAGTTGAAGAACACGCTTCGTTGGATGATGGGCGAAGAGCAGATCACCCATCTCGGCCGCGAGTACTACGACGAAGTCTGAGCGATGAAGCTCGTACGGCAATCGGTAACACAAGCATGACACCGGCGCGGCGCGCCGCCACGCTGCGGTTCATCCTCGACGTCATCTGCGTGGTGATCTTCGTCATCGTTGGGCGACGCAACCACAATGAAACCACCGATGCAGTTGGCACACTGCGCACCGCTGCTCCATTCCTGATTGCGCTGCTTGGTGCATGGGTCGGTGCCAAAGCGTGGCGTTCACCACGCACGTTGTCCACGGGTGTCGTGCTCTGGATCGTTACCACGGGTGTGGGTTTGGGAATCCGTCGGTTCGTATTCGGAGACGGCATCGCGACGCCATTCGTGATCGTCACCACACTCGTACTGGGCTTGCTACTGGTTGGCACCCGCCTGCAAAAACGCCCGACTCGCCCCTCGCGCTAACCGATCGCGAGAAACCTCACAGCCAGGCCTCCGTTGCCGTCCGATCAACGGTCGACAGCAGCAAGCGACACCTGCAATTGGGTTGTCCCGGGTATCAGGCGATGATGTTGGTGATGGCGCCGGTTTCAGCACCCTGCACGAGCTTGGCAAATTTTGCGAGCACTCCACTGGTGTAGCGCGGCGGGTTCGGCGCCCATCCACGACTGCGCTCCACCATCGTCGCGTCGTCCACGAGAAGATCCAGTTTTTTGTTTGGAACGTCGATACGAATGCGATCACCATCGCGAACGAACGCAATCGGTCCGCCGTCGGTTGCCTCGGGCGCCACGTGTCCGATACAGAAACCCCACGTACCACCGCTGAATCGCCCATCGGTGATGAGCGCACAATCTGCGCCGCGGCCCGCGCCCTTGAGCGCGCCCGTGATGGCGAGCATCTCACGCATTCCCGGTCCACCCTTGGGACCCTCGTAACGAATCACCAACACGGTGCCCGGCGTGATCTCACCAGCCATGATGGCTGCCATCGCGCCGTCTTCACCATCGAACACCCGCGCCACGCCATCGAACGTCATCTGGTTCTTGGAGAGTCCAGCCACCTTCACCACGGAGCCCTTGGGGGCGAGTGAGCCGCTCAAGATGTTGATTCCACCTTCTGCGTGGATCGGATTGCTCACCGGACGCACGACGTCGTTGTCGGGTGCCGGCGGATTGAGATCCGCGAGGCTCTCTGCCATGGTCTTGCCCGTGCAAGTGAGCACATCGCCGTGCAACAAACCCTCGTCCAACAGATGCTTCAGCACCACCGGGACACCACCGATGCGATCGATGTCCGTCATGTGGTACTTACCACCGGGTTTTGTGTCGGCAATGTGTGGCACCTTTGCTGCAATTCGGTTGAAGTCATCGAGCGACAGCGTCACGCCGGCCTCGTTGGCGAGAGCAAGCAGATGCAGCACTGCGTTGGTGCTCCCGCCGAGTGCGTTCAGGACGGCAATCGCATTTTCGAATGCCTTCTTGGTCATGATGTCCCGCGGGTAGATACCGAGTCGCAAGAGGTTGACCACCGCTTCACCTGCTCGACGTGCGTCAGCATCACGACGGGCATCGATCGCTGGTGGCGAGGCGGTGCCCAACAGACTCATGCCGAGTGCTTCGGCGATGCTCGACATGGTGTTGGCGGTAAACATGCCGCCGCACGCCCCTTCGCCTGGGCAAGCGGCGCGTTCGATCTCATCCACTTCGTCGCGTGTCATCGTGCCCGCAGCGCACGCACCCACCGCCTCGAACACCGTGGTGATATCGATGTTCTTTCCCTTGTGGACACCGGGCAGGATCGAGCCGTTGTACACGAACACACTCGGCAAATTGAGCCGCGCTGCAGCCATCAACATCGCAGGAATGCTCTTGTCGCAACCGGCGAGCCCGACGAATCCATCGAAGCGTTCCGCATGCACCACCGTTTCCACGCTGTCGGTGATCACCTCGCGGCTCACCAGTGATGCACGCATACCCTCATGGCCCATGCTGATGCCATCGCTCACCGTGATGGTGCCGAACTCCAGCGCGACACCGCCCGCGGCTCGAACACCCAACTTGGATTGCTCGGCGAGGCGTCGGAGCGACACGTTGCACGGAGTGACTTCGTTCCACGCCGACGCAATACCGATTTGCGGTTTTTCCCAGTCGCCGTCGCCGAGGCCGACCGCACGCAGCATGGCACGGGAGGCCGCCTTTTGCAGACCGTCGGTGACATCGCGGCTGCGGGGTTTCACATCAACGCGTGTGGAACGTGGCTCTGGCATACGGTCACGCTAGGAGGACTTGCATGAATGAATTTGTTAGGTTACCCTAACAGTCTGTCAGGAGAGCCTAACAACTGCAAGAGGAGAGTTCCGATGACATCAGCAGCATCCAACATCCGGCGAGCAACGATGCTGAGCGCAGCATTGCTGCTCGCAGCGTGCGGTGGAACCACCAGCGACACCTCGACGACATCTCTCACTCCCGAAGAATCCACGGGGCAGGAACTCCGTGGTCAAACCGTCACCATCTACAGCGGTCGCAACGAAACACTCATGGCACCGCTCTTCGAGCAATTTACGAACGACACCGGCATCGAGGTGGAAGTTCGCTACGGAGACAGCGGCGAAATGGCTGCGCTCATCCTGACGGAGGGCGACAAGTCGCCTGCCGACGTGTACTTCTCCCAAGATGCCGGTGCACTCGGTGCGGTGGATGACTCCGGACTCTTCGCCGCACTTCCTGACGACATCACCTCCCTCGTTGTGCCAACGTTCCAATCCGACACGGGAAACTGGGTGGCCACGAGTGGTCGCGCGCGGGTGTTGGTGTACAACCAAGATCTCGTTGCAGTTCCCCCGGCATCACTGGATGACGTCCTCGACCCACGATGGAAGGGCAAGATCGGCTACGCACCGTCCAATGCATCGTGGCAATCGTTCGTCACTGCACTTCGAGTCACTCGCGGCGAAGCTGGCGCACGAACATGGCTCGAGGGTTTTGCCGCCAACGAACCCGTTCCGTATGAAAAGAATGGCGTCGTTCGCGATGCAGTCAATTCCGGAGAGGTGTCGTTGGGCCTCATCAACCACTACTACTTGTACGAGCTCATCGCTTCAGTCGGGCAGGAAAACGTCGTCACCAAGAACCACTACTTCAAGGACGGTGACGCAGGAAGCCTCATCAACGTTGCAGGAGCTGCAGTGCTGGCCTCGAGTGACCGCATCGACGCCGCACTCGCCTTTGTTCGATACCTCCTGTCCCCTGCCGGCCAGAAGTACTTCGTGGAACGAACCTTCGAATATCCGATGATTTCTGGAGTGAGCGCATTCTCCGAATTGCCGACTCTCGAAGAACTCAATCCGCCGGCAATCAACTTGGCCGACCTGAAGTCGTTGGAGGCAACTCAAGCAATGCTCGAAGACGTAGGTTTGCTCACGCGGTGAGCAACTGACGATGTCGCGATTGCTACGAGCTCCGTTCGCACTTGCCGTGCCGGCGTTGCTTGCCGTGGTCGTCGCGCTCGTTCCTTTGCTCTATCTGGTTGATACGAGCCTGCAACGCGGGGTGCAGTCCGTACTTGATGAAATCTTCGTGTCTCGTACGGCAACCTTGGTCGTGCGAAGTCTGGCACTCACGGTGGTGGTCACTCTCGCCTGTGCAGTCGTGGGCACGATCAATGCATGGCTGGTCGTGCGATCATCGATTCCGCTTCGGCCTCTGTGGCTCATGTTGCTCTCGATGCCACTTGCGATCCCCTCGTACCTCTCCGCGTTCGCTTGGATCACCTGGATTCCGTCACTCAACGGGTTTTGGGGCGCCAGCATCGTGCTCACTTTGGCGTCGTATCCCTACGTGATGCTGCCCGTGGCAGCCATGTTGCGCAACACCGATCCGCAACTCGACGATGTCGCACGATCACTCGGAGCCAGTCCCGTTCGCGCACTCATGCGTGTGACGCTGCGACAAGTGTCGCCCGCGATATGGGCGGGGGCGTTGCTGGTGGCGCTCTACGTGGTGAGCGACTTCGGCGCCGTTGCCACGATGCGCATCGAGACATTCACCTGGGTGATTTACGGTGCCTACCGCGCGGGCTTCGATCCGACTCGTGCCGCAACACTGTCTTTGGTGTTGATTGCAGTGGCGCTACTCCTCATGATGGTCGAGCGACGAGCGCGCGGTCGCACGGCACAACGAGTTGGCGCTGGCTCCATCCGAACCACCGTCCGACGGTCATCCCTGAACCTCGTCGCTCCTGCATTGCTCATTGCGGTGAGCAGCATCGGCTTGGGTATCGGCGTGCCCGTCATCAGCGCAATCTCTTGGATGCGCAACGGTAAGGACGTGGTCTGGTCGGAAGTGTGGTCCACGATCGGTGCATCATTCGGAGTGGGTGCACTTACCGGCGTCGCCACCGTGTTGTTGGCTCTCCCCGTCGGCATTCTCATTGCCCGATTCAAGGGACCGCTCAGTGCCTTCTCCGAGGGAGCGGTGTACGTAACGCACTCCCTACCCGGCGTGGTGATTGCACTCTCCGTGGTGTACTTCGGCATTTCGCTAGCCCGGCCGTTGTACCAGGAGATTCCACTCTTGGTGTTCGGCCAGATGATCATCTTCCTGCCACTCGTGGTGGGCTCCGTGCGAACTTCCATCGAACAATCACGCACGGCCTTTGAGGACGTGTCGCGCAGTCTCGGTACCTCGCGAATGATGACCGTCTTTCGAGTCACCATTCCACTGGCACTACCCGGAATCGCAGCTGGAGGTGCACTCGCCGTACTTGGTGCCGTAAAGGAATTGCCCACGACGTTGCTGCTGCGACCCACCGAACTCGACACACTTGCAACCAGCATTTGGAAGTACAGCTCGGTGAGCGATTTCGGGTCGATCGGTCCGTACGCTGTGGCGCTGATGTTGTTGGCGGCGCTTCCAACTGCCATCCTGTCCACGGTCACCGTCCTGAAGGTGGTCAAGTGAACACCGCACTGGAACTCCGCGGTGTCTCGCACGGATACGACAACGTCGCCGTACTCAACGACGTCAATCTCGTGGTGAAGCCCGGCAGTATCACCGCACTGCTCGGCCCATCGGGTGTCGGCAAAACCACGCTCCTGCGCATCATCTGCGGATTCGAAACTCCACAACGCGGCACCGTCACCATCAACGACAACGTGGTGGCCCACGATGGTGTTTCGCTCGTTGCGCCGGAGCGTCGCGGGGTGGGTCTGGTCCCGCAAGAAGGTGCTTTGTTTCCGCATCTGAGTGTCTCCGACAACATCGCTTTCGGTTTGAAACATCGACGTTCCGTTGAAACCCGTAACCGGGTTCAAGAAATGCTGGAACTCGTCGATCTCGCGGGCAACGCCGAGCGGCGACCCGACCAACTCTCTGGTGGTATGCAGCAGCGAGTGGCACTCGCGCGAGCATTGGCGCCCCGGCCGGCAATCGTGCTGCTCGACGAGCCGTTTGCATCGCTTGACGCCTCACTTCGCGTGACGGTGAGAACCGAAATCGTTGCGGCGTTGCGACAGTCACAAGCGACTGCACTGTGGGTGACCCACGATCAACAAGAAGCCTTGTCATGTGCAGACGAGGTTGCAGTACTGCTAGGACATCGAATTGCACAACATGCAACGCCGGTTGATCTCTATCGCACGCCGGCATCACGCAGTATCGCGGAGTTCGTGGGCGAAGCCGTACGCGTACGTGGTGCGGCACACGGCACCACTGCCACATGTGCGCTCGGCGAGCTCGTGTTGGCACAGACTCGCCAAGGCGAAGTCACCATCGTGCTGCGCCCGGAACAGATCGAGCTCGACGACGCACCAACTGCGCACTCGCCACGTGGCGAAGTGATCGCTTCACGCTTCTATGGCCACGACGGAGAGATCGATGTTCGACTTCCCAGCAATGAAGTCGTCGTTTCCCGCCTCCACGCTCGACTGCTGCCGCCAGTCGGCGCAACGGTCGCGTTGCGAGTGACGGGTCAGGCGTTGGCTTTTGCCTGAAGCAACGCAGTCACGGCCTTGCCGTCGGCTTTGCCTTTCGACAACTTCATCACGGAGCCAACCAAGGCACCCATCGCCTTCTGCTCGCCTGCCTTGAACTTCGACCACGCGTCAGGATCGGCCGCAATTGCCTGGTCGACGAGCAACTCCAGTGCGCCGGTGTCCATCGCCTCGAATCCCTTGGCTTTTGCCATGGCAATCACATCGCCTCCGCCATTGGCCACCAACTCCGCGAGCAATGTCTTGGCCTGAGTGGAAGTGATCTTCGAGTTCTTTTCCATCAGGCTGAGTGCTGCGACGTCGCCGGCAGGAACTCGGGGAGTTGCGGGTTCGTCGGCAAATGCCTGTTGCACGTACACCAGTGCACGGGATGCATCACCGCCAACCTTTGCCACCTCGCCGATGTAGGCGTCCTGACCGCGCTCCACGATCACTGCAACGGCTTCGCTCTCCTTTGCTGCACCAGTCAACGCGGCAAGCGCCTCACGTCGTGCAGCCGGCAACGGCGGTAGCGAGGCTCGAACCTGCTCGACCCATGCCGCATCGGGAACGAGCGGCACCAAGTCGGGTTCCAAGAAGTAGCGATAGTCGTCTGCGTCTTCCTTGGTGCGCAACACGTTGGTCCGTCCGGATGCGTCGTCCCAGTGCAACGTTTGTTGCTTCACCACACCGCCGCTATTGATGAGATCGATCTGTCGACGAGCCTCATAGTCGATGGCGCGACCCACCGAGCGAATGGAGTTCACGTTCTTGATTTCGCACCTGGTGCCGAACGGTGTACCCGGTTTGTGCACCGACACGTTCACGTCGCAGCGCATCGAACCTTCCTCCATCTTGGCGTCGCTCGCACCAACGGCAAGGAGGATTGCACGAAGTTCGCTCACGTATTGTTTGGCTTGCTCACTGGTGCGAATGTCGGGGCGCGACACGATCTCCACCAACGGCACGCCGGCGCGATTGAAGTCGATGAGAGAAAAATCGCTGCCCTGAATTCGGCCCTCTGCTCCGCCAAAGTGCGTTGACTTGCCCGTGTCCTCTTCCAAGTGGGCGCGCTCGACACCGATGCGCACGTCGCCCGGCAACATGAGCCAACCGTCCACGTTCAGCGGCTGGTCGTACTGACTTATCTGGTACGCCTTGGGGAGGTCGGGATAAAAGTAGTTCTTGCGGTGGAATGTGCATGGTTGCACGCGACAGTTGAGCGCAAGCCCGAGTCGCATCGCCAACTCCACCGCGTGGCGGTTGAGCACCGGTAGCGCACCAGGAAGACCAAGTGTGACGGGGTCGATGTTCGTGTTGGGCTCGTCGCCGAAACGGTTTGCACTGGCGCTGAACAACTTGGTCTTCGTTGCAAGCTCCACATGGACTTCGAGACCAACCACCAGTTCCCAACCGTCGACGAGTTGCTCCGCGGTCGCAACGACATTCGACAGATTCACGACGGCGCCGTTGGTGGCGGCGTTCATACGGCACGCTCCAGTTCGGCAGCTACACGGAACATCGGCGCTTCGCCCAGCGCAGGTGCAAGAACCTGCACTCCGACGGGCAACCCTGACTCGCCGGTACCAAACGGCACACTCATGGCGGCATGCCCGGCAAGGTTGGTAGGAATCGTGAACACGTCACACAGATACATGGCCAACGGGTTGCTCGTCTTGTCGCCGAACTTGAACGCCACCGTCGGCGAAGTCGGCGTCAGAATGACGTCGCAACTCTGATATGCCTTGGCGAAATCATCGGCAATGAGGCGACGCACTTTCAACGCCTTGCCGTAATAGGCGTCGTAATAGCCGGCCGACAGTGCATAGGTGCCCAACATGATGCGCCGCTTCACTTCGTCACCAAAGCCTGCGGCACGCGTGTCGCCGTACATCGAGTTCAGATCCTTGGCGTCGACACGCAAGCCGTAACGCACGCCGTCGAAGCGCGCGAGGTTGCTGCTGGCTTCGGCTGGCGCAACCAGGTAGTACGCGGTGAGGCCGTACGACATCGATGGCATCGTCACATCCACCACGTTTGCTCCGGCCTGGCGAAGTGCATCGAAAGCGGCTTCGAGTCGAGCCAGCACGTCCGGAGACGAGCCCTCGGGCATATCGGTGATACGACCGATTCGCATTCCTTTTACTCCCTGCGACAACACCGACGACAACGCCGGAGCAGGTTGTGGCAACGATGTGGAGTCGAGTGGATCGTGACCTGCAATCACCTCCATCAGGAGTGCCGCATCGGCCACCGTGGAAGTGAATGGTCCTATCTGATCCAAACTGCTGCCGAACGCGATCAACCCCTGCCGTGACACCATGCCGTACGTCGGCTTGACTCCAACGAGACCGCAGAGCGCAGCCGGCTGGCGAATGCTCCCACCCGTGTCGCTACCGAACGACACCGTGGAGAATCCCGCAGCAACTGCCGCGGCACTTCCACCGCTCGAACCACCCGGCACTCGCGAGGTGTCGAGAGGATTTCGAGTTGGTCCGAACGCCGAATTCTCCGTGCTTGAACCCATGGCGAACTCGTCCAGATTGGTCTTACCCACCACCACCGCACCTGCATCGGCCAAGCGACGCACCACCGTTGCGTCGTAGGGAGGTTTCCAGCCTTCGAGAATCTTCGACGAACACGTGGTCTCAACGCCTCGCGTACACATGTTGTCTTTCAACGCCACGGTGACACCGGCAAGACGGCCCACATTCCTGCCCGCCTTCACGTCTGCGTCGATGCTGGCGGCGCGTTCGCGAGCGCGATCTGCCGTTACCAAGTTGAACGCGTGTACTTCCTTCTCGCGCGCGTCGATTGCCGCCAGATTCTCTTCCAAAACTGCAGTGGCAGTGAGCTCACCTGCTGCGACCGACGCAGCGATGTCCACTGCAGTACGACGCACGGTCATCGACTATTCCTCGAATCCGACGATCGGTGGAACTCGGAAACGACCATCCTGGGCGGCCGGCGCACTCGACAGCACTTCGTCGCGATCGAGCGACGGTGCTTCCACGTCATCGCGCATCACGTTGGAGAGCGGAATCGGCTGATTCAAGGGTTCGACGTCCGACAAATCCAGTGCGTCCACGTCGCGAAAGTGCTCCAACATTCCGGCGAGCTGGTTGGTCATACGATCCACCTCGGAATCGTTGAGGTGCAAACGCGCCAGACGCGCCACCTTCATGACGGTCTCGCGTGAAATCGGCTCGGGCACGAGAAATAATGCTACGAGCGCAGATGCAACAGCACGCCCGACTCGGGCCACAAGCTCGGCGGCTGAATTCCCACCACGGCGAGCTCGCGCCCGGTGCAGCGAATCGGAGCATTCATCCACTCGGGCAACGTGCGACCGATACCACCCATCTTTCCCATCGCGACATGCGAGACGGAATAACTGCGGTCGGGATCGAGCCCTGGAATTCGCCATCGCGGTGCCACCAACCAGGGTGAACTCGTGGTCTGCACGTAGGCAAGTAGCGCTTCACTGCGGTCGCTGGCGTATACACCGTGAGCCATTGCGGTGTCGTCGTCGAGGTCGAAACGAACGGCGTCACCGGTATGCAACCACGAGCGATGCTGCTTGTGGAACGCAATCGCATCGCGTAGCACGGTGCGCTCTGCGTCATCCAGCGAACGCGGGTCGCACTCCACCCCCATCCACCCGAAGACCGCGGTGAGCGCCCTCAGCTCCATGCGATGTGAGCGCCCCGTGGTGTGCGAACGCCGCGCACCAACGTGCATGCCCAACATCTCGTTGGGCACCCACATGCCAACTCCACGTTGAATGTGTTGACGTTCGAGTGGGTCGTTGCAGTCGCTGGTCCACACTCGCACCGCGCGCGACAGTACGGCGTGGTCGATACGTCCACCGCCGGAGGCACACGATTCGAACTCGACCTGCGGGAACGAGGAGCGAAGTTCGTCCAGCAATCGGTAGAACGCACGTGTTTGGCGATGTGCTCCCGACGCACCTTCGGCGTCGCTGGCATGGATGAGTGGTCTGTTCATGTCCCACTTGACGAATGCAATGCGATGATCTCGCAGCAAACCATGGAGTTGGTCACGGACATGCGCATACGCAAGTTCGTTGGTGAGATCCAGCACCACCTGATGCCGGGCTTGCACGGTTTCATAACCTCGCGCGTGCAGCACCCAGTCGGGGTGTGCGCGAACCACTTCGCTGTCGAGATTCACCATTTCGGGCTCCACCCAAATACCAAAATCCATACCCAGCGATTCCACGTGTGTGATGAGCGGCGCCAACCCCTCCGGGTAGACGTCGCGCGACACCACCCAATCACCCAAGCCACTGCGATCGTTGCGTCGCGACCCGAACCAACCATCATCCAAGACGAAGCGTTCGATGCCGATGTCTGCAGAACTATCGGCAAGCGCCTTCAACTTCTCGATGTCGTGATCGAAGTAGGTCGCCTCCCAGGTGTTGAGGAGTACCTTTCGAATCTTGGGTGGCGACACCGGGGTCGAGGGCCACGACGGGCTGTTCTGGTTACCCACGTTGTTTCCTCGATGTTTGCGATCCACGCTGCGCGCATCGCGATGCATCATCCACGTGCCGGGAGTGAATCCGTCACTCGAGTACGCACCCACCACCACCGGCGTGGAGTACGACTCTCCGGGCTCCAGACAGACTTCGCCGGGCAGCAACAATTCCCCGAGCTGCGCATAACGCCGTCCGTCCGGCAGCACTTCTGCCCACAACACGTGGTTTCCACTCCACGCCAGATGGCAACCCCATACTTCGCCGCACCATTCGCGTGCGGATGACTCGCTCCACCACAGCACGGGGGGATATTCGTGCGACGTTCGGCCCGTACGATTCTCACTACTCCACGCCCCGTGTGTGATCGCGTGTCGATGCACCGACGCTTCTCTCGACCAACGACCCGAATATGTGGTGAGGTCACGAGCCTGCGATGGCACCGGTAGCGACACCGAGAGTGCATCGAGCAAATAACGCGAGTCTCCCTCGTTGGTGATCGTTGCACTGGCGTGCAACGCGCCCGACGGTGTGATTTCCAAGGCCGTATCCAACCGGAGCTGTGCGATCGGATCGCGTGACGAGGTCACGAGCGTGTGAGGTGTGGCATCGATCTCGGCCACCACGAATCGTGGTGCCCAGTCGCGACCTCCGGGACGATGTCCCACCACCCCGGGGCGAGCCAACGAGCCAAGCGAGTGTTGCGGCACGATCTGCAGCGGTGGCACGACATCGAGCGATCCGTACGTCAGCGGTCGTCCGATCATCGTTGCCAGTGTTTCGCCACTGGGCGAGGCGAGAACCGCACCCCAATGCACGATTTCGGGCACGCCTCCAGAGACGTCGATAACCACCGACACACGCTCGTGCGCCAAGTGCACCATGCGAGTGGTCATCTCCAGAAGCCTACGATTGGTGCACACGACGGCGTCACACTCCGCGAGGCTTTCACCAGTCATGACCACACTTCCGAGCACGCCGCAGGACGTCAGGACGGATCCGTGGCTCGGCACCGTGGTGCACGTCGTTGCATCGCGTCAGCATCGGCCGAATTTGCCTTCCGAGAGTTGTCCATTTTGTGTCGGCGGGATCGAGGCACCCGAGCCGTACACCGTCAAGGTCATTCCCAATCGATGGCCTCCGATGCCCGACGGTCGCTGCGAGGTGGTGTTGTATTCCAGCGACCACCGCGCACGGCTGGCCACGCTCGATGCCAACTCGCTGTCGCTCTTGATCGACTCGTGGACCGCGCGCACCGAGGCTCTCGGAGCGAGAGACGATGTGGACTACGTATTGATCTTCGAGAATTCCGGTGGCGATGTCGGCGCGACCATCAACCATCCGCACGGACAGATCTATGCGTTCGATCACGTCCCCGATCGCCCACACCGTCGACTCTCGGCTGGATGGAAACCCGACAACACCCCCGAGCGTGTGATCACGGAACTCGACGGATGGGTAGCCACGGTGCCGGCTGTATCGCCGTATCCGCTGGCGATTGAAATAGCACCAGTCGAGCGAGTGGCGGATCTGATGTCGCTCGACACGCAGGAACGCAAAGCTTTCGGCTGCATTCTGCAAGACGTGTTTCGCCGTATCGAGCGTCTCCATGGAGAACCACCGCATGGAGAACTGCCGCCCACCATGATGTGGTTCAACCAACGCCCCGCACTGAGCGGCGCACGAGCCACGGATTCACAGAGCTATACCGACGCGTGGTTCAACGTAGAAATCGTCTCACCGTGGCGCGCACCGCAGGTGATGCGATACATCGCCGCTGCCGAAGTGGCGACGAACGAATTCTTTACTCCGGTTGTCCCTGAGGAACTTGCCGCAAAGTTGCGCGACGCTGTGCCACCAAGATCCACGACACCGAAATCGTGAACACCACGATCGAGGTCCACTGATTGAGACGCAATCCTCCGGCATCCTTTGCCGGATCGATTCGCAAGCCCTCCACGAAGAATCGCAACAGGGTGTATCCGGCGGTATAAAACAGGAAGAGTCGACCCGGCTTCAGTGATCCTTTCCGGTCGAGTTGCAGGAGCAGTAAGCACAGCACGACGTTGCCGAGAGACTCGTACAGAAACGTCGGATGAAACAGCGTGCCCACCTCGTAGCCGGAAGGGAGGTGACGTTCATCGATCTCCAAGCCCCACGGCAAGGTGGTGGCGCGACCGAACAATTCTTGATTGAACCAGTTGCCCCAGCGACCGATTGCTTGCGCGAGCGGAAGCGCCGGTGCGACTGCAGTGAGTGCATTCGCTACACCAACACCACGACGCTTGGCCACCAACACGCCCACCACCACACCAACGGCGACGCCACCCCAGATGCCAAGACCGCCCTTCCATATCTTTACGGTGTCGAGTAAGCGACCGTCGAATCGTTCCCAATCGGTGATCACGTGGTACAGACGCGCACCAACCACTCCTGCCGGAACCGCAATCATCGCAATCGCACTGGCATCGTCGCGAGTTCCGGTACCCCGGGCCTCGAGTCGCCTCCCCATCAACCATGTGCCTGCGATTGCGCCGAGCGCGATCATCAACCCGTATGCATTGAGCTGGAGCGGGCCCACGTCGAGCGAACCACCGGAAGGACTCGGGAGTGAAGTGAGCCAGTTCATGATTCACACGCTAGGTTCACGAAGCGTGTCGGGCCGTTCGCTGAGGTTCGAGTGGACCGCATTCACGGGCTTGACGGCCATCATCGCCCTCCTGCCAGCCTGGCTGGTCACGGTGAGCGTGCTGTGGTTGCCGTTGCGGTGGTTCGGCAACGTGAACTACTGGTTGTTCGTATGTGCTTTCTTCTCCTTGTTCATCCTGTTGTTCTCCCGACCGGTGCAGCGGTTCGTGCTCATTCGACTCATCGGGGCCCGAGAGCCCACCTTGCAGGAAGCTGCAATCTTGGAGAAGTCCTGGAGCCCGATCGTGCGCCGAAACGGCCTCACCCATCGGCGTTTCGTGTTCGCAGTGGTGGAAACCGAGGCATTGAATGCGTTCGCGTGCGGAGGTCACCTCGTCGTGGTGTCGTCAACGGCAATCGACACGTTGGATGAACGACACCTCTCGGGTGTGCTCGCACACGAGTTGAGCCACCATCTCGGACTCCATACGGTTGCCCTCACCGTCGCACAGTGGATGATCCTTCCCATCGTGGTGTTGTCCCGCTTCGGAATGTCGCTCCGCGCCATCGCAGAAACGGCCACCGTGACGTTTGCCCGGCGCATCCCCCTTCTTCATGCGCTCGGTTTGTTCGTCGCCGCCTTCCTGCATGTGGCATCGTGGCTGCTGATGTTGAACGTGTCGCTGGCGACGTTGCTCGGCAATGCCGCCAGTCGGGCCACCGAGTACCACGCTGATCGACGCGCAGCACAGCTCGGCTTTGGTACTCAGCTGCTGGCTGCACTGAGAAACTCGCAAGGCAGCGAGAAACTGCTGATGAGAAGCAACGTCTGGGACAGGGTGTTTGCATCCCACCCACCGATGCGATTACGCATCAACAAACTCGCTGCCTATCTACGAGAACACCACACATGAATCGTTTCTCGCTGGCAATGCTCGCCCTCCTCGGTGGTGTTCTCGTCGCAGTAGGCATTCCTCCACTCGGCGTGTGGCCGGCCATGTTCGTCGGCGCTGCGTGCTACATCGTTGCTACACAACGGTCCACGAACGGGAGTGGATCCGCATTCCTCCTCGGATTGCTCTTTGCATGGGGTTGGTTTGCTCCAGCGCTCGGATGGATGTGGCACTTGGTGCCCGGTGGATTCGTCGTAGCGCCGTTGCTCTTTGCACTCATGCATGGTGTTGCCGGTCTCATTGCATCACGACTCGCACCGCGCGAGAAGTCGACGCTCACGCAGCGCATCATGGTGCTGGCGCTGGCGCACACGTTGGCGGAGTGTCTCCGGTTCGTTGCGCCATTCGGTGGGGTGCCGCTCGCAGGAATGGCATTGGGAGTCGCCGATACGCGACTCGCACACCTCGTTCGTGTCGTTGGGCCACTAGGAGTCTCGCTGTGGGTGTTCCTTGCCGGAGGCGTGATCGCCGAGCTCTGGCTGCGTCGACGCGAGTTCGGTTGGAAGACGCGTCGATCCGCGCTCACCATGCTCGTTGCACTCGTCGTCGCACAGGCTGGCGGCTACATCGCTCCTTCGGGTCGCGACATTGGGGCGTCGCTGCGCATCGCAGCAGTCCAGGGCGGCGGCCCACAAGGTGTCTTGGCAATCAACAGCAACTCGCGAGACGTCATCGACCGACATCTTGAGGCAACCACACTGCTGGACACCAACTCGACCATTGCCACGTCACCCGGCCTCGCCGCCGACTCGGCATCGGCCGCACCGCGTGATATCGACCTCGTGGTGTGGCCCGAAAACACCATCGACGTTCGGGACTTTTCCGTCAGCAAGGTGCGTCGAGAGTTGGTGGCCGAGGCCCGACGAATCGACGCACCGTTCGCCGTCGGTGTCACCGAAGATGCGGGCGACAACTTCACCAACGCCCAGATCGTCATGACGACGGACGGTGCCGAAACCAGTCGATACGACAAGGTTCGACGAGTGCCGTACGGGGAATACGTTCCGCTTCGCTCACTTCTCGAGTCGCTCGGTGCACCGGTGAACCGCATTCCACGCGACGCAGTTGCGGGCTCGGCAACGGCCGTCATAGAGGTGCCCCGTGGGTCGGAGATAGTTCCGCTTGCCGTTGCCATTTCCTGGGAGGTGTTCTTCTCCGCTCGCGCGCTCGACGGAGTGAATGCAGGCGGTCAAGTGTTGCTGAATCCCACGAACGGATCCAGCTACACCGGTGAGATTTTGCAGCAGCAACAAGTTGCCACGTCCCAACTTCGAGCACTGGAGACTGGTCGGTGGGTGGTGCAAGCCGCCACCACGGGATACAGCATGTTCGTGGATCACGACGGCCACATCCTGGACCGGATTCCCATCGGCAAGCAGGCCGTCATCGTTCGCGACATCCCCTTGCGCACTGGTCGTACCATCTATTCGTATCTCGGCGACACCGTCATCGCCATTGCATTGCTCCTGACATTGGTTGGAATCACATGGCGCACTCGGCGACACACAGTTGGAGGCACGTGAGCAACGAAATCCATCTTGGTGGTCCGCTGTTTGGATGCTCCGTCGACGCGCTACGCGGAGCGCGACTGTCGTCGTTGCGTGTGCACGCACGCGAACGACTGGTGACGTTCACGAAGGATGCCCAGCCGACCGGGTGGGGCGCATACCCGATGGTGCCGTATGCAGGTCGTGTTCGAAGTGGAAGATTCAGTCACGAGGGAACCGCACATCAACTTCCGCTCAACTTTGGCCAACACGCGATTCACGGCACCGTGTTTGACGTGAGTTGGTCGACGGTCGAGCAGTCGCCCACTCACGCAGTATTCGTGGCATCGCTCGGTTCCCGCTGGCCGTTCAAAGGTTCGGTGACGCACGAAGTGCACGTCGACTCGTCGGAACGCAGTGTCACCTGCACGCTCACCGTGCAGACTTCCTCGTCGAGCATGCCGGCACAAGTTGGTTGGCATCCGTGGTTCGTGCGACCGGCAACGTTGCGGGTCGACTTCGCGGAAATGTACCTGCGGGACGACGCCTACATTCCCGATGGCCGGAGAGTGACGCCGCCACCTGGTCCATGGGATGACTGCTTCATCGGCGCACGCCACACTCCGATGGTGGAATTCGACGACGGCACGTGCCTCCATATCGAGAGCGACTGTGACCACTGGGTGATCTACGACATGCCCACGCACGCATTGTGTGTGGAACCACAATCGGGACCACCCGACGGCTTTTCGCTCGCTCCACATGTGATTACGCAACGGTCGCCACTGCAACGAACGATGAAATTGATCGCCCGATAAGTTCGCAGCGATAGCGTCACATCGCATGTTTGGCGGCGACGTGCAACGTGAGCTCGACCGCCTTCGCGAGGGTCCGCTTCGTCTCGCCTATCTCACCTACCGGGGCAAGCCACACGTGGGCGGTCAGGGTGTGTACACGCGCCATCTCACCAAAGCTCTCGCCGACCTCGGGCACCACGTCGAGGTGTACGGCGGTCAGCCATATCCCGTGCTGGACCCCCGAATCTCCCTGCACAAGTTGCCCAGTCTCGACATCTTCAACGACCAGTATCCGGGTCGATTCCCTGCGTACTGGGAGCTGAACAACTGGCCGAACGCACTCGAAGCGCTCTACTTCCTCAAAGGAACGTTTGGCGAGCCACTCACCTTCAGCTTGCGCGCTTACCGCGCCCTGCGCGAGCGCGTGGGTGATTTCGACCTGGTTCACGACAACCAGTGTCTGGGCAAACACATTTTGTCGATCGAGAAGCTCATTCCCACCATCGTCACGCTGCACCATCCCATCACCAAGGACCGCAAATTGGAGATGGAACACACCAAGACGCGCTGGAAGCGCTTTGGCATCTCCCGTTGGTACTCGTTCGTCAAGATGCAGGGCAAAGTCGCCAGTCGACTTCCGCGCATCGTGGTGGTGAGCGAGAACTCCATCAACGACATTCACACCGATATGAAGGTGTCACTCGATCGCATGCGGCTGGTTCCGGTCGGCGTCGATCCGGACTTGTTCAAGCCGTTGCCGTCGGTCACGAGGAAGTCCCACCATCTGATCACCACGGCATCTGCCGATGTCGCTCTCAAGGGACTGTCGTACCTTCTCGAAGCCGTAGCCAAACTGCGTACCGAGCGCGACATTCACCTGACCATCATCGGCAAACCACGCGCCGGTGCGAGCGCCGACCTCATCGAATCACTCGGCATCGGCGACTGCATTACGTACGTATCCGGCGTGAGCGACGAGCGCATCGTGGAGTTGTATGCCGAAAACACCCTGGCAGTGGTGCCGAGTTTGTACGAAGGCTTCAGCCTGCCTTCGATCGAGGCGATGAGCACCGGAATTTGCTTGGTCGCCACCACGGGTGGGGCACTTCCCGAAGTCACCGGTCGCGACGGCGAAACGGTCCTGTCGTGCCCACCAGGTGACTCCGACGCTCTTGCTGCTGCAATCCGCCGCGGCCTCGATGACGAGTCGCTACGTACGCGGATCGGTCTTGCCGGCCGCACCCGCGTGGTGGAGCGTTGGTCGTGGCGTCATTGTGCCGCACTCACCGTCGATCAATACCGCGAAGTGTTGACGATGCCCCACAACGTGGAGAAGCTGCGTCGGCGCGTGGAAAACGCCGGAAGGTAACTGGACCGCGATGCTGACGATTCGCTTCGACCGACTGCCAATCGGCCCGGACACGTTGTTCTTGGATGCCGGCGCTGGATTCGGTCGTCACGCCTACGAGGCTGCACGTCGCGGTGCAACCGTGGTGGCTCTCGACTACGGGCATGACGAAGTCACGGCGACGCGCAACACCTTTGCGGCGATGGCAATGGCCGGCGAAATCGACCCACGACGATTCGGCGGCACCATTCGTGGTGACGCGACTCGTCTACCGTTCGCAGATGAATCGTTCGACTGTGTCGTCACGAGCGAGGTACTCGAACACATCCACGACGACGTGGCCGCACTGAGCGAACTCACCAGAGTGCTGAAGCCTGGCGGCACGTTTGCCGCAACCGTGCCATCGTTCTTTCCCGAAAAGATCAACTGGATGTTGTCGGACGAATACCACGCACCATTCGTTCCTGGCGGACACGTGCGCATCTATACGGCAAAGGAACTCCGCCGAAAGATTTCGGCCAACGACTTGCGCATCGTCGGTCATCATCGCGCACACGGTCTGCACTCGCCCTATTGGTGGTTGCGATGTGCAGTCGGGCCGGCGCGCGAGGATCATCCGCTCGTTGCGCGCTACAAGAAATTGCTGGAGTGGGACATCATGAAGGCACCGTTCGTCACGCGTGCCATCGATACTGCACTCAGCCCGGCGATCGGCAAGTCGTACGTCGTGTATGCAGAAAAGCCGAAGATCTCCCGCCAAGGTACCGACACGGTCGCACCACGGCGTTACTCAAACGTGCCGAAGTCCGCGTCGCAGTCCCACACGCGCGCACCTGGACACGACCAGCTTCGCGCCACTGCCGATTGGATTGCATCACTGCAATTGCCGAACGGGATGATTCCGTGGTTCGTGGGTGGACACTGTGACCCGTGGAATCACGTCGAAACTGCCATGGCACTCGACGTGATGGGTCTACACAGAGAGGCACGGCGTGCATACGAATGGTTGAGCCTCACGCAACGCAGCGATGGTTCGTGGCACAACTACTACAACTCCGATGGCACCGTAAAGGAATCCAAACTCGACTCCAACGTCTGTGCCTACGTCGCTGCAGGCGTGTGGCACCACTGGCAGTGCTCGAACGACTTGTCGACCGTCGAACGTTTGTGGCCGATGGTGGAGCGCGCCATGGAATTCGTGCTCAACATGCGACGCAAGGACGGCACCATCCTCTGGGCCAAGGAAGTCGATTCCGAACCATGGTCGTATGCGCTTCTCACCGGCAGTAGTTCCATACGGCATTCGTTGCACTGTGCCGCCAACCTTGCTGCCCTGCTCGGCGAGCCGCGCCCATTGTGGCGTGCGGCGGCCGACTCGATCGACGCAGTCATCAATCACTCACCAACGTCGTTCGAACCCAAGGAACGCTGGGCAATGGACTGGTATTACCCGGTACTCTCCGGTGCCCTGGTAAGCGATGCTGCGAAGCTTCGCCTCCACGACTCGTGGGACACGTTCTACCTACCCGATTACGGCATTCGCTGCGTGAGCGACGAGCCCTGGGTTACCGCGTCGGAAACCGCAGAGTGCGCAATTGCATACAGCGCGATAGGTGACCACGCAACGGCAAGTGAACTCCTTGCACTCACCACGTTGCACCGCAACGACGACGGTTCGTACCTCACTGGAATCGTGTATCCGCAGAACATTGCATTCCCTGCCAACGAAGTGAGTGCCTACACGGGTGCGGCGGTCATTCTGGCTGCCGATGCACAGTTGGCGATCTCACCTGCACACAAGTTGTTCACGCACCACTAAGCCTCGCGACGCAGCACGCGAAGCGAGCCGCAACGCGACACCTCGACGAACTTTCCCGACTGCACGGCGGGAAGGTAAATCTCCTCGTACGGTGCCTGTCCGCCATCTTCGGGGCGCTCGAATACGTCGTGAATGGCGAGCGTGCCACCTCTTGCCACGTGGGGAGTCCACGCGAGATAGTCACCCCGAGCGACATCGCGAGCATGTCCACCATCGATGAAACACAACGCCACCTGCTGCAACCACCCCCGACCAATCTCGTGCGAATCGCCCACACACTCCCGAACCGATTCGGTGAGTTCAGCCCGCCGAATGGTTTCTCGAAAGAAGGGCAGGGTGTCGATTCGCCCGTGCTCGTTCACCACTTCGGGATCGTGCCACTCCCATCCAGCCTGATTTTCTTCCGAGCCACCGTGATGATCCACCGCGTACAGCACCACATCGAGAGCCTTTGCGACCGCACCCAACCACACCGTGGACCGTCCGCAATACGAACCGACTTCCACCATCGGTACACCGGGCAGCGCCTTGCACGCGCTCATTGCAGCGTCAAAGAGTGCGTCGCCTTCGTGCTCGGGCATGAAACCCTTCACGCTGAGTGCAATCGTGCGCAAGTTGGAGTCGAGCATGTGGCGTAGAACGAACCCTATCCAGCCATGTTCTGCCAACATGGAGGGGTGCCATCATCACAGCAGCCGCTCACCGACCTCGTCGCACTCTTGGACGTGGAACAGATCGAAGTCAACATCTTCCGAGGTCGTAGTCCCGACGAGAATCGCCAGCGCGTGTTCGGCGGCCAAGTTGCCGGTCAAGCACTGGTTGCTGCCGCGCGGACCATCGACCAAGTGGGACGTGATGTGCACTCCTTGCATGCGTATTTCCTCCGGCCCGGCGACCCGACGGTGCCCATCTTGTACGAGGTCGATCGACTGCGTGACGGAAAGAGCTTCTCCACACGGCGAGTGATCGCCATCCAGCACGGCAAAGTCATCTTCAACCTGCAGGCAAGTTTTCATGCGCCAGAGGCAGGACTCGACCATCAGCTCACCATGCCAACGGGGGTTCCCGACCCGGAGTCTTTGCCCGATTTCAAGACTCGCATGGCACCGTACAAAGAACAACTCGGTGAGTGGTACGACCGACCGCGGCCAATCGACATTCGCTATGTCGATACCGATCCCCTCTCGCGCGAGGGAAATCCGAGACGTGGTCAGCAAGTCTGGATGCGTGCCGACGGGAAGCTTCCCGACGACCATGTTTTGCATACGTGCATCGTCACGTATGCAAGCGACATGACCTTGCTCGACACTGCACTCCTGCCACACGGCATTGGTTGGACCGACGGCAAGGTGCAAATGGCGAGCCTCGATCACGCCATGTGGTTTCATCGTCCCTTCCGTGCCGACGAGTGGATGCTGTACGACCAGACGTCACTTTCCACTTCCAGTGCACGCGGATTGGCAGGCGGTGCCATTTACTCACGTGATGGATCGCTCGTGGTGTCGGTGGTGCAAGAGGGTCTCATTCGCTTGGTGGGCAAGCGCTGACAGGTGGCACCCCGATGAATCTCGTCACTCCACTCCTTCTCTGCGCGGTTGGATTCCTCGGCATGGAAGCCGTCACCTACGTGGTGCATCGATTCGTCATGCATGGCTCATTGGAGCGACTGCATCGCAGTCATCATCGGAACGCCGCTGCGGCATTTGCACGCAAGTCGCCCGAGCCCAACGACGTGTTCCCACTTGCATTTTCGGTCGTTGTCGTCGGCGGATTGGCGTTGGGCTTCAACGTGAGCGGTTTCGCGTGGCTGCTTCCCCTGCTCGTCGGTGTCACGCTGTACGGATTGGTGTACACCGTGATTCACGACGGCATCATCCACGGTCGTATCAAATGGATGAAGCGCGTGCACTCCTCGTGGGCGATTTCCCTCGGCTCTGCACACCGCGAGCATCATCGGTCGAACGGTGAACCCTACGGAATGTTGTTTCCTTGGATCACGTTGGGTCGCGATGCACGACCCGTTCAGACGTTGCGCAGTGGATCGCTGCCATCCCACGTCCCCGTCGACCAGTAGGGAACGAACCGAGCGAACATCTCTTCGCCGTACCAGTTTTCACGACGTGTTCGTTGTACGACGCGCGAGTGCTCGGGGCGGCCCACGGCAAACTGTGACATCGATGCAGCATCGCGCCACAAACTGAACGTGCCCAACCGCAGAATCGGTGCTTCGCCGATACCCACGACGGCCAACAGACCAGCGGAGGCGTGGAGCTCCTGGTCCACCACGCGCGCAGCACGAGCAAATGCACGCCATGAACGAGCTCGAACGTCGGCGCGTGTGATCATTGCCAATGGAGCGTG
>JAFMJP010000094.1 GCA_017853375.1 Actinomycetota bacterium
TCTTCCGCATCGGCACGTCCGTCATCGTCGAACAAGTCGCCGCAGGCATCGACGAGCCGAGCTTCGGCGCAATCGGCAGTCAATTCGGTGGAACAGTTCGAGGCGTTCGCTGCCAAGCATGCGATAGGTGCGCGTGTGAAGGGCGTGGTCGAGTCGTTCGCGTCGCACGGTGCGTACGTGCGAATCGGCGATGTGGCCGGTTATCTTCCCGTGCGTCTCATGAAGTCGCCTGCACCGAGAACACCGCGCGAGCAGGTGAAGATCGGTGACCCGCTCACCTTGTCGGTGAGTGACTTCAACCAATCGCGACGCAGCATCGAAGTAAGTCTCATGCCGGTGGAGAAACCAGCGGCATCGAAAGCCGCCAAACCTGCCAAACGATTGCCGGTGGCTCGGGTGCTGAAGCGTCGCCGTCGTCGAGACTGACGAATTACGCGACACCGCCCTCGGGACTGATTTCTTCCAGTTCGCGGTGGGCCGTCTCGGGAAATGCCGTTACCACGATCACACCAACAGCCAGTGGCGCCAACGCCAGCACCGCCATCACGCGTGAATAGCTCCAGCCGGCATCCAGCAACTGGCCGGCGACGATCAGCCCGACGCTGCCGCCGATGAGGCCGCTGGCGGTGACCATCGAGGCTCCAGCACCGCGACGCGCGGTGGGGAACATCTCGCCGCGATACACGCTGAGCGCGGGATAGGAGATTCCAAGGAGGATGCCCCCACAAATCTCCGACACCCACATCGTTGTACCGCTCGTGGAGAATGCAACGACTACCAGAGCCGTCCCCAGCACCAACGAAAGTGCACCAGCCACCCGACGTCCGCGTTCATCGGCAATTCGGCCGCCGATGATGATGCCGATTCCCGCGGGTACCGCAGTAACGATGGTGAAGGCGGTCACCATGACGGCGTCATAGTCGCGGACATCGCGAAGATAGTTCACGAGATACACGCTTGCTGCGGCGACGAACACGCCGGTGAGTGATGCCGCCGAGATTTGTGCGACCAGTCGCGAGCGTGACACGCGGACCGCAGAAGAAGCACTCGTCGCCGAGTGCACTTTTGTGAAACGCGTCGTTTCGTGCAACGTTCGCTGCAACACGAAAGCCACGGGAAGGAACGCCAAGGAAACCAGGTACAACCATCGCCAACCAGATGGGGAGACGTCCGCAAGCGGCAGTGCACCGACGGCAGTGCCGGATCCGATGCTGCTCGCGATTGCAACGAGTCCGACCGATCGGGCGCGTGTCTCGCTCGACATCTCCTCGGTGAGCATCACGAGAATCATCACGTTCATCACCAGTGCGAGCGGGCGAGCGACGGCTTGCGACGCCACCAGCCATTCATACGAAGGTGCGACGGCGCCCAGCGAAGCCAGCACGGGTGCACCCCACGCGGCAGCGATCAGTACCCTTCGTCGCCCAATGCGGTCGGCGAGTACTGCGATTGGTGGCACGAGCACGACACCCCAGCGCACGATCGCGGCACCAAAGCCGATGTCGGTGTCGGCTCGGTTGAATTCGTCGGCGGCAAACGAGACGGTCTGGGTGAACAGCGTGTTGACGAATGCGAACGGCACGGAAGCCAATGCCAACAGGGTGAGAATGCGCCGTTCACCAGTTGACGTCACTGCGCGAGCATACTGAGAGAGGTGAAAGTTCAGTCTCCGCGCATAGTGGTGCGCAGAAGCGGCCCGTTATCGGGTTCCGTGCAGGTGCCGGGCGCAAAGAACTCGGTGCTCAAGTTGATGGCGGCAACCTTGCTCGCCGAGGGCGACTACGTGCTCACCAACGTGCCCGCAATCACCGACGTGCACACCATGGCAGAAACGCTGGGAGCCCTCGGGGTGTCCTCGAAGTGGTTGGGACCCCACGAGTTGCAGCTCACCAACACCGGGAACATCACCCCCGAAGTTCCCTTCGAGAAATTCGACAAGATGCGCGCCAGCCTCAACGTGCTCGGTCCGCTGCTGACGCATTATGGCTCGGCTCGCATCAACTGGCCTGGCGGTGACGACTTTGGGGGACGTCCCATCAATCTCCATGTGTCCGGGTTGCAAAAGATGGGTGCAACGGTCGAGGAAGGGTTGTACGACATCTTCGCGTTCGCCGACCGATTGAAGGGAACCACCATCGAGTTGGACATCCCGAGCGTCGGCGCAACGGAGAATCTGCTCACTGCCGCCGTTTACGCAACCGGAGTGACGGTCATCGACAACGCAGCCCGCGAACCCGAAGTGCAGGACCTCTGCAACATGTTGATATCGATGGGTGCCGACATCGAAGGCATCGGCACCTCACGTTTGATCATCCACGGATGTGAGCGCGGCTCGCTGAAGAGTGCTCGCCACACGGTGGTTCCCGATCGTGTGCAGGCAGCCACCTACATGGCAGCGGTGGCGGTCACGGGTGGCGACATCGTGGTGCGCTCCGCTCGCACCGAGCACATGGAGGAACTGCTGAATTGCTATGCCCGGATGGGCGTTGCGGTCACTCCACAACGCGATGGTATTCGCGTGACTTCACACGAGAGGCTCCGAGCAATCGACTTCATCACCGAGCCGTACCCGGGTATCGCCACCGACTACAAGCCGTTGCTGGTCGGAATGCTGTGTGTGAGTCGGGGTGAAGGATCCGTGACCGAGACGCTGTTCCCCGGGCGTTTCCGCTACATCGAGGAATTCCGCAAACTCGGCGCATCGATTGCGATCTACGGCAACAAAGCCACGGTCAGGGGCGTGTACGAACTCATCGGCGGCGAGGTTCGCGTGCCCGACATCCGTGCCGGAGCAGCCTTGGTGGTTGCAGGACTGGTGGCAAGTGGCGAGACCGTCGTGCATGACATCCACCACATCGACCGCGGGTACGACGATCTCGTCGGACGACTCAGCGGTCTTGGTGCCGATGTGACTCGCGTTTGACGCGTCTCGTGGCTCGCCACAGTGCGAACACGATCACTGCAATCGGTCCGGCAACGAGCAGGATCTCATCCCAGCCACCCTGGTGTGCGAGCACGCTCCTATCGTAGAAGGGGTTCGGTCTCATCATTGCGCCGGGCTTCGAGAGGTGAACAGTGTCAATTCGCAGTCAAGTTGAAGAAACGATCGAAGTCATTCGTCCGGCACTGCAAGCCGACGGTGGCGACATCGTGCTTCGCGATGTCGACGAAACCACCGGTGTGGTGTCGGTGACGCTCGTTGGCGCCTGCGGTACATGTCCGGCGAGCGACCAAACCTTGAAAGCCGGAATCGAACGCATCATGCGCGATCGTGTCGACGGTGTGACTGAAGTCGTCGCGGTGTAGCGCCGATGGCGACACGCTCACACGACCCGGCCCAGTTGTTCGGCGCCGCAGCTTCAGGCGACCGCGGGGCATTGGCCCGATTGTTGTCGTTGGTGGAGCGTGGAGGAGACGGCGCTCGCACGGTGGCCCGTATCGCAAGTCCGCTCGTGGGGCGCGCATATGTGATGGGCATCACCGGAGCCCCCGGCGCCGGCAAGAGCACACTCACATCGGCGCTGATCGGGGAGTTGCGCAAGCGTGGAGCTCGAGTGGGCGTGTTGGCCATCGATCCGTCGTCACCGTACACGGGCGGCGCAATCCTCGGCGACCGAGTACGCATGCAGGACCATACGCACGACGACAAGGTGTACATCCGCTCGATGGCAACGCGCGGACACCTCGGTGGCTTGTCGCTGGCGACCAGCGAGGCGGTGCGGCTGTTGGACGCAACCGGCCACGACTGGATCATCGTAGAAACCGTCGGAGTGGGACAAGTCGAGGTGGAAATCGCCGGCAAAGCCGACACCACCGTCGTGGTGGTGAACCCTGGTTGGGGAGACGCGGTGCAGGCGAACAAAGCCGGACTTCTCGAAATCGCCGATGTGTTTGCAATCAACAAGGCAGATCGTGACGGAGTGGAGTCCACACGCCGCGATCTGCATGCGATGATCGAACTGACGGAGTTCGACGTATCGGAGTGGAAGCCCAGCGTTTCTGCAACGGTCGCAACCACTGGCGAAGGCGTGGGCGAGTTGCTCGACGCCGTCTTGGCGCACCGTGCGCACGCCGAGACCACCGGAGACCTGTTGCATCGACGCGAGGTGCGGCGACGCGAGGAATTGCGTGAAATTGTGGAACGCCGACTGGAGTTGCGTGCACGCGAATTGTGCAGTGGGAAGGTGTGGGACGACCTCGAAAGTCGTGTGGCGTCGGGTGCGCTCGACCCGTGGTCGGCCGCCGACGAAATGCTGCGCGGGATATCGGCATGAGCGCCACGCCACACCGTCCGACTCGAGCATGAGTTCGGCACAAACTCGCGCCGACGACGGCGAGCGCAAACGAGTGGTGAGTGCAAGCCTCACACTTGGAGCCGCAGTCGGTGTCACTGCGTTGTCGTTCGGCATGGCTGCGGTGTCGTCCGGCGCGACCGTGTTGCAAGCCTGCGCGTTGTCGTTCTTTACCTTCACCGGGGCTTCGCAGTTCTCGGCGATGAGCGTGGTGGGAGCCGGCGGTTCCCTGGGTGCAGCCTTCGGGGGAGCAGCACTGCTCTCGGTTCGAAACTTCGTCTACGGTGTCGCGCTTGCCGGAAGGGTGTCCGACGATGCGAACGGAAGACGTTTGCCGCTGTTGCAGCGACTCCTCGCAGCACAGTTCGTGATCGATGAGACCACGGCAATGACGACCGCAGAGTCGGAACCGCGCTTGGCGCGTACCGCATTCTGGGTAACGGCACTGTCGTTGTTCGTTACGTGGAACCTCGGCACGTTGATCGGTGCACTTGCCGGATCGGTACTCGATACCCACGCTCTCGGTTTTGATGCCGCCTTCCCTGCTGCATTTGCGGCGATGTTGCCGGCCCATCTGCGGACTCGTCGCGGACGATTGGCGGCCCTGACGGGTGCAGTCGTCTGCGTGGCATTGACGCCGTTCGTTCCGGTGGGAATGGCGATTCTGGTCGCCGTCGTCGGCGTGCTGTTCGGGGTGCGTCCATGAGCGACATCGCACTTACCTCCGGACAACTGTGGGTGCTCATCATCGTGTTGTCGAGTGTCGCCTATGGACTGAAGGTGCTCGGATTCGTCGTAGTGGGAAATCGAACCATGCCGCCGGTGCTGGGGCGATGTTTGGCGCTCATTCCGGCGAGCCTGCTCGCAGCGCTGGTTGCCAAGGACACCTTCACCTCGGCTCAGCACCTCGTACTTGATGCCCGTGCGGTGGGACTCGCCGTTGCAATCATCGCTGTGTGGCGCAAGGCGCCGTTCATCGTGGTGGTGGTTGCAGCAATGGCGGCAACCGCGTTAGTTCGCGCCTTCGCATAGCGCCGCAAGCCGCTTCAGATTGCCTCGCCAAATGGCGCGCAGCACCA
>JAFMJP010000095.1 GCA_017853375.1 Actinomycetota bacterium
CCGCGTGCCGCCACGAACAGTTGCGCAAACGACGGCATCACTCTTCGCGCGCTCGCACCCAAGCACGACGGCTCCACCGGCACGTCGCGCCAACCGAGTGCGTCGAGACCTTCTTCTTGCAGAATCTTGGTGATGGCTGCTTTGGCACCCTCTGCACGTGTGGGGTCGGCAGGCAGAAACGCGATACCAACGCCGTATGCGCCGAGTGCGGGCAGCTGCGTGCCAGCCGCCAAGACGCCCGGTACAGCCGCAACTTTGCGCAGGAACTTGTCGGGCACTTGCATCAAGATGCCGGCAC
The DNA here is from genome assembly GCA_017853375.1 of Actinomycetota bacterium. Lineage (GTDB taxonomy): Bacteria > Actinomycetota > Acidimicrobiia > Acidimicrobiales > Ilumatobacteraceae > F1-60-MAGs027. The sequence continues at coordinate 299 of JAFMJP010000095.1, forward strand.
CGTCGCCCGTCTCTGGCTCTGCACCAGTGGCTCCGCGGTGTTCCATGCTGCACAGCGCACCGAGGCCCGTTTGCACGATGTGATGACTGGCCACGCCCTTCACGTGCACCACGAACGACACGCCGCATGCGTCGTGTTCAAAACGCGGGTCGTACAACCCGTGCGCGGGCGGCAAGCCGAACCCGGTCACAGAGCCGTGCGTCGACGGCACATCGTGGTTCACTCGAGCTGTCCTTCGTAATGGTCGTACCTGCTGGTGCACTCACCCACTGGTGAGCACCGGGACGACGTTGGCCCGCAGCCTCAGCCTAACTTGCCGTCACTGCCGACCGCCTCACCCGCCACGCGGCAGCGAGACTTCGGCCGAGCGAAGACCTACAGCATCGATGCGAACCGCTGGACCCGCGCAAGACACTCGTCAAAGGTTGGCTGCTCACTCCCTGGCCAAATCAGCTGTCGCATGACGCGCCGTTCGTACTCATCGCGTGCTGCGACCGGACCGCGGCCGACGAATGCCTCACTGATGGCGAATCCGCCTCTTGGGCGCCTACGAACTGCGCGTGTTTTCGACGCCGTGTTGTGTGTGAACACCTCACTCGCCAACACCATGACTCCATCGTCGGCAAGATTCCTGCGGATATCGTCACGGCCGAGCAGACACCAGATGTCGTAGTAGTGACGTGCGGTTCTGCGCTGACGATGTTCATCGTTTGATGTGGCGGCGTCGTGGAGAATGATGAGTTTCTCTACCAAAGTCCGTTCAGGACGCAACACGGTGATGTTGAATGATTCGAACTCCTCACAAACATCATTGCGCTTCGATGGTGGCGAGTGCTCAGCAAGAAGTGACTTCAAGTTCTTGTTCTCACTGGGAATGGCACCACCCCAGGTGCTGAGTTCTACCCGTATGGTCCCTGGTACTTCACCCTCGAGCAATGTCTGACCGGGATACTCGAATTCCGCGGGTCGGAAGAGACCTTTCGCAGACCGTGACGTGTCGATGATCGGCGCGACCCCGAGGTGGTTGGCAACCGCGTGGTGCATGCGACGCATGGCTGAATGCACGGCGCCGTCACCGCCTTCTGCAACACACAGGAGATCGATGTCTTCGGAGAAGCGATTGATGACTCGATAGCCCTTCGACAAACTCGTGCCACCCTTGAATACGAGATGTAGTCGCTCCCGGTTCGCTGCGTTCACCATCGCACGCAAGGCCTCGGTAATCCAAAAGTCTTTGATGACATGTTCGAGCGGCACACCTGTTGCGGCTGCAACCGTGCCACATCGCGCCGCCAGTTCCTTCTGGTTGTTGCGCAATCGGATCACCGGGTTGGCGCCACCTGTTTTCGAAGTGTTTCCCAGTGGCGACGCACCACCGGAGTTCGCTCATCACAGAGAGCCGCGGTAACCGATTGGTGGCGAATGATGCCTTGCTTGATCAACTTCGCCACACGTACACGCAGAACATTCCAGTCTTCTTCTGTGCCGGATGGCCAAATGCGCAATGTCTCGAGCACAGCAACCTCCGCAGGTCGCAGCTGCCGCAGTGCACGCGAGTACGGACGGGAGTGAAATGTGATGCCACCCAGTGGTGCTGGAGCTCGGCCAGGTACCGCGATGTGAACCGACACCGGCACCTGTGTAGTGAGACCAAGGAACTTCACCGCGGACAGCTCGGCAGGACCCGAGCCGGGGCCCGCAATCTCGATTCCCACCTGTGACGCTGTCGGTGGGAGCATTCCATCGCGAGTTCGAGGTCCTTTCCAGTACACGCCTCGACCTATCGACTGCACGACATCCTCCGCACTGAGCCGACTCATGATGACCTCGATTGCGTGGCGCGCGGCTCCGATACGCACTTCAAGATCCCGAACACGAATGAAGGACTCTTCTGGTAACCGATGAATACGCCGTGAGACAGCTGCCGCAACGGAAGAAGCCATGAGAGAAAATCGTATCAGTTACCTCTCACACAGTTGCGGCGTGAATCGGTCCTCCATCAACGACAGACGGCGAACCCGCTGGCGGGTTTAGCGTCTAGCCACAACTACCGACAAGGTAAGCGCTACCGAGGTGGGCCGCCGTGGGTGGGGCCCCACTGCGAGCCGATGAGATCCGTGAGCGACGCCATATGTGGTGGTGTCTGGTTGTTGAACAGATCGCCGTCGGTCCAATGTTCCACCATGTGTCCCCATGGATCCAACCAATAGTCGTAAATCTGGCTTCCGAGAATGTGGCGTCCAATACCCCACTGGTGCGTGTAGCCACCGCTCGCGAGGTGCGTGTTGCCACGCATGAGGTCGTCAAAGTCGGCGACTTCGAACGCCGCATGGTTGAACGCCGCCTTTCCCGAACCGATGAGGAACAGCGTGTGATGATCCACGAATTCAGAGCCTTTGTCGCAGCGCAAGAACGCACCGATCGACGTGCTCTCATCGAGGGCAATCTCATCGGAAGTCACCAACCCGAGACGGGCTTTGTACCACGCTTCGCTGGCCCGAAAATCCACCACATCGAGCACACAATGGCCCAAGCGCTTCACGTGTGATGGGCCGGCATCGAGTCGCACCACTTCGCCAGTGCGTGGGGCGCTTCCTGCGGCATTGCGCGGCGCAGGAGTTGGACTGGGCAACGTACCGAGCGAACCACGACCCGCCACCACTTCCACTCGATGGCCGTTGGGATCGGTTGCATGCACCATGCGCCCACCGCCCGGTCCGTCGAGATCTGCGACTGGAGAAAATCCATGTTCGCGGGTGAGCCGATCGAGATCATCCACCGAGTCGGCAACGAAGGCGACGCCAGCAAACCCGGGCGTGTCGGAACGGTGCGTGACGTGCACAAAACCGTCGTCGTCAGTCCCCCGCATGTACAGCGTGTGCTCGTCTCGGGCGAGTCGCTGCAGCCCGAAGGACGTTGCGAAAGCTTCCATCACGTCGAGGTCGGGCGCACGGAAGCGCACGAATGCAACGTCTCGAACTTTCACGACCATTGGTTGACTTCCATCTTGACAGGCGAGACAGGGTTCGTCTGGACCGCCAAATTGACCTCAAATAGTCATGTTTCCAGGGTGAAAGTAGCGAAAACGGTACCTTTGCGATTGGTAGTGCGATGGCATTATGCGACCCATTGACAGCTCTCCAGAGCGCCAAAAAGTACTTTCGTCTAACGACGTTCTCTGTACTTTCACGGGACGCCACACCATCCCGAGACGAGCACGCGTGAGTTGAGCCATTCGTGCGCCTAGTCGTCGACACCCAAATTGCTCGTGTAAAGCCCGAGCTTGCATCCGGCGCAGTGGTACCGGAAGCCAAGGTTGACTTGTTCAACCCCCACGACAATTTCGACAAGCTCGCAAACGACTTCGTCACCCTCAAACCCGAGGTGTTGGTGGTAGATCCACAACGTTTCGTGATGTCGTCACTCCTTTCCAAGCTGCTCGCGCTCGCGGGCAACACCGAGAGTCGTCTGGTGTTGGGGTGCCAGGGAGTGGATGACGTCACCAAGATCAAGGCGGCGCACAACGGCTACTTCGATGTCGTAAACCTGGTTGACCCTGCTCCAGTCCTGGCTGAACACCTACGACGAATTCACTACGGCAGGTCGAGTCTCCAAGACGACGTACTGTGGAAGCGAATTCCCAAACCTCCGTCGATCGGCAACATGGAAGCCGTCGCCCAAGACGAAACTGACTACGCAATTCTCGAGTTGGTGTGCGTGGGATTGCGCGACCAAGACATCGCCGAAGTGCTCGGATATTCCATACAAGCAATCAAAAACCGCATCAGTCTGATGTTGGCCCGAGCGGGCTCACCCAATCGCACGCAAATTGCCAGCCAGTTCACCAACCAATTGCTCGTGGCGCAGATGATTGCCGAAATCGCAGCCTCCAAGCGGGGTCTCACCCCACCTGATTGACGGTCACGATGGTGCCGGGAATCTCGGGGCGGATCGGATTGGTTTGCCCAACGACCGAACGAATCACCATTTGGCTGCTGGTGGTTGAGGTCATGAGTATCTGTACGTAGTTGCCTGGAACTACCGACACGAAGAAGTTCCATGCGACAACGTGGCGACTATTTGCCCCGCTCGAGGTGATGACCACATCGGTATTGCTCCATGGCACGTTGTCGCCGTTCTTTGCCAACCACACGCTGAGTTGATCGGTTCCGGAGTCTCCTTTTTCGATTTGCGAAGAGAACATGATGTTGAACTTTCCGGAAACAGCGAACGTGATCTTGCTGCCATCGACGATCGACACACCACTGGCAAAGTCAGTGGAGTTGAGTGGCACTGCGGTGACCTCGCTTTGCGTGAGTGGCACGGTGCTGGTGTCGTAGAACGAACCGTAGGCGCCGAATCCGCCCGCAGGGCCGGTTGCGCCAATCGCGCCCGTTGCGCCAATCGCGCCCGTTGCGCCAGTCGCGCCCGTTGCACCCGTTGCGCCAGTCGCGCCCGTTGCGCCAGTCGCTCCCGTCGCACCAACAGGACCAGTAGGACCTGTGGCTCCCGTTGCGCCAGCAGGACCGACCGCACCAACCGCGCCAGCCAGCCCCACGGGACCAGCAGGACCAACCGGACCAACGGGACCTCGAGCACCGCGAACACCTTGCGGACCTCGAGCACCGCGAACACCTCGCGGGCCTTGCGGGCCTTGCGGACCTTGTGGCCCGGGTGGGCCCGGCTCATTGAGCGACTCGGGTCGACCCACCGCAGCCGCATTACTCGTTGTTGTGCCGTCCCGTTGTGCGAACGAACTCGCGTCACTGGGGCTTCGTTGCTGAAACGTCTCGGCGAGACAGCCGGAGAGCACGAGCAACGCCGCACACGTAGCAAGCAACAGTGGTGATTTTCGAATTGGTGAAGTGTGCATGTCGTTTCTCGCGAGAGATTCTCGCCATGCACAACGACAGCGAGGTACAAGTGGCGTACCGACCTTGCATGACTGACATACCCATCAGCCCAAATCGCGAGGAACGCGGTTGATGTGCAACTAGACACTCCAGCGCGATCAACCGATCGCACTACATGGAGGTAACAACATGAAGAAAATGGCAATCA
>JAFMJP010000096.1 GCA_017853375.1 Actinomycetota bacterium
CCGGCGCGCTCATTCCACCTGCCTGACGCCATCACCATCGCGCCAAAGTCCTGACGGCCCCGACAACGAACTACGGTTGCCTGCACGCCACGACGGCACGAATCGGGGAACCGCGACTAGGCGCGAAGGGTGCAGCCGAGCTTCTCGGCGGCAGCTATGCAGGCCACCCGGGACGACGCCACCTCGGCGTCCGTCAGCGTGCGATCCGTGGCTCGTAGACGCACACGGTACGCCAAGCTTCGCGTCTCGTCCGTGGGCGCCTTGCGGAACACATCGAAGAGCGACACCTCTTCGCCGATGGCACCAACCGCCTGTTTCAACGCACGCTGGAGGGCCGCGGCCGTGACCTTGGCAGGAACGCTGAACGCCACGTCGAAGTCGCTCGAGGGGAATCTGCTGACGGGTTTTGCCATGTGCACTTTGGGGGTCTCCCCCAACAACACGGATGCGTCAACCTCAAGACATGCAACCCTGTCGTCGATGCCGTACTTGGCCAACACCATGCGGTCGATCTCCCCCACGTAGCCGACCACCTGCTTACCTCGCGCCAGCGTGGCGCTTCGTGTGGGGTGGTATCCAGCCGGTACACGCGACTGATCCAATTGAGCGCCGACACCGAACACTGCCGTAATCTGCGACCACCAACCGACGGCGTCGGATGCGTCGCAGCCAACGGCCATGATGCAGAGCTGCTCGGTCTCATCCGGAAGGGGTGCCGATGCAACATCGCGACGTGCCCGATACACGTGACCGAGTTCGTACAAGCTGATGTCGCTTGCCCGATGCGAGACGTTGAATGCGACCGCCTTCAACAGGCCGGGACGCAGGGATGTTCGCAACAAGCTTTCCTCCACGACGAGCGGATTCTCCAACTCGAGAGCCGCCGATTCGAGCGCCACACCCGCCCTTTCATGGTCACCTGGCGCGAGGAACGGGTTCGGCATCGCTTCGCTCGCACCCAGCGAGAGCACCACATCGCGCAACGCCCGACGACGTTGCTGGAGCGGCGAGAGGCCACCCGGCTGCGTTGACTGCGACACGTGTTTACCGAGGGTGTCGTAGCCCACATGACGCGCAATCTCCTCGATGAGATCGATCTCGTCGGTGCAGTCGGGTCGCCACGATGGAACCTTCACACTGAACCCTGCGCCACTCGGAACGCTCGAACCTTTCTTTGCCGCCACCTTCTTGGGGGTGCAAACACATCCAATTCGCGCCAGCAATGTTGCGATCTCTTTTGCACCCAAGGTTGTTCCGAGCACACGATTCACCTGTGGAACACGAAGCGTGATGGTTGCAGATTTGGGCAGGTGACGCGTTCTCACATCGCTCGCTCCGGCATGAACCACGAGTTGAGGGCAGGACTCGCGCAACAACGACGCAAATCGACCCACCGAGTAATCCACACCGAGTGGGTCGACGCCACGCTCGAACCTGGCAGAAGCCTCGGTTCGCAACGCGAGGCGCTGACTCGTAAGCCGCACCCCGCTGGGTTCGAACCACGCAGTTTCGAGTGCGATCTCCGTGGTGGCATCGCCGATCTCCGTGTCCGCCCCACCCATCACACCGGCAATTCCAATGGCTCGGTCATCGCCGTTGCAGATGAGGAGATCTGCCACATCCAGCTTTCGCTGCGCGCCGTCGAGTGTGGTGAGCACCTCCCCCGCGTTTGCCCTACGAATACGAAACCCCGAGCGCACCTTGGCTGCGTCGTACGCATGATTTGGCTGGTTGCACTCCAACATCACGAGATTGGAGGCGTCAACCACGTTGTTGATCGGTCGCATACCGGCAGCCAGCACCCGCCGCGCCAGATGATCGGGCGACGGCCCGACGACGATGCCACTCATCACCGTGACGTTGAATCGCCCACATGCCTTCTCGTCGATGATCTTCACCGGAACACGTCGCGATGAACCCTTCTTCCTTGCGTCACCCTTGGGTGGCGTGAACTTCACGCCGAGTTTTGCGGCCACATCCCGAGCCACACCGAGATGCCCGGTTGCATCGGGGCGGTTGCGAGTGATGTCGAGGTCGTACACCACGTCGCGCTTGACTCCGAGGGCATCGAAGACGTTGCGTCCGAGTTTTGCTGCAACGGGCAGAATCATGATTCCGGCGGCATCGCTCGACAAGCCGAGCTCGGCGGCCGAACACAGCATGCCTTCGGAGTCGATTCCGAGAATGCCGCGTCGCAGGATTTCACGCCCATCGGGCATCTTGGTGCCCAGGGTGGCGAGTGGCACGAGGTCGCCGGCTTTCATGTTGAATGCTCCGCACCACACGTGGCGCTCCACCCCGTCGCCGGCATCCACCCACACACGATGGACCTTGGCGGCATCGGGATGCCGCTCCGTTCGCAACACCTTTGCCACCACTACACCCGCCACCGGTGTGCCGACCACTTCCATCGACTCCACTTGCATACCGAGAGCCGTCATGACATCACCGAGCTGCTCGTCGTCGAGACGTTTCAGATCGCAATACTCAGCAAGCCATGAACGCACGATGCGCATTAGAACTGCCTCACGAATCGCAGGTCGTTGGCATACATGTCGCGTAGGTCTGCAACTTCATGTCGCTCCTTGGCCATTCGGTCGATACCGAATCCGAACGCAAATCCCGTGTACACCTCGGGGTCGACACCGCCGGCGCGCAGCACATTGGGATGCACCATCCCGCAGCCGCCGAGCTCGATCCACTTTCCGTTCGAGCTCCGAACGTCGAATTCCGCACTCGGTTCGGTGAAGGGAAAATAGTTGGGACGAAGTCGGCTGGTGAAGTCGTTTCCGAAGAACGCCTTGGTGAAGGCTTCGATGGTGCCGGCGAGGTGCGCAAACGTGATTCCTTTGTCGATGACCAAACCCTCGATTTGGTGGAACACCGGCATGTGCGTGGCGTCGGGTGTGTCGCGACGAAACACCCGACCCGGCATGACCGCATAAATCGGCAAATCCCACTCCTGCATCACACGGATCTGCACGGGCGACGTGTGCGTACGCAACAACGTGGAGCCGGGACTCCCGTACTTTACGAACAACGTGTCGAAGCCGCTTCGCGCAGGGTGGTTGGGTGGCATATTGAGGGCGGTGAAGTTATGGAAGTCGGTTTCCACTTCCGGACCTTCGGCAACCTTGAAACCCATACCGACGAACACGTCTTCGAGTCGCTCCCACGCCTGGGTCACGATGTGGGCATGGCCGCGTGATCGCCGCGTGAGGTGTTCGGTGAGATCCATTGCCTCACCGGCAGCAGCGGAACTGGCAGCGGCATACTCCAACCCGGACATGCGGTCAGCAACCAACGATTCCAGTGACTGCATGGCATCGTTGATTGCTCTCCCAACCGCCTTGCGAACCTCGATGTCGCTGATCGTTCCGAGGGACGACTTGAGACCCACCAACACGCTGCCTTTGCCCGTGTGTTCGTTGGCGATCCGTCGCAGAGCGTCGACGTCTCGGGCGGTATCAATGGCCGACGAAGCCGAACTGAGCGCTTCTGCGATCCGTTCTGCGTGACCACCGGCGCTCGACATCACATCGAGATTACTTGAGTTTTCGGCGGTCGATGGTCAACCCTGGACGATGGCGACGCCCGTCTGGCTCGATGCGTTCTCCAATGAACCAAGATCGCTCAGGTTTCCGAAACCTGCTGCCTTCATTCGCTCGACGGCTTGGGCCGATCGGTTTCCTGAACGGCAATACACCACGTACGACAACGAGGGGTCGAGTTCTGCAATTCTGGCATCGAACGACGCATCTTTGATATCCACCAGGACCGCACCATCGAGATGGCCGGCTGCAAATTCTTCGGGAGTTCGCACGTCAAGAATGATGGCCTGAGCATAGACGGACTCCTTTGCTTCGCTGGCTGCACACGCCAATCCACCGACCGAAAGACACGCCGCCACCAACGTCGACAACGATCGCCGCAGAGACGTGTTCACGAGTGGTTCGCTCCGCGACCGAGTCCAATTGGACACACCACGCCGGTGCCCCCGAGCCCGCAGTAGCCGTCGGGATTCTTGCCGAGGTACTGCTGGTGATAGTCCTCTGCGTAGAAATACTCGGCCAAGGGTGCGATTTCAGTCGTGATCGTTCCGTAGCCCGCGGCGGTCAATTCCTTTTGGAAGATCTCGCGTGAAGCTTCCGCCGCAATGCGTTGCGCCTCGTTGGCAAAGTAGATCGCACTGCGATACTGCGTGCCGACGTCGTTCCCCTGACGATTGCCTTGCGTCGGATCATGGTTTTCCCAGAACACCCGCAAGATCGCATCAAGCGATGTTGCGGCGGTATCGAATACCGCCATCACTACTTCCGTGTGTCCGGTGCGACCACTGCACACTTCCTTGTAGGTGGGATTTGTCGTATGCCCACCGGCATATCCCACCGAGGTGGTGATGACTCCCGCGGTCTGCCAAAACTTGCGCTCCGCACCCCAGAAGCACCCCATACCCACCACCAACGCTTCGCTTCCCGTCGGGAATGGCCCCACGATTGGGGCACCGTTCACGAAGTGTGTTGTCGAGGAAGTCATGCGCGCCTCCGGGCGATTTCATAGTTGATGATGGTGGCGGCCATCGCCACGTTCAAGCTCTCCGCACGACCCGCATGGTCGATTCGTATCCACCCGTCAACCATGGGTGCTGACGCTTCGCTCACACCGTGTGCTTCGCTGCCCAGCACCATGCACAGCGGTCCCGTCAGATCGGCGTCGACGAGCGAATGTGATCCCGGCTGTTCGTGTGACGAAGTGGCGAGCACGCGGTAGCCGAGGTTTTTCACATCGCTCAACGTCACCCCTTCCACCACCGGCACGTGAAACAGTGCTCCCGCGGAAGCCCGAACGACTTTGGGGTTGAACGCATCCACGCTGCCCGTGCCCAACACCACGCCGGCAGATCCCATCGCCTCGGCGCTTCGCAGAATGGTGCCGAGATTGCCCGGGTCACTCACCGCATCGAGAAACAGCACCCAGGGTGCGGCGTCGCTGGACGATTGCTGGCGTATGTACTGGGGCTCCAAACGCGCCAGTGACGCAGCACGACGCGACACGAGGGCCATATTTGGTTGCGGCGACTCGGTGGAAGCCACACGTTCCAGCACGCCTTCCCCGAGTTGAAACACCGGCGTCTCACCGGCAACGACCGGCGATGCCTCCCCCGCAACGAATTCGGCGAGAACGTCCCAGCCGCCACGAAGGGCCTCGGCGATCAGCACGCCACCTTCGACGACGAACAGCCCTTCTTCCGCGCGGGCAGATCGGCGCGCAAGCAGGCGCCTCAATTGTTGAACGCGCTGGTGTGAAAACCCCAGCGTCTCGTTCAGGCGAGCGCCGCCT
>JAFMJP010000097.1 GCA_017853375.1 Actinomycetota bacterium
CGTGAGATTTTCACTGGTGACGTCATTCTGCTGTCGACAGGTGGCCATGGCTTTGAAATGCTGGAGGAATCCGAGCTCATTGAGGTGAAGCAGGGTCCGTATCTCGACGACAAGCGTCGGTTTACTTCACCCCCAAGGTGAAGATCACGGATTTCTTCGTTCGTTGATATTCCATGAAGCCAAGGCTGCGATAGAGGTGTTGAGCGGCCGAATTTGATTGGAGCGTGTCGACAGCCAGAACAACTCCTCGCGCCCGAGCACTTTCCATGGCTTGGGTCAACAGTTGACGTGCTACACCAGCTCGGCGCGTGGCTGAGTCAACGTACACGGCCACGATGTAGTTGTGTGCTGGAAGCTTGCTGGCGATACGTTGTACGGCCACGACATCACGTAGCTGCTGAAAAAATGAAGCTACTCCCAATTGGCGGATGGCGCCGAGCCATGACTGTGGCCGGTGGACGAGTGTGAACAACGTGGAACGATGCTGTTGATGCTCCATGACTACGATGCCACCTACGACGTTCTCCCGCTTCGTTGCAACATAGATCGAATGTCCGTGGCGCAATAGTCGCCGATAGATGCCTGCCAGCGTGAGGGCACCTCGCTGCGACGTGATTGTTTCAGGCATGCAGTCGGCATGCAAGCGAGCTGCATGGACGAGGTGAGTGGAGTCCGGAGCAATTCGCTCAACATGAATGCTTTCGGTCACTATGGCCGAGTCCAACGAATGCGAAACGGGAGAAGCACGTACGGTATTCCACGCTTCAGAAGTCCTAAAAGAGTGGTACCTGTTTTGGAGTATCCGTGTCTTCGCAACTGGCACACGTAAGGAACTTCTACGATCGAATGGGCGGTCCTGTGGGCGAGGTAGAGAAATCGAACGCAGTAGTCGCCGTACGAGCCGCGTAGTCCGAGCTGGAGAACGGTGTCTCGTCGCGCAATGATGAACCCGGAAGCAAGGTCGCGGCAGCAACGGTCGAGAATGACCCAGAGGTACCGATTGAGAATTCGGCTCAGAACAACTGCAGAGAACGAGTCGTTGGAGCCGCGGAGGTTCTGGACAACCTGCCAGAACGAGGTCTCACCAACCACCTCGACCCCCTTGAATCCGCCACCTGGGACGAATCGAGAGCCGACGATGACTGGGTCACTTGCGGTGGTCGCTCGGTAGCTAGACACAAGTTGCCGTAATGATTCTGGTGGCATGGATCCATCCGCATCCATCCATGCGACGTGATCAAATCGCGCCGCGCGAACACCCTCGCTCAGTGAGTCGGGGAGTGAGCGCGAAAGTCCGACACGTGAGATGAATCGAATGCGTTCATCACTCCGACTGAATTCTTCCATGAGGTTCTCAGTGCCGTCCGTAGATGAGTCATCCACGACGATGATTTCCAAGTCATCCACCGATGTCGAGAGTGCAGTGCTGAGCTCAGGTATGAGCTCAGCAAGATTTTCTCGTTCGTTCAACACGGGAAGAACAACTGACAGTTGGTTGAGTGTGGGCACAGCGAGGCCTCTCTATATTTTTGCAAGTACGTCGAGGAGGGTAGTCGCACAGTGTGCAATCTCGTCATCGGTGATCCCGACGAAACTGGGCAGGTACAGTCCGCTACGACCGAGGCGTTCGGATACAGGGAGGGACGGCTGAACATCTAGTGAATACTTGGCGAGTACCGGTTGCTGGTGCAGAGGGTAGAAGAATGGTCTGGTGTCTACTCCGCGTTCACGAAGAGCCGCCGCGATGGTCCGTGCATCGCATTCTTTTGGAAGCACTATTCCTACGACCCAATACATGTTGTTCGAATACGCCGTTGAGGCAGGCTGCATGGCGAGGGAGGAATTGTTGCTAAGGAATTGGTGGTACGCAAGACCGATCCGTCGCTTCTCTGCGGTGACGTCGTTCATCCGGAGTAGCTGACTCTTGCCGAGAGCGGCTTGCAAGGCAGAGAGACGGAAATTCCATCCGATTTCTTCATGTACGAACCTTGGTCCTGGTGCTGGAAGGAACGAAAGATTCCGCAAGCTTCGTAGTCGTGCGGCAAAGCGGTCGTCATCGGTGACGATCATTCCACCCTCACCGCAGGTGATTGCTTTGTTTGCATAAAAACTGAAGGTCGACGCAAGTCCAAAGGAGCCGCACACCCTGCCGTTGTAGGTAACGGTATGGGACTCGGCCGCATCCTCGATGATGGTGATACCACGGTCAGCGCAGAAGCGGAGTATCGGATCCATATCGATAGGCAGTCCGTAAACATGTACTGCGAGTAGTGCCCGAGTGCGTGGAGTTACGACGTTTTGAAGATTCTCAACCGTGAGGTTCCAAGTGGAAGGATCCACGTCCGCAAACACAGGCCGCGCTTTGGTGCGAAGCACCGCAAACAGACATGAAGCAATGGTGAAACTGGGAATCACCACCTCATCGTGTTCATTGAGATCCAGGGCATGTAGGGCGAGATCCAACGCCACGCTCCCATTCGCAACAGCAATCCCGTGTGATCTGTTGACGGCTTTGGCAAAGTCACGCTCAAACTCAGCGACGATTGGCGCGTCGCCAGACACAAATCCTTGGCGCAGGATGTCGGCAACCGCCTCAACGTCGTCGTTCGTGATGCGGGGACGACTGACAGGAATCATCGTGTACAAAACACTAGATGATTGATTGGGAAACTACTTCTTCATGCAACTGTGCACAAAAGCATTGAATAGGGATTGCTGCACCGAAGTCGTTGCAGCATCGTCTTCGGGATGCCACTGCACTCCTACTACGAAGTCACAACCACGGTGTTCTACTGCTTCAATGACGTCGTCTGGAGCACGTGCCACAACGAGAAGATCGTTCGCAACGTCCTTCAGCGCTTGGTGATGGAATGAGTGCGACCGTTCAGGTGTCAACGTTCCCAGGGCTGCCGCCAAACGAGAACCGTCTGTGACCGCAATTGGATGATAGGTATCCCAATGGCTCTCCCGGTTCGAGAGCACATCGCCGAGGTCCTGATGCAAGGTTCCCCCGAGCGCCACGTTGAGCACCTGCAGTCCTCGGCAGATTGCGAGAAGCGGCTTGTTTTGCTTCACTGCTTCACGAACGACGGCAATTTCAAACTCGTCATGCTCGTCGACGATTCCATAGATGGTGTCCGTGCGACGAGACTCTCCGTAGCGCTCTGGAGCGATGTCCCCACCGCCTTGAATCAACACCCCGTCGGTGGCTTGTACGAGGGTGGCCACATGATCAACGGACTCTGCAAGTGGTGGCACCGTCATGGCGACACCACCAGCACGTGCAATTGCCTGGGCGTACCTGATGCCATTGGAATAGCTCTCACCTCGAACCCCGGTTGCTCCTGACGTGAGCTTTCCTGGCAGCAGAATCCGCGGAGACATGAACTGACTAGCGTCCGGTGACTTCGGAAATGTCGTAGCCGTCGGCTTTGGTACTGGCGATGAGGGCTTCTGCGTGGTCTCTACCGCGAACTTCGAGTACGGCTTGTACACCAGTTTCGCGCACATGAAGGTCGACTCCTTCGCGCACGTGCTCTACCTCGATGAGGTTTGCGCCGTGTTCGGCAAACAGCGCCAAGAGGCGCGCTAAGCCCCCCGGGCGATCACTGATTCGCACGAACACGATCAATCGACGACCGCGATTTGTCTCGTGGCGACGAACCAAACCCGTGAGAAGACCAAGGTCGGCGTTGCCGCCAGAGAGCACGACACAGGTGGACCCACGATCGGCAGGTTTCACTCGACCGCTGAGCAGCGCCGACACGCCTACGGCCCCACCGCCCTCAACGAAGTACTTGGAACGTTCGAGGAGAAGCATCATTGCATCGGCCACACTGTCTTCATCGACATCGACGATGTCATCAACCCATTTCTCAATCAGTGGGGCAGTCACTTCGCCGGGAACCTTCACTGCAATACCGTCGGCCAACGTCGGGACCGGACCTTTCGGAGCCGTGCCGTAGATGTACGGGGCGCACGAAGAAATCTGCACACCGATGACACGTATCGAAGGATCAAATTGCTTCGCCACAAGCGCAACTCCACTCAGCAGTCCACCGCCACCAAGCGGAACGATCACCTGTGCGAGATCGGGGATGTCGTCGATGAGTTCAACGCCGAGAGTTGCTTGACCTGCGACGACAACGGGGTCGTCGTATGGGTGGCAGAACACCATCCCGGTTTCTCTTGCTCGAGATTGTGCGAGCGTTACAGCATTGTCGAGACTGTCTCCACCTTCATGCACCGTGGCGCCATATCCACGACATGCCGCAATCTTGGCGAGTGACGCGCCAGCAGGAACGTAAATCTCGCAAGGTACGCCGAACTGCCGAGCTGCGAACGCCAAGGCTTGTGCATGGTTTCCGGCACTACCGGCCACCACACCTTTGCGCACGTCGTTGCCGAGCGTGAAGAGTTTGTTCATCGCCCCGCGAATCTTGAACGCGCCAGTGCGCTGGAGGTTCTCGGCCTTGAGGACGATCGAGCCCCCGCATCGTTCACTCAGGTGCGCAGAAGGGGTAACGGGGGTGTGGGTGACGATTTTGCGGTCGCGTTCACTGATTTGGCGTACGTGTTCGAGGGAAATCTCGACGGCGCCACTGCCACCCATGCAACAACTACGGTATCGCTGTGCGTGCGCTTCTGGTTGGCAACCGTGGCGATGCCGATGCAGGCTTGGTCGGCGCGCGCCTCGGGGAAGTTGGCTTTTCATTCGAGCGAAACGAGCGTGAATATCCACGCGAATGGAAATCCCTCGCCGGTGTGGACTTGCTGTTGTTGCTCGGCTCTGAGTGGTCGGTGTATTGGGAGGGGAACGAGAAAGAGGTTGCTGCAGAAGCAGATTTGGTAACGACTGCCATGCAGCGCGGTGTTCCGATATTCGGGATCTGTTATGGCGCACAACTCATTGCACACGCGCTGGGAGGGACCGTGACTCGCTCGCACACGCCGGAAGTGGGCTGGCATGTTGTCTCGAGCACCGCGTACCCCGATCTACTTTCTGGCACTTGGCTGCAGTGGCACTATGACGTGTTTACCCTGCCGTCGAGCTTGCAGTCGGTTGCGGCGAATGACGTTGGCCCTCAAGCGATGTTGGGCAGACGGGTATTTGCCACCCAGTTTCACCCCGAGGCGACGCTGGACATCATCACCCGGTGGAGCACCGGAGCGGGAGCAGTCGAGCTGTCAAAGCTCGGTATTGATGCCAAGCACCTTTGTGAAATGTCCGTGGATCAGGTGGCCAGTCAGGCACCAGCCACCGCTCGGTTGGTGGACTGGTTTCTTGGCGAAGTAGCCGCGTAGTAGTTTTTTCCCGATG
>JAFMJP010000017.1 GCA_017853375.1 Actinomycetota bacterium
TGAAGTTCCAGACACCCCGCGGTCTCTTGGAAGCCGTGCGCAGCGTCAGTTTGGAAATTCCAGATGGCACGAGCATCGGTATCGTCGGCGAATCCGGTTCGGGGAAGACCGTCATGTCCCGAGCCGCCATGGGACTTCTCTCTGGTTCGAACGTGCGACGCGAAGGAACGGTGATCTTCGACGGCAAGGAACTCACTGCGATGTCTCCAGCGCAGGTTCGCGACGAATTCGGCACCGGAATGGCGATGATCTTCCAAGACCCGATGACTGCACTCAATCCCGTGCGCCGGGTGGGTTCACAGATCGCAGAGGGCCTACGAATTCGCCTCGGCATGGACAAGAAGGCGGCTCGCGCGCGGAGCATTGAATTGTTGTCGCTGGTTCGAATTCCGGATCCCGAGTCGATGTTGAAGAAGTTCCCGTATCAGCTGTCGGGCGGTATGCGCCAGCGAGTGATGATTGCAATTGCGATTGCGTGCAATCCGAAGATGCTGTTTGCCGACGAACCGACGACGGCGCTCGACGTGACCGTACAGTCACAGATCCTGCAGTTGCTCTCGGACTTGCGACGCGATCTGAAGATGTCGCTCGTGCTTGTCACGCACGACCTCGGTGTCGTGGCAGGCAACACCGATTACGTGGCCGTCATGTACGCAGGCGAAGTAGTGGAACAGGCTTCTACCTCCGAGCTGTTTGCCAACATGAAGATGCCGTACACCGAGGCACTCCTCAAGTCGATTCCCAAGATCGACATGAAGAGTGGTCAGCGTCTGCCGGTGATTGAAGGTCGCCTCCCGGATCCGACGGATCGTCCGGCTGGCTGCGGTTTTGCTTCGCGTTGCAGCTATGTGCAAGCCAAGTGCACCGCCGAGCATCCGCCGCTCGTCGATGCCGGCAACGGTCATCTCTACCGTTGTTGGTATCCGCTCGGACACACGATTGCGAGGAAGTCGTAATGGCAGGCTCGGGTACCGCACACCTTCGCAACAACGACGAAGTGGTCTTGGATGTCCGCGACCTGGTAGTCGAGTTCCGCGTGGGAGGCGGTCGCGTCGTGAACGCAGTCTCCAAGATCAGCTTCGATGTCTGCCGCGGTGAGACTCTCGCCATCGTGGGCGAGTCCGGCTGTGGCAAGACCACACTCGGCAAGGCGATACTCCAGCTACCGCCACCGAACTCCGGCGACGTCGTCTTCGAAGGCACCAACCTGACCAAGTTGCCCAAGGAACAATTGCGTTCTGCACGAACCGCCATGCAGATGGTCTTCCAAGATCCGATTTCTTCGCTCGACCCGCGCATGACCGTCGGGGACCTCATCGAAGAGCCACTCTGGATTTGGGAGCGCGGTACCGAGGAAGAACGCGCAGCGAAAGTTCGCGAATTGCTCAACAACGTGGGCCTCGATCCGGACTTGGTGCTCAACCGTCGCTCGTACGAGTTCTCGGGTGGGCAATGTCAGCGCATCAGCATTGCGCGCAGCCTGGCACTCGAGCCGCGAATGCTGATTTGTGACGAGCCCGTCAGTGCGCTCGACGTGAGCATTCAGGCCCAGATTCTCAACCTGCTGCAGGACATGAAGGATCGTTACGGACTCACGATGGTGTTCATCAGTCACGACCTCGCCGTGGTGAAGGCGGTCAGCAACCGGATCATGGTGATGTACCTCGGCAAGATTTGTGAGGTCGGATCACCCGATGCCATCTATTCCAAGCCTGCGCACCACTACACCAGCGCACTCATCAATTCGGTGCCGGTTCCCGATCCCACACGAAAGCGCACAGCCGTCCCACTTCAGGGTGAGCCACCGTCGCCAGTAGCGCCACCTTCGGGCTGTCGATTCCGCACCAGGTGCCCTGCGGCAACGGAGAAGTGTGCCGCCGAGGAACCACAGCTGCGCGAAGTGTCACCGGGCCAATTCGTGGCCTGTCACCACCCCCGTAGCTAGGCGAACAAACCGTTCACGCGCGATTGATGAATCGCCATGTGCTGGCGGTTGCCAGACCTGCGAGGCACATCTTGATGACGTCGCCGACGAGGAACGGTGTGACACCAAGCGCGATGGCGTTCTGCTCGCCGGTAGCCAAGGGAATTCCAAGGTTGATTGCAAGCCACGCGGCACCGAAGGCGTAGATGATCATCGAGCCCATCGTCATGGCGGCGATGGAGGTGAGTACGCGTCGGTCATGGCGATACTCGGCTAGTCGACCAACCACTGCTGCCGCGACGATGAATCCCACGAGATAGCCCATCGTCGGTCCCGTTGCCACCGACCAACCACCAGTGCCATTGGAATAAAACGGCAAACCAACCATGCCCAGCAACCAGTACAGCATTTGACTGCCTGCCCCGCGCCACGCGCCAAGCGATGCACCGGCGAGCAGTACTGCGAGAGTTTGACCCGTTACGGGGACCGGAGTGAATCCGAGAGGGATTCGCACCTGGGCGAGTGCTGCGGTGAACAAGGCAAAGCCGGTGATGAGGGTAATTTCACGTGCAATTCGCATCGAGCGAACTTGGGGGGTGGGTAGTGCATCACTAAGGACGACGTTTGTCATGCGGCAAACTTACTCTTTCGGGGACCTACTTCGTGGCGAACTCCACGAGCACCGTTGCGACGACGGTTTTGTCGATGCTCGCGGTGTCGAAGTAGCCGCCGCTTTCAACGTCGGTGGAATCACGGGCGGTCACTTGAAACGGTCCACTCGATACCGACCGAACTTCTCCCACCTTGCCGTCAACGGCCCCGAGGAGCGACTCCGCTCGGGAACGTGCATCGATCATCGCCTCAGCGAGCAGCTCGGGGCGAATTTCGGCGAGTGAGTCGAGGTAGTACTCGGGGCCATTGGTGTAGATGTTCACACCGCGGGCAAGTACCTCGCCGAGATCGGCGGCCAGCGCGCTGACCTTGTCGACATCGGTGAGACGAATGATGACTTCGCGACTTGCTTCGTACGACAACACCCGACCGGAGGCGTTGCCATCGATGTATTCCTTGTTGGCGTAGTTGGAAATGGAGCCCAACGAAACGGCATCGCGAGGAACGGCATTCTGATTCAGAAACGACAGCACCTCTTC
Source organism: Actinomycetota bacterium (assembly GCA_017853375.1). Taxonomy (GTDB): domain Bacteria; phylum Actinomycetota; class Acidimicrobiia; order Acidimicrobiales; family Ilumatobacteraceae; genus F1-60-MAGs027. The sequence continues at coordinate 3,076 of JAFMJP010000017.1, forward strand.
AACCCCGGATGCGACACCGGCAATTGCACTCGCCGGAGTGTCGGCGGATTGGGACACCGACAATTTCCACACCGCTCGGTCGGCTTTGACATTGCGTTGGGCAGTGCCACGAACGCTCACCGTGTCGCCATCGCGCCGAGCAAATCCGTCACCAACGCGCTGCAACCCCCACGCCAGTGCCACTGCCAACAGCACTACCGCCACTGCCAGGGGAATGAATCGCGATTCTTCGGTGCGAACCTCGCTCATGTCTTCAGCGTAAGAGTGTGGCCATGGTTTAGGCTCGAGCCCGATGTCGAAACGTACGAACATCATTCTCGATTGCGACCCCGGGCATGACGACGCCTTTGCACTCATCGTCGCGGCAAGATTCACCAATCTGCTCGGCGTCACCACCGTTGCGGGGAATGCGCCGCTCGAACTCACCACACGAAACGCGCGGATCATCCTGGACTTGTGCGGATCCGATGTGCCGCTGCATTCGGGGGCGAACAGGCCGTTGGTGCAGCCGCCCGTCTTTGCGGACTATGTGCACGGCAAGAGTGGTATGGATGGCGCGGTTCTGCCCGAGCCATCGCGTCCGGCTGACTCGACTCACGCCATCGACTTCATCATCGACACGGTGCGATCACGTGACGACGTGTGGTTGGTGCCGACCGGTCCGCTCACCAACATCGCTCTTGCGCTCACCAGGGCCCCGGACCTGGCAAAGCGAGTGAAGGGAATTTCCCTCATGGGTGGTGGCCGATTCGGAAACCGCACCGCCACTGCGGAGTTCAACGTCTGGCTCGACCCGGAAGCAGCTGCCACCGTGTTCATGAGTGGTGTGCCAATCGTGATGGCTGGTTTGCACCTCACGCACGAGTTCCAGGCGACGCCGCCACGAATTGCGGCGGTGGAGTCGGCACATCCGCGAGTGGGACCGTTGGTGGCCGGACTCCTACGGTTCTTCAGTGGCACGTACGTGAATCGCCACGTGGGTTTCGAGGGTGCCGCGATGCACGATGTGTGCGCGGTGCTGGCACTCAGCCATCCCGACCTTTTCGGCACCTCGCAGAAGCACGTGGCAATCGACGTGCACGGCAACCACACGCGAGGAATGACCGTGATCGATGATCGTCAGCTCATCGATCGCCCAGCGGCCAATGTGACGGTGTTGGAAACCATCGATGCCGACCGTGGCTTTTCGGTGATCGTCGACGCCGTGCGCGCCTGCCCCTAAGTCCGAGGTTTGGCGCCCTCGGCAGGAATTGAACCTGCGACACCTGGCGCCGGAGGCCAGTGCTCTATCCGCTGAGCTACGAGGGCAACTTTGCGTGTGCGACCGACGCTATCTCGCGGCCTTTGCGACCGTGCCCTTCCCGTGCTGCACCCGTCGCGACCATATCCAAGCGACATCGGCAACAATGAAAGGGTGATGAAACGCGAGAAGGCCGCCACCCGTTCAAATCGTGCGGCATCGCTCGGAGCGAGGGTCGACTGATGCCTGATCCGGCGACGGTGGTGGTCGAGCGCGTAGCTGCCGCAGTAGCGCGTCTGTATCCCGACATGACCGATGCGCTCGACACGGCGGCGCGACCCAGCGAGCATGCCGACGCCCAAGTGAACGTTGCGATGGGCCTTGCCAAGCGTGTCGGAAAGAAGCCGCGAGAGGTAGCCGAAGAAATCGTCGCCGAGTTGGACCTGCGCAACGTGTGCAGTGCGGTGACCGTCGCCGGGCCGGGCTTCCTCAACCTCACCTACGAGAACGAGTATCTCGCCACGTTGCTCCACGATGCGGCACGCGACGTTCGCCTCGGTGTGCATCAAGCGGCAACGTCGGAAACCGTGGTCATCGACTATTCCGCTCCGAACGTTGCCAAAGAGATGCACGTCGGCCACCTTCGTTCCACGGTGATTGGCGACGCGCTCGTGCGGATGTGTGAAGCAGTCGGGCACCGGGTGATTCGCGAGAATCACATCGGCGATTGGGGGACGCCGTTTGGGATGCTGATCGAACATCTCATCGATTTGGGAGAGGTGGATGCAGCACGCGAGCTCTCGGTGGGAGACCTGGACGGGTTCTACAAACAGGCGCGCGCCAAATTCGAGGCGTCGCCTGAGTTTCAGGAGCGGGCTCGCCAGCGCGTGGTGCTGTTGCAGGGAGGTGACGCCGACACGCTGCGGCTCTGGAAATTGTTGGTTGCCGAGAGCGCCAGATACTTCGCCACCGTGTACGAAAAACTCGGCGTAAGGCTCACCCACGCCGACTTGCGCGGCGAGAGTGTGTACAACGACTTGCTTGCATCGGTGGTCACGCGACTACGCCAAGCGGAATTGCTCGTTACCGATGACGGTGCCGAGGTGGTGTTTCCCGCCGGATTCACCAACAGGGACAACGCACCGCTGCCGCTCATCATTCGCAAACAGGATGGTGGTTACAACTACGCAACCACCGACTTGGCTTGTGTGATCGATCGTGTCGAACGTCTGCATGCAACACTGATGCTGTACGTGGTCGGAACGCCACAGGCCCAACACCTGTCGATGATCGAGGTCGTGGCGAAGGACGCCGGGTGGTTGCGTGAACCGACGCGAATGGCGCACGTTGCGTTCGGCAGTGTGCTCGGCAACGACCGGAAGATGTTGAAGAGTCGCACGGGAGAATCGGTGAAGTTGGTGGAATTGCTCGATGAGGCCGTCCAGCGAGCCGAAGCTTCGATTGCAGAAAAGAATCCCGAACTACCGGTTGCCGAGCGCCAGAGGGTGGCGCGCATGATCGGTATCGGGGCAGTGAAGTACGCAGATCTTTCCAGCGATCGCATCAAGGACTACGTGTTCGACTGGGAACGCATGTTGTCGTTCGATGGCAACACCGCTCCGTATCTCCAGTACGCACACGCACGAATCTGCAGCATCTTTCGCCGCGCCGGGAGCACGCGAGAGGCGGCTCGGCACACCAGGCCGGTGTTGTCGCACCCGAGCGAGCGCGCGCTCGCACTTTGGCTGCTGCAATACGACTCGGCAGTTTGGGATGCACTCGAGCGCTACAGCCCGCACCGCTTGTGCACGTATTTGTACGAACTCTCCACTCGCTACACGTCGTTCTATGAGCAGTGCTCCGTCCTGAAGGCTGAAAGTGAGTCGATTCGCGACAGTCGTTTGGCATTGTGTGATCTCACTGCACGTGTGTTGGCGGACGGACTGCAGTTGCTGGGTATCGATGCTCCGGAGCAGATGTGACTGCCATCAGTCGTCATCTGCTGCCGGATACTTCGGAGATGGTGAATGGTCGCCTGCGTATCGGTGGTTGCGATGTGCATGATCTGGCGGGGTCGCATGGAACGCCATTGTTCGTCTACGACGAAGCCCATCTGCGGGCTCGTTGCGCCGAGGCTCGCGCAGCCTTCGGTGACGACTCGGTGGTGTACGCCACGAAGGCGTTCCTCTGCACCGCGATGGCCCGACTTGCACACGAGGAAGGTTTGTTGCTCGACGTGGCCACAGGGGGCGAATTGTTCGTTGCGCTCACGGCCGGAGTTCCGGCGGACCGTTGCGTGATGCACGGCAACAACAAGAGCCTGACCGAGCTTCGCGAAGCAATCACCGTCGGTGTTCGACACATCGTGGTGGACAGTTTCGACGAGCTCGACCGGATCGAGTCGTTGGTGGCTGGTGGTCTCGCTGCGCCACGCGTGCAGCTGCGAATCACCCCGGGTGTGTACGTACACACGCACGAATACGTGAGCACCGGGCAAAACGACTCGAAGTTCGGCTTCAATCTGGCCAACGGTGATGCTCAGCGTGCCATCGACCGGGCTCGCGCTTCACGTGCGATGCAATTGGTTGGCATCCACTGTCACATCGGTTCCAACGTGTTCGAAACCGCGAACTTCACCAAGGCTGCCGAAGTGATGGTGAAGTTCTCCAATACGTGCAAGCTTCCGGAGCTCACGCTTGGTGGCGGTCTCGGCGTGGCGTATCTCAACGATGAGCATGCACCGAGCATCACCGAGTGGGCGAACGCACTTCGCGCAGCAACCACGGGTCTCGCGGCGGGTACCAAGGTGTTCGTGGAGCCGGGCCGGAGCATCGTGGCGTCGGCGGCGATCACGTTGTACGAAGTGGGAACCGTGAAGGAGATTCCCAACGTACGCACGTACGTGTCGGTGGATGGCGGCATGAGCGACAATCCACGGCCCGTGTTGTACGGCAGTGGATACGAGGCCTTCGTTCCCTCACGCTGCGAAGGAGATCGCACTCGCGCGGTACGCCTCGTGGGCAAGCATTGTGAGAGTGGTGATGTGCTGATTTCCGAAGGCGTGTTGCCGGCCGATGTTCGTGTCGGCGACGTCATTGCCACCCCGGTCACCGGCGCATACGGACACTCCATGGGGTCCAACTACAACAAGGTGCCGCGACCCGCCGTGGTGTTCGTCGGCAATGGTGCCGCACGAGTGGTGGTGCGCCGCGAAACGTACGACGACCTCGTGCGCAACGACGTGACCGATAGCGTTTAGCGCATGGCGAAAGCCAATTCTGCGCCGCAAGGCCATCTTCCCACGGTGCGTATTGGTGTGGTGGGTCATGGTGTGGTGGGCTCGGCATTTACCGCGCTGGTAGCGCGTCAGCGCGATGTCATTGCGGCCCGCACGGGCGTGCAGTTGGAGGTCACTCGCATTGCCGTGAGCGATGCGGGCAAGCACCCGACGCGCGTTGGTTCCGCTGACGTGGTTACCGATGCACTGGCCGTAGCAGCGGCAGCCGATGTCGATCTGGTCGTGGAAGTCATGGGCGGTACCACGTTGGCCGGCGAGGTCATTCGCACGGCGTTGGAGAGTGGCAAGCCGGTGGTAACGGCCAACAAGGCGCTGCTCGCTGCTCGCTCGGCAGAGTTGTTCAAGATTGCCGACGAGCGCGGTATCGACCTGTTGTTCGAAGCCGCAGTGTGTGGCGGTATTCCTCTCATTCGTCCGTTGCGTGAAAGCCTGCGAGGCGAACCAATCCGTCGGGTGCTCGGCATCGTCAACGGCACCACCAACTACATACTCACGAAGATGACCGAGTCCGGGTCGGATTATTCCGACGCATTGCGTGAAGCGCAACAACTCGGATACGCCGAAGCCGACCCGACGGCCGATGTGGAAGGTCACGACGCCGCGGCGAAGATTGCCATCATCGCCAACTTTGCATTCGGTGTGCACGTCGTTGCCGATGATGTCTCTGCCGAGGGCATCTCGAGGATCTCGGCGAGCGACATCGCAATGGCGCAGAAGTTCGGCTATGTCATCAAGTTGCTCGGCGTTGCCGAGCGAGACTCCGATACCGGTGCAGTCAGCGTGCGGGTGCACCCCGCAATGGTGGGATTGAAGCATCCCTTGGCGTCGGTTCGCGAAGCGTTCAACGCAGTACTCGTGGAGGGCGAAGCGTCAGGTTCGCTCATGTTTTACGGCCGCGGGGCGGGTGGCGATCCCACCGCATCGTCGGTGCTCGGCGACGTCATTGATGCTGCCGTCAATCTGCGAAAGGGCACGCATGCCACGCTGGGAACGTTCTCCAAGGCAACGTTCACCTCGCCCGGTGAAGTGGTGAGCGAGTTCATGCTCACTCTCGAGGTTGCAGACAAGCCGGGCGTACTGCACGCGGTGACCGGCGTATTTGCCCGCAACAAGGTGAGCATTCGTGCGGCCGAACAGGACGGCATCGGAAGCGATGCGCGACTGGTATTCGTCACGCACGATGCACGTACGTCCGACGTTCAGAAGTGTTTGGATGAGTTCCAACGGCTCGATGTGGTGAGCAAGGTGGGCGGAGTCATCCGCATCATCGGCGCCTGAACGACATCCAGTGAAGTACGTCTCCACGCGCGGTGAAGCGCCGACGCTCGGATTCAACGACACGCTGCTTGCCGGTCTGGCCAGTGACGGTGGACTGTACGTGCCAGAGTCGTGGCCACAAGTCGGTCATGGTGACGTTCGTTCGACGTTTGCCCAGCGTGCTGCCGAGATCATGGCACCGTTCGTGGCCGGGGAGATTCCCGAGACCACGCTGGCCTCGCTTTGTCGCGATGCCTACTCCACGTTTCGCGATCCACTGGTGGCGCCGTTGCGCGAAGTGGGGGAGAACCGTTGGCTGCTCGAGTTGTTTCACGGACCAACGCTCGCCTTCAAGGACGTGGCGCTCCAGTTCATGGGTCGTGTGTTCGATCATGTGCTGCAGGAACGCGGACGTCGCATCACCGTGGTCGGCGCAACGAGTGGTGACACGGGATCGGCGGCAATCGACGGCGTGAAGGCCTGTCGCAACGTGGAGATGGTGATCCTCTTTCCAAAGGGCCGAATCAGCGAAGTTCAGCGACGTCAAATGACCACGGTCGACTCACCCAACGTCCATGCCGTTGCAATCGACGGCACGTTCGACGACTGCCAAGATCTGGTGAAGGCAATGTTCAACGACTCGGCGTTTCGAGAGCGGCACCAGCTTTCTGCGGTGAACTCCATCAACTGGGCGCGAGTAATGGCACAGGTGGTGTACTACTTCACTGCAATCGAGCAACTTCACGCGGTGGACTCCCCGCCGGTGTCGTTCAGCGTGCCGACAGGAAACTTCGGAAACGTGCTGTCGGGCTGGATTGCACGGCGTTTGGGTGCCAACGTCGGGCACCTCATCGTTGGCTCGAATTCCAATGACATCCTCACGAGATTCTTCGAGACCCAAACCATGACGGCAACATCGGTGGTCCCAACGCTCAGCCCGAGCATGGACATACAGGTATCCAGCAATTTCGAACGACTCCTGTTCGAGATGAACTCGCGTGACGGCAAAGCCACGGCACGGCAAATCGCCGGATTCCGCACAGGCGGAAAGCTCTCCGTCACGTCGGAGCAATTCGGCACGTGGATTCGACCTTCATTTCGCGGCCAGCGATGCTCCGACGGCGACACCTTGGCAATGATCACGCACATGTACCGCACGTACGGCGTGTTGGTTGACCCACACACGGCAGTGGGATTGGTGGCCACGCAGTCGTGTGCCGACCCCGATGAACCAGTGGTTACCCTCGCCACCGCTCACCCGGCGAAATTTGCCGATGCCGTCGAACAGGCCACGGGAGTTCGGCCGACATTGCCGGAACACCTCGGTGACTTGCTCTCCCGACCCGAGCGATCCACGGAGTTACCCAACGACCTGGCGGCGGTACAACGCTTCGTTGCGAGCGCTTCAGCCACGAGGTAGAGTGAAGGCGCTCGGTGATTCCGAGCATGCCCTACGCAGTCAAGTCTCTGACGCGAAAGCATCGTTGACGGGCGCCGCTTCATTTCGTCGCCCTGAAAGAAGGAAAACGTGGCCGCCCCACAGCTTGGACGAGCACAACTCGAGGAAAAAGATCGCGACGACCTCGAACAGATTGCCAATGCGCTTGGGATCAAGGGTGTGGCACGTGCAAGTCGAGAAACATTAATCGGAAAAATCCTGGAGGAAACCATGGCCCCCGAACCCAAAGAACCAACCACGACGAAATCGTCGTCCAAGTCCGACAAGTCCGGCGCCTCGTCGGACGCCAAAGCGGCCGGCACGGCCAAGGGCGGCAACTCTGTGCCACTCGGGGCCGACGGAGAACCGCTCTCGGAGTGGGAACTGGAGCTCGCCGAACACGAGGGCACGCCGATTGCTCCCGATGCACGTGTACGAACGGAGCGTGGTGGTGACCGTGGGGATGCACGCGGCGACCGAAGCGATCGAAACGATCGTGGAGACCGTGGTGACCGTGGTGATTCGCGTGGTGACCGGAATGACCGCGGCGATTCGCGAGGCGGCGACCGGGGCTTCCGCGACCGCAATTTTGGTGACGGCGGCGGCCGTAATTTCAACGACCGTGGTGGCGATCGCAATCGTCGTCGTCGTGGTCGACGTCGCGGTGGCGGCCGAGACGAAGGTCCACAAGGAGACGATCGTTTCGAAATCGACCAGGTGGACTCCAACGAGCCCGTGAGCACCGAGCCCGTGAAGGTGGAGGGCTACCTCGACCTTCGTGACGAGGGCTACGGCTTCTTGCGTATCGGCGGCTACTTGCCCACACGCAACGACGCATACGTTTCAGTCCGGTTCACTCGCCAGTTCGGATTGCGCAGGGGCGACCACATCACCGGATTGTCACGACCAGCAGGACGCAACGAGAAGAATCCCGCGTTGCTCGAGGTGTACACCGTGAACGGGGGCGACCCCGACAAGGCGCGTAATCGCAAGAAGTTCGAAGAGCTCACCCCGTTGTTCCCGGATGAGAAATTGGTCTTGTCGAGTTCGAGTGAACCGTTGAACATGACGGCGCGAATCGTCGACCTCATCTCGCCGATCGGCAAAGGTCAGCGCGGCATCATCGTGTCACCGCCCAAAGCGGGCAAGACCACGGTGATGAAAACCATCGCCACCAGCATCGAAAAGAATCATCCGGAAGTGAAGCTCATCGTTCTGTTGATCGACGAGCGCCCGGAAGAAGTCACCGACATGCGACGCACCGTGAAGGGTGAAGTCATTGCATCCACCTTCGATCGCCCGTCGGAAGAGCACACTGCCGTCGCCGAACTTGCGGTGGAAAAGGCGAAGCGCATGGTGGAGGCCGGCGAAGACGTGGTGATCATCCTGGATGGCATCACACGATTGTCGCGTGCGTACAACTTGGCAGCCCCGGCCACCGGACGAATCATGTCGGGTGGTATCGATGCCGGAGCGCTGTATCCGCCCAAGAAGTTCTTCGGTGCTGCGCGCAACATCGAGGAAGGCGGCAGCCTCACGATTCTCGCCACGGCCTTGGTGGACACCAACAGCCGAATGGATGAGGCAATCTTCGAAGAGTTCAAAGGCACGGGCAACATGGAATTGCGTCTCGACCGGCGCTTGGCCGAGCGACGCATTTACCCGGCAATCGACGTGGATGCGTCGAGCACCCGCCACGAAGAGCTTCTGTTTGATCGCAAACAGTTGCAGATGGTCTGGAAGCTGCGTCGCGTGTTGAGTGGCTTGGCTGCCGACGGCAATGCGGCGCCAGGACTTGAGTTGTTGATCGACCGCTTGAAGTCGTTCAAGACCAACGACGAGTTCTTGTCGGAAATCGCCAAACAGCCAACGGCCTGACCCGGCCTCTTGCGGCAACAACTGACGGTCCTGCACGGCGACAACTGACGTGGCCGACAACCAACGGGAGTTCGTCGTTCGACGCGAGCGTTTGGCGCTGCAGGCCCACCTCGGTGATTCGCAGCCCACGGCTGACGTCGATCTCGGCAACTTCGTCGCAGTTCGCGCCGGCAACACGCTGTGGGTGTCTGCCACGGCACTGGCTGCCGGTGAAGCGCGCACCAGTGCACTTGCGGCAGCACTTGCATGGCATGCGCGCGGCACACGTGACGCCAATGCAGCCGGCAGCGATGCAGATGCGGTACGACACGACGTAACGAGCATCACGATCGTGGACGCCCACACACCAGGTCTCACTGCGCGACGCGCGATGAACTTCTCTGTGCCAATCACGGTGCTTGATGCGCGGACCGAGAACAACGGCACCCTTCGCAGTGGAGGCGTCGGTGCCAAGGGCGCCGTAGCGACACCGCATGCGCGCGGGCCCGAACTTGCCGCCAAACCCGAGCATCTCGCGCTCGCTTCGGCCTTTCGTGACGTGGGTGCCGATGTCGTGGTGGAGCACGGAGTGGTGGTCGCAGAAGTGATGGGTCTAGAAGTCGCGCGAGTGATCGACGAAGAAGGTGTGCCGACAATACGTATCGGCGTGGGTGCCCACGATCGCGAAATGTTCAAGATGGTGAACGGAACGACGACGAGCGAGCAATTGCGCGGAGTGGTTCGTACGGTGATGCAACATCGTCGTGACGACGCCCCGACACACCCATTGAATCTTCTTGCACCCGAGCGTGCGCTACGAGCAAGGGTTCTTCGCAATCCGGGAATCATCGGAGTGCGAACACTCAGTGCCGCCCAGCCTCCCGTGCCACGGGAGAACGTCAAGGACTCCGTGCCGTGTTGCGCCGTTGGCGAGGATGAACATGGCCCAGTCGTCACGGTGTTCGTTGCGGGAATCGATCTTGACGCCGTGCCGTTTGCCGCCGATGCTCGCAGTCACCTGGCACCCGATGCGAGATTGCTCATCGTGACGGCATCACGCAACATCGTTCCGGTGCAGTTGCGGATCGCGAGCATGCTGAAGCAGCCAGCCGAATTCCTCGCCGGATGACCCGGCGAGTTCGGCTCGGCGTAACCTGAACATCGTGTTAGCCAAGCTCGATGCCATCCTTGCCGACTTTGAGCAGTTGGAACTGAGCCTCACCTCGCAAGAGGTGCTTGGCGACCAGAACAAGCTTCGAGACGCGTCCCGCAAATACAAGCAGATGGGTCCGCTCATCGAGTGCATTCGAACGTACAAGTCGGTGCTCGGGAACGTCGAAGCCGCAAAAGAGCTGATCGAGTCGGCTTCACCCGAGGAGCGGTCGTCGCTGGATGCCGAAATGCGCGACGGGATGTCGCAACTCGAGGCGTTGGAAGAGCAGTTGAAGGTGTTGCTCATTCCTCCCGACCCGGACGATGGAAAGAACGTGATGCTCGAGTTCCGCGGCGCCGAAGGGGGCGAGGAAGCCAACTTGTTTGCCGGCGAGCTCGTGGAGATGTATCGCGCCTGGGCGGCACGAAACGGGTGGACGTTCGAAATCTTGGCGTACGACCGCTCGCCGATGGGGGGAGTCAACCAAGCCACTGCGTTGGTGAAAGGCGAAACGGCATGGCGACGATTTCGATTCGAGGGTGGCTCCCATCGCGTCCAGCGAGTCCCCGTCACGGAGAATGCGGGGCGAATCCACACCTCATCGGCAACGGTTGCCGTGATGCCCGAAGCCGAGGAAGTGGACATCGCCATCGACGAGCGCGACCTCGAGATTGACGTGTACCGATCCGGCGGATCGGGTGGCCAGAGCGTCAACACCACCGACTCGGCCGTGCGAATCACGCACAAGCCCACGGGTTTGGTGGTAACCATGCAAGACGAGCGCAGTCAATTGCAAAACCGCGTGAAGGCGATGCAAGTGTTGCGCACACGTCTGTTGCAACGTCGACAAGAAGAGCACGAAGCCAAGATTTCCGCCGAGCGTCGAGCGCAAGTAGGCAAAGGCGGCCGCGGCGAGAAGATTCGCACCTACAACTACAAAGAAAATCGCATCACCGACCATCGCATCGGCTTTACGTTGTACCAACTGCAGGACGTGCTGGCAGGAAATCTCGACGCGGTGGTGGATGCCCTCACGCTGGAGTATCAAGCCGAGCAACTTGCCAAGCAGGTCGGCAGCGAGTGAGCACGTGGCGCGAAGTGCTCGCCGATACCACGGCGGCGCTGAACGACCCGCGCGAGGCTCGATTCATCTGCGAGCACGCGGCGGGCTTGGATGCCGCGGAATTTGCGCTGTCGCTCGAGGAGTTGGTGACACAGCGCATGGGGCTTCACGTGCACGACATGGTGCGGCGCCGCCTCGCAGGCGAGCCGTTGCAGTACGTCATGGGGCGGTGGGCGTTTCGACACCTCGATGTGTTGGTGGATCCTCGTGTGTTGATTCCGCGACCGGAAACGGAATTCGTGGCAGAAGTTGCACTGGGATTTGCACGTGAGGCGACCGAATCCCGTCTCGTGGTCGATCTCGGCACCGGTTCTGGTGTCATCGGCTTGTCGATGGCACACGAACTGCCGATCATCGGCACCACGGTGTGGTTGACCGACGTTTCCCCGGACGCGCTCGACGTAGCCCGAGCCAATTTGGCGGGCATCGGTCGTGCCGGCGCAAACGTGCGCATCGGACAGGGAAGTTGGTACGACGCGCTACCCGGTGATGTGCAGGGATTGGTGGACGTGATCGTGTCGAATCCGCCGTACATCGCCACCGATGACCCGGAACTCTCGCAGGCTGTTGCCGACCACGAGCCGGCTCTGGCGCTGTTCGCCGGCACGGATGGGCTCTCGGCATTGCGAGTGGTGATCTCGCAGGCTCCGCAGTGGTTGCGTGGTGGCGGGGCGTTGGTGTTGGAGATCGGACATCGTCAAGGCGACTCCGTTCGTGCGCTGCTGACCGATGCCGGACTGCGTGATGTCGAGATTCGTCGTGACCTTGCCGGTCGCGAGCGTGTGGCAATTGCCCGCAAGTGACGACGAGCGACGGGGATCGTCGGCTCTCGCAGTGCCGCCCGTGAGCTAGGCGAGTTCGCCGCTGCGGCGCAGATTGACCGTGTCGCCGACGTGTTCGCCCGTTGCAAAGGATCCTGCCACTGCGCGATCGTCGCTCACCACCCATACGCGACGCCCGTCGTTGCGCAGGCCCGCGGCGATGAATCGCTCCGGTGCACCGTCGCGATCGTGCATCACGGTGAATGCTTCGATGGTTGCCGGCCCAGCCGCGTCGTCGCCAACGGCCAACTCGCGCTTGGGAAGTGCATCGATCTGTGCCTGCGGTGATTCGTATTGGAATGCTCGCTTCGGAGGTGTGGTGGCATAGACACCGAATGCATGCTTGGTGGCATAGCCGCCGTTGGCCCACACGAACGCGTGGTCTCCCGAGGATTCGCGCAGGCGTGACATCGCCGTGGCGATGGCATGCATCACGTAGTTGTTCCACGGGCCGCCCGAAAACGCGAGACCTCCAGTGAGCGTGAGTTGCGACGTGATGTCCACGTCGAGCGATGCCGCACCAAGCTGTACCGCCGAGGGGAAGCATGAGTACAAGTCGACGAGCGCAATGTCGGACATGGTGAGGCCGGCCAAGGAGAGCGCACGCTTGCCGCCCAGCCGTACGGCAGGTGTTTCTGCAAACGACCAGCGATTGGAGATGAACTGGTGCTCGTGGCAATCGGTACCCGACACCGGAAACACCCAACGATCGCGTGGCACCCCGAGCGCGGCAGCGCGTTCCGCCGAACACATGATGAGCGATGCGGCCATGTTGACCTGATTGTTGGAATTCATCACCTTTCGGTAGGGAGTGCCGATCATTCGATTGCGCGATGTCACCTCCCGCACCTGCGTCGGTGTGAGTACGTCACGACTCCACGCGAAGTCGTTCCCGGCGGCAACGGCACTGAAGCGTGACCACAACTCGGAGATTCGTTGATCGTGCTGTTCGATGCTGCGACCCGATGCGGCACGCAGTGCAGACTCGAACATCGGGTACACCTGAATCGGTAGCACGATGCCGAGACGCATCTCTTCGTCGTTGAGCAGCGCCAAGTCGTCGACGATGTGGGCGGGCGGCACGGCGTCTGCTCCTGGGGCTTCGGGCGAGGGCCACGGCAATTCGGAGGCATCCTTGAACAGCGAGCGACTACGCGTGCATTCGCCGCCTGCCAACACCACGAGGTCGCACTCACCCCGCAAAATCTGGGTAGCGGTGAGATTCACCAGGGTTTGCGGCATGTTGCCGCCATGTGGTGTGGTGGCGTATTCGCGTGCGGTCACTCCGGTGATGGCGCCGAGTTCACGTGCGGCATTGGCGTACTTCCACGACAACAAGCGCACCACCCGAATGGAGTCCACTTCGTGAGGAACAGAAATACCTGCATCGGCCGCGGCGGCAGTGAATGCGTCGGCCATGAGGGCAACCGGATGCTTGGTCTCGACTGCATTGGTCGACCGATCGAGCGCTTGACCCTGCCCGACGAGCACGGGTGTACGTGGGTCGATCTCCATGCACCATCAGCGTACGAAAACCACCGGGGTGCTCCACCTAGGCTGGCGCGCGATGAACACCAATGCGCCGACGTCGCTCAAGCGAATAGCTATCGGTTCCGATCATGCGGGTTTCGATCTCAAGTCGCACTTGGTGACGGTGCTTGAGGCACTGGGTTATCGCGTGGAGGACTACGGCACTCACTCGAGCGAAGCCATCGATTATCCGCAGATTTGTGCAAGCGTGGCGCGTGCAGTGCGCGATGCCAGAGCCGACGTGGGCATCGTGTTGGGTGGAAGCGGGCAGGGTGAGCAGATTGCGGCCAACAAGGTTCGAGGTATTCGTGCGGCGCTGTGCAACGACCTGTGGCTTGCAGAAATGGCACGTTCGCACAACGATGCCAACGTGCTCTCGATGGGTGGTCGTGTGGTGAGCCCGGATTTGGCCGAGCAGATCGTCAAGAAGTTTCTCGAAACGCCGTTTGAGGGCGGTCGCCACGCACGACGTGTGGGACAATTGGGGGAAATCGAAGCCGAGGAATCGGCCCGCAACGAAAGTTAGAGCTGATGCCGTTCCCGTCCGAAGTCACCCCCGACACGCAAGTGGAAGCGCTGATCGAAAAAGAGCGTGTGCGTCAAGTGACCGGACTGCAACTGATAGCGAGCGAGAATTTCACGTCGCCCGCCGTCATGCGAGCGACCGGGTCGGTGCTCACCAACAAGTACAGCGAGGGATATCCAGGCAAGCGCTATTACGGCGGCAACGCAGTAGTCGATGAAATCGAAGCACTCGCCATCGAACGAGTGAAGCAACTGTTCGGAGCCGAACATGCCAACGTGCAGCCCCACTCGGGAGCCAGTGCCAACATGGCCGTGTATCAGGCGATGTTGAAGCCGGGCGATACGGTGCTCGGTCTCAGTCTCGACCACGGTGGACACCTCACCCATGGGTCGCCGGTGAATGCCAGCGGAATCTTCTACAAGTTCCACTCGTACAAGGTCGGTGCGAACGACGAACGAATCGACTTCGAGGAAGTTCGCAATCTTGCCTTGCAGCATCGTCCGCGCATGATCGTCGCCGGCACCACCAGCTATCCGCGCCGAATCGAGCCGGAGCCTTTCAAGAAGATCGCCGACGAAGTCGGCGCCTACATGATGTTCGACATCGCACACTTGGCGGGACTCGTCGCTGGCGGAGCACACCCCAATCCGGTGCCATATGCCGACGTCGTCACGTTCACCACGCACAAGACGCTCCGTGGTCCTCGTGGTGGTTGCATACTTTCCACCAAGCAGCACGCGCAAGCCATCGACAAGGCGGTGTTCCCGGGTCAACAGGGCGGTCCGCTCGAGCACGCAGTGGCCGCCAAAGCCGTCGCGTTCTTCGAGGCATCGCAGCCGAGTTTCCGAGAGTACGCGCACCAGATCGTCAAGAACGCGGCTGCACTCGCGGAGGCACTCGCGACGCGCGGATTCCGCTTGGTGTCGGGTGGCACCGACACGCACATGATGGTGGTCGATCTGCGACCGTTCGACTCCGAACTCACGGGCAAGGAAGCGCAAGCAGTGCTCGATCAAGCAGGTATCACGTTGAACAAGAACACCGTGCCGAACGATCCGCGGAGTCCCTTCGTTACCTCCGGAGTTCGCATCGGCACGCCGTCGGTGACCACGCAGGGCATGAAGGAGTCGGAGATGACGATCATCGCCGATCACATCGTCACCACGCTGAAGGGTCGCAACGACCAGTCCATCGTTGCCGATGTGCGCGCCAAGGTTGCAGCCCTGTGCGCCGCGTTTCCCGCCTATCGTTAGGGGAGTGAGCGGCCAGCGTGATTAGCGTCGCGTCGTATCTCATCGTCGGATTGATTGCTGCGCTCGCAACCGCAGTTTCCATGCCGTTCGTGGTGCGTTTGGCGCACCGACAACGGTGGGTGGCCACACCCGACGAACGCCGCATGCATCCCGTGCCAACGCCGGATGTGGGCGGCATCGGAATGTTCATCGGCATTCTGGCGGGCATCGTCGGGGCAAGTTTGATGGGCGATTTCGACGGACTCTTCGAAGACAGCACGGAGATCATCGGAGTGGTGGTGGCGTGCAGCATTACGTTTGCCCTCGGTTTGTTGGACGACATCCGTGACATCTCGCCACCGGCGAAGGTCACCGGACTCGTGGTGGCGGCAATCTCGCTCGTGTGGTTTGGTGTGACGATGTTTCAATTTCGTGTTCCATTCCTGGACGTGTTCGTGTTGTCCGACGACTGGGTGCCGCTCTTCACCGTGCTGTGGCTGTTGGGAATGACCCAAGCAGTGAACCTCATCGACGGCTTGGATGGACTTGCCGCGGGAATCGTCGCCATCGGAGCAGGATCGTTCTTCATCTACTCCCAAGACCTGACGGCGGGCAACCTGTTGCCGCAGCCGAACATCGGGCCATTGATCGCAATGATTGCGGTAGGAGTCTGCGTGGGCTTCTTGCCCTTCAACTTCAATCCCGCACGAATCTTCATGGGGGACAGCGGAGCGTTGTTGCTCGGACTCTTGATGGCAGTGGCAACCAGCGTGGTGGGCGGACGTGCCGACCCCGACACACAGTCAGCCAACGGACAGACCTATTTCTTCCTGGCGCCGATCTTCATTTCGCTCTTGGTGTTGGCAGTGCCCATCGTCGACGTGATTTTTGCGGTCATCCGCCGAACGGCAAGTGGTCGTAGCTTTGCCGAAGCAGACATGGGGCACCTGCACCACCGACTCATTCAGTTGGGGCATGGTCCGCGTCGTGCGGTCGTGATTTTGTGGGGGTGGGCTGCTCTGTTCTCCACAGTGGTGTTGTTCTCTGCGCTTTACAGCACGGGATCGGCACTCGTGCTGTTGGTGCTGGCAGGCACCGCACTGAGTTTGTTCACCGTCCTGCACCCTCGTTTGCGGCGCGATGACGGTGGCACACGGGATGACGACGCACAAGTTCACGAAGCGGATTTGGTGGACGAGAGCCCTCGCGCCTAGTTTGTTAAGCGGTTCACAAGCCTCGACTAGACAAAGGTGTCCGCGTTGGCAACTCATCAGCCTGATTCCATCAACAAGGGTGCGGACATTGCTGGCACCATGCTGGTGTTTTTCTTCATTGGTTGGTTCGTCGACCGTCAGCTGAACTCCACTCCGTGGTTCATGATCGCGTTCGTGGTACTCGCTGCCGTCGCACAGTTCGCGAAGATGTACTACGTCTATAACGCCCAAATGGAGCGCCTCGAACAGCAGCGGCGCGAGACGGTCCATTCCTCATGACCACCAACACGAGTTCGTCGGTGTTGGCGATGCGCGACACCGGTCCATCGCCCGAGGCGCAAATTTCCCGCGACATCGTGAAGCGGGGCGTCATGGTTGCGCCGCTGTTCGTTGCAGTGTCCTGGTTGGCGTGGGGCACGAACGGAGCCGTATCCAGTGCCTACGGACTCCTCCTGGTGTTGTGCAACTTCATGCTCGCTGCCGGAATCATCGCACTGGCGGCTCGAGTCTCTTACGCCGTCATGCTCGGGTCGATGCTGTTCGGGTATCTCGTCCGACTGGCAATCGTGGCTTTTGCAATCTTCGTGGTTCGTGACGCCGCCTGGGTCGATCTCATTGCGCTCGGCATGACCGTCGTCGTCTCCCACATCGGGTTGCTGTTCTGGGAGATGCGGTATGTTTCTGCATCACTCGCGTTTCCAGGAGTCCGACCAGTACCACTTACCACCAAGGAACATCAATGAACAACCTCTCGATTCTCGCGTTCGAGCTTCCACCAATCAACATGCTGTTGCGTTGGCGGGACGTTGCACCAACCATCAACAAGGTGGTGCTCATTGGCATCGCAGCGGCAGTGATCGGCATCGGCATTTTCCTCGTTGCCGCACGAAAAGATCCGAAGGTTGCTCCCAAAGGTGCCCGCAATTTGGCCGAAGTCATCATCGACTTCATCGAGAAGCAAATCATCCTGCAAACGATGGGACCAGCCGGTCTGGTGTGGACACCGTTCTTGTTGACGCTGTTCATCTTCATCTACTTGAGCAACGTTCCGGGAGTGATTCCCTTCCTGCAAATGCCCGCAACTGCTCGAATGGGTATCCCCGCAGCCCTCGCCCTCATCGTGTGGGTGGTGTACAACGCCACGGGAATCAGGCACCAAGGCCCACTCGGGTACTTCAAGTCGGTGTTGTTTCCCCCTGGCGTACCAAAGGCGCTCTACGTGCTGATTACGCCCATCGAGTTGATTTCCACGTTCATCGTTCGTCCGTTCTCGCTGGCAATTCGACTCTTTGCGAACATGCTCGCTGGTCACTTGCTCCTGGTGATCTTCGCCCTGTTGTCGGAAGCACTCTTCCAGGCCCGCGATCGGATTCTCATTCCGATCGGCGTGCTGCCCTTTGCCGTGCTGGTGTTCTTGACATCGTTCGAGGTACTCGTCGCATTCCTGCAGGCCTACATTTTCACCACGCTGACAGCCGTGTACATCAACATGGCATCACACGCGGAACACTGATCAATACGAAATGAATACCAACCAAACAACAAGGAGAGAACACCAATGGAAGCACTAGCAACAATTGCCCGCATCGCTGCAGAAGCGGGCGCCGACCCAGCAGCGGAGAAAGCCACAGCAGCAGCAGCCACTGCCGGTTACGCCTACGGTCTCGCCACATTGGGACCTGGCATCGCACTCGGAATGATCTTCGGAAAAGCAATCGAGTCGATGGCACGTCAGCCTGAGTCCGCCGGCATGGTTCGTACGACGATGTTCCTTGGTGCAGCCTTCACTGAGGCGCTCGCACTCATCGGATTCGTGGCATTCATTCTGCTCAAGTTCGCCTGATCGAAGTCGACACTGCACATGCTGATTTCCACCATCCTCCTTGCCGCTGAAGACATGGGACCCAATCCCATTGCGCCAGAAGGGAAGGAATTCTTCTGGGGCGCCGGGACATTCCTCGTGTTCCTGTTCGTCATGCGGGTGTTCCTCGTGCCGAAGGTGAGAAAAGGCATGG
>JAFMJP010000098.1 GCA_017853375.1 Actinomycetota bacterium
CGTGGGTGCTCGGGTGTTGCGGACCCATGTTGATGATCATCGACTGGTCTTCGCCCACGTCAGTCGCCACGTCTGCGAGTGCTGCGGCGGCCGATTCGCTCATGCGAAGTACTGCGCCCGCTTCGCGCATCAAAGCCTTCTGGGAAATGTCGGCGCGCGACTGAAGCTCTTGGCCGCCTTCGCCGGTTGCAGCGCCGGCCGAACCGATCGGGGCACCAGCCGACACCATTGCGGAATCATCCGCCGTGCGCTGGTCGAGTGTCGTCATGACGCTGCACCCTTGAACTGCACGGGAATACGTCCCTGCGAGTAGTCCTTGCGCAAGGGATGACCGTCCCAGTCCTCGGGCATGAGGATGCGAGTGAGGTCGGGGTGACCATCAAAGACGATGCCGAACATGTCGAACACTTCGCGCTCCATCGCTTCGGTGCTGGGATGAACGTCGAACAACGAAGGAATCGACTCCCCCTCGGCAACTTGCACTCGTACCCGCACACGCTCACGCTTGGAAATGGACAGGAGGTTGATCACCAACTCGAATCGTTGCGCCACCACATCACCCGGAACCGATCGGTTGGCATGCAGCAAGTAATCCACCGCAGTGAGATCCACACACATGGTGAAGCCGTCTGCATACAACTGCGTGACGGTGGATATGTAATCGGACGCAGTCACGAACATCACCGTCTGTCCGCGCGAATCGGTCATGACTTATCGTCGCTCCAGCGCTACCGGGGTGGTGATGCCGGCAGGAATCTCTTGAATATGGACATTCGCGCCGGCACCCGTTGCTGCACGACGATGCATGATTTCACCATCTTCGATCAACTGGTGGAGAGTTTCAATGGCGTGAATGAGCGTTTCTGGTGTTGGTGGACAACCCGGCGCGTACACATCCACCGGCACCACTTGATCGACGCCTTGCACGATCGCATAGTTGTTGAACATTCCACCGCTTGATGCACACACCCCCATCGAAATCACCCACTTGGGCTCCATCATCTGGTCGTATACCTGTCGCAGGACTGGCGCCATCTTTTGGCTCACGCGCCCTGCAACGATCATGATGTCGGCCTGACGCGGCGACGCACGAAACACTTCCATACCGAATCGCGCAAGGTCGTAGTGCGGGGCGCCGGTTCCCATCATCTCGATGGCGCAACACGCCAATCCAAACGTGGCTCCCCAACTCGATCGGGAACGAGACCACTTCACCAGGTCTTCGACTCGACCCGTCAAGAAATTGTGCTTGATGCCCCCCAAGCCGTTGTCGAGCACATCACGGACTGCGCTCATGCTGCACCAACCTGATAGTCGGCTGGTGCCGAGCGACCATCCAAGCCCACGACCTTGACTCCGGCTGCAGCAACAGGGGCGGCATTCACATCGGCAACAGAGAGTTCCTTCTTGAGAGGCCCCCACGCCAATGCACCGCGCGCCACGACGTACACGAAGGCCACGAAGAACACGGCACTGAAGGCGAACATCTCCCAGAAGCCGAACGCGCCGAGTGCCTCGTGCGCAACCGCATACGGATACGCAAAGATGATCTCGATGTCGAACATGATGAACAACATCGCCACGATGTAGAACGACACCGGGAAACGCTCGGGTGATTCGCGGCTCGGCACGATGCCGCACTCATAAGGTGCATCCTTGGCGGTATTGGGGCGTCTTGGTGCCAGCAGCTTCGATGCAACCAGGCTCAGCACACCAAACACCACTGCAAGAACCGTGAGCACGACGATCGGGAGGTATTGATTCATCGCCGATTCGCCCGCAGGGCTCAGACCTTCTCGAGCTCGCGCGCTGCTGCGAGATTCTCGCGCAACATCAAATCTCGACGATGCAACAGCCAACACAAGATGATGAACACCACGAGCGAGCCCAATGTGATCAACATTGCGGGCTGACGCTTGTTGCCAAGATCACGAATCATGTAGACGTACCTACGGTCTTGGGATTCGTCGATCTTGGGTCGTGCCGGTGCGCGACCTGGCTCGACACGCTGCGGAACGACGGGCGCGACTTCCACCAAGGCGTATCTCGGTTCGTGGAAGAAGGCCACGAAGTCGAGTGCGTCATTGATCTTTGGCCAACGCTCTCCGCCACGATCGAAAACGGCGACCGAAACGAACTCACCTGCGGCGAATTCGTCGGCCTGGTTGATCAGAATTTCATCCGACGACGCCACTGCTTGTCCGCGTTGCGGGTCGGCTTCGTCCAGCAAACGCCAACCTTCTTCGGTGAGGGCGGTGGCGACCGCATCGGCATTCTCTTGCGCGGTTCCCGTCAACTTGAGTGGCTGTTCGAGGATTTCCACCTGCTGCAACAACTCACCGTCACGGACGATGGTCGCGGGCTCCGCAGGTTTCCACGACGGCTCGCGACCTTTCAGACCAATCCCGTACGTCCACCAGATGATTCCCATCGCCACCATCCAGCCGAACAGCCCGGCAAGCACCACGAGGAAGCCGAGCCGCGCACCCATGTTGGTGCCCACCACGAGATACGTTCCGCCAATCAACACCACCACCGAAATCAAGACCACCACATAGCCGCGTAACTGCGGCTGCCAATTGATGGCCAACATCGACAACAACTGCATCACAAGCCTCGCACGTATTCCACGACGGCTTTGATTTGTTCGGGCGTCAACATGCCGCCGAAGCCAGGCATGCGTCCACCTCCTTGACCCTGCTCGCCGTACTTCTTGCCGTATTCACTACCGGCAGCAATGAATGCGATCATGTCGTCTTGGTTCGGGAACTGACGGATGGTGGACCCACCGGTGAGGTTGGGCCCGAACGCACCGCCGCCAGTGATCTGTGGTTCGCCGTACGACCAACCCTTGGTGTGGCATCGAGCGCATGAGTAGCTCCCGGCGCCGAGATCCAAATTGAAGAGTGCTTCACCCAACGATGCATAGGTACCCGCTGCAACGAGACGTTCTGCCTCAGCCTGAATTTCATCCTGGTTCTTCTTCGCCAAAGTGCCACCATCACACATCTTTGCGTCGGCATCGGGTGATGCACAGTTCTCGCGCGGAACCTGAATGCTCTTCAGATAGTCGAGCACCGTTTGAATCTGTTGTTCGTTCATTGGCCCACCACCGACCAAACCCCATGCCGACATCGGCGAGAACGGGCGACCGTAATTGAGGATGAATCGCACTTCTTCCTCGCTGTAGCGCAG
The DNA here is from genome assembly GCA_017853375.1 of Actinomycetota bacterium. Taxonomy (GTDB): domain Bacteria; phylum Actinomycetota; class Acidimicrobiia; order Acidimicrobiales; family Ilumatobacteraceae; genus F1-60-MAGs027. The sequence goes on from JAFMJP010000098.1 coordinate 3,196, forward strand.
GTAGATGTTGTTGATTGCCGGAGCCTTCCAGTTCACGGCTTTCACTTCGCCGGTCTTCGGATCCGTCACCGCATACGACGCGACACCGCCACCACCGTTCATGCCTCCGTGGCAACCCGCGCAATTGAAGCCACCTTCGGCCGTCGCGGCGAACAAACCGCTGCCCCACGTTTCGAACTTGTGGACGAAGTCCTTCTCCGCACCGGCCTGACGACCAGGTTCCAGAATCCAGTAGAGCGGCAACGTCACCGTGATGATGGCCAGAAAGACCAGACCTAGCAACTGTGTTCGTTCGAGCTTTTTACCTTCGAGGATTTCGTCGTCGTAGTACGGCTTGCGGTTGGCCGCCAGCTCGATTTCGGATCCGATTTCAGCACGGCTGGATCGAATATTGAAGAACGCATAAAGCGCCCAGCCTCCGAGGGCGACGACGAGCGCAATCCATGCGAGCGTGGTGGTGACGTCGGCAAATACGGGTGTCATGAGAAGTTAGTGACTTCCCCCACCCACACAGTGCGGGCCTTCGGCTTCCTGACCTGTGGTGTTGGTGCCGATTGCCGGCCCACCGAACACTGCACCGGTATCGATGACGACGTTGCCATTGTTGATCGAGACGGCGAAGCGATCCATGCCTCGTGGTGCCGGGCCGCCCTTCTTTTCACCCACGCGGTTGAACTGCGAACCGTGACATGGACACTCGAACCACTGCGATGTCGCACAGGTGGGCACGCGGCAGCCGAGGTGCGGGCACTTCTGATACAACGCCACGATTCCTGACGACATTCCGGCGAACACCGGTGCCTGACCTGCATACACCGCTTCGGCCTTTGCCAACGACTCTTTCGGATACTCGGTGACCCACGCACGCGCTTCCGGCAAATACAAGAAGCCTTTGTTCGAGCGAATCCCCGCAACGATGTCGTCAAGTTTGCCGGCGTTGATCTTGGAACCAAAACCGCCTTCAGCACCCTTCCACAGATACCCGATGACGGCAGCACCGAAGCCCCCGAGGCCGGCGCTCATCAAGGTGAACGTCGCACGATTGAAGAACTGTCGACGAGACACACCGATGACTTCCGGATCTGGTGGTGACCATGGGGCAACCGCGACACTGGCCGGTACTGCCAACTCGGTGCTACGCGACGCGACGGCTTCACGTTCGTATTGCTTGCCGGTGACGGCACGCTCGGCGGATTCGTCACGTGAACGCGTCTCGCGCGAGAGCACTCCGGTGGTTTCACGGCGACGCGACGCAGTCAGCAGGACGATGGCAGCCAGCACCGCGAGAACGGCACCAGCGATGATGAGTGTGGTGGTGGTGTTCATGATCTAGAGCTCGAAGAAGATTCCGTCGCGCCACGGAAATGTGAAGTTGTAGCCCGGACCGCGGAAGAACGAGCTGATGATGGTGAGAACCGCCCAGAACATCATGTGAACGGTCATCAGGCTGGTGATGAACTTACGATCTTCTGGCTTGTTCGATGCGTTGCGATCCAGGTACGGTGCAAAAATCAACAGGATGATTCCCATACCGGGAATGGTGACACCCGCGATCATCGGGTGGAACATCGTGAGCAGTTCTTGCAAACCCATGAAGTACCAGGGCGCTTTGGATGGGTTGGGAGTTTGGTTGAAGTTTGCGGCTTGCAACAGTGGTGCGTTCACGAACCACGAAAACATGAACGTAAAGGCCGTGCACGCCAGTGCCGCAACGAATTCGATGGAGAGCAGGTGCGGCCACACGTGCACCTTGTCGACTGGAACGGCTTTGACGTCCTGAATCGAGCCTGATTTCACCACGGTGAGCAACCGCTGGGTGTGTCCACCGGGGCCTGCACCAACCGGTACGCCACCGGCAACGGGTGCTGCCACCACGGGAGACGCGGGTGCGTCCTTCACGGCAACTCCGCCACCGGCACGGGCGGCCTTGCTGCGCTCGAGCAACTCGGCAGGAATGCGCGAGGTTCCCTCGCCAGCCGATGATCCGTCACCAGCAGGGGCTTCGGCAGACTTCTCGCGCGCGGCCTTGGCGCGCTTCAGAAGGTGTTCTGGAATTTCCGTCA
>JAFMJP010000018.1 GCA_017853375.1 Actinomycetota bacterium
TGCTCGTCGCTTGGCAACATCCGTAGGCCTGCTGCGGTCGCATCGAGCACGGTGGACTCGTCGCCCTGTGATTTTGCAAACTCCACCGAAAGCTCAATCGCTCGTGTCACCAACCACACCAATGTGGATGTGATTCCCTCGGCATCAGCCCAGGCATAGGAGCGATCGGCAAAAGGAAGTCCGCGAACGAGCACGATGGCGTCGACGAGTTCGTCTATCGCAGCGGGAGACGGTGCTTTTTCAGCGATGAGAAGTGAGCTGCGAAGTTCGTCGATGTCCGTGGTGATACGACCATCAAGTACAAGGCGATTCTTGCTCTCGCGACGAACGGCGTCTCGGAGCCCACAGCTCACCAGTCCCCGACGCAACTCTGACAGCACATTGTGGAAAGTTGCATCCTCCACGTTCACCTCCCAGAGTGCGGTGCGTGCACCCGAAACCGTGGGGTGGTCACGGTGAAGGCATAGCCAACACAACAGCTCAAGCGACTTGGCTTTCCGAAAGAGAACTTCGGATGCATCGTCTGTCAGTACCTCCACTGGACCGAGAATTCGCACCATCACAGAGGGCGTTGAGCGAGATGACGTAATTGAGTCTTTGGGGTCATGTTCGACCAAGGTCATCTCCTGCACCATGGTGCGAAACTCCGCTGCCTCCTCTTTGGTCACTCCGTACGGAAGAAAATACTGATTCTGTGAATTGATGTGCCACGCATGTTCCTTACGAATGATTCGTGTGACTGGGTGTGCGAACCCAGATATATCTTGATTTTGCACTCCGGTGTTGGTGCATCCGAAGATCACCGTGATTCCCATCAACGCAAGTGAGTCCAAGTCAGTTGCAGGAGCACTTGCGACCAAAAATACGGTTGCACTCGGATGACTCGTCCGTAGCGCCAGCGCGAGCGTGATCGCATCTGCCACACTCGAAGCACATACGACATTGCGGGTTTGCACCACATCATTGCGATCAAACCCACACAGCACCACCTGGGACTCACCCAGCCACGGCGCCAACGCAATCGTGTTGAGGAGATGTCGCAACACGGTGATTGCCTGCGCCTCGGAAGCCTCCACCGACACCAGATCACCTGACTTCACCGAGAGATGCACCAACTGAGAACCACACATTCCGACGGGTAGGAGCATTGCCCCAGAAACAGCCTGGGGTCCGGTCCACTCGCGTGAGCGTTCGAATACGGCAATACCGCGAGCCAAAGCTGCACGACCAGGTTTCTTGAGACGGGCAGAGACAGGCGCATCGCGCAAGAGTGCAGCTCGCTCACGCTGTACATGCGTTGTGATTCCAACTGCCAGTCCAGCTGATGCCAGTGCCGGGAGAGTCTGCAATGCGTCGGGAGATGGTGTGGGCAACCTGACATCATTCGTCACCTCTGTTGCCTCCTGGCGCTCATTCGTCACCTTGGTCGCCGATATCGCACCGAGGAAGAACAGTGCCGCCATACGAAATTTGTTGAATCGACGATGCGACTGGCCGTCAACCAGAGCGATTCGCATGATTTCAATCAACAATCGCGTGGTGACCAACACCGTACGAACGCACCACGAGACCACGATGAGCCACAGCAAAACAATGAATCCCAAGGTGAACATCTCTCCTGACGCAACGAGATCACCATCGCGCCACGCTTCGCGCACTCGTGTGATCGCACGTGTCGGATATTGGTGACTTACCAGGAGAACAAGCACCAAGAAACCCAGCGTCAGGACCGAAGGGACGGCGTCTCGTACAGTGCGCTGATACGACGAGATTGATCTTTTGCAGACATTCATCATTCGTCCACCACTCGGACCTCACGGGTGGAAGCCACCACTTGATCACCGACTCCTGCCAGTGCCAACAGCGTCATCCGAACGTTCTGCACCACAGTCACCTCAACATTGAGACCATCGATACGTACGCTGCCGAACAGCTCGTGTTGTGCCAGATAGCGATGTGCGGCAACGCTTCCCGCTTGTGGATCGATGCGCTCGTTTCCAAGCCGAATGTCAACGATCTCTTGGGCTGCGGCTCGAGCCGCGTTTGCAGCATGATCGTCCAGTGCTGCACGTTGCGACACCAGTCGAGACCCATCAAACACCAGTGCCGCGAGTGCAAGTAGTCCGGCGAAGATACTGACAACGAAGCCACTCACGAGTCCACCCGCCAGCGATCCACCACTTCTGAGGATGTCGCACTCACCGAGCGGGGCAGCGGTGACAGCAGCGTTAGGCCGCTCCGATCAAGCTGACATTGCACATTCACCTGCACGATGACCGGATCAATCCCCTGCACCACATTGACGTCCACCCCGACGGATTCGCACGCCAGCCCGTTTTGCAACAGACTGTCAAACGCGACAGTCCGCGCGGTTTCATGCATGGCACGAGGTTGGGCTAACGATGCAGCACGTGCCGCGTGGTCGGCAGCAGTTGTCAATCGGATGTGGGCAGCACCGAGACGCCCGAGATGCACCACCACCAGCATGAGCAACACCAACACTGGGGCAAGGAGAACCATTTCTACGCTGATTGATCCAGTATCAGAACGTTTGTGACGCATCATCGATCGTTGTAGGCGATGTAACGCTCACGAGGAACAGACACCTCGCGGGAGATTTGCTCGGCGAACATCGGTACGGCTCTTGGTAACGCCACCCAAACACGAACAGTCACATCGTCGGCGGTACCGGTAATGAACGGTGGCGCGGCAAGACGTGCACCAACCGCAGTTGCTGCCGTAGAGATCGCCACCAACGCCTCTTCGGGAGAAGAGCCGTGACGTGCAGCGCTCATGGCACCTTGTGCTGCCACATGATGCGCAATGTTTGCTGCATGCATGACGACGGCAGCCTGCACCACCAGCAATACGACGAACATGATTGCTGGCACCACGAGGACGGTTTCGACTGAAACCTCGCCGCGGTCGGTACGTCGCTCAGTCAAGGTCGAGAGAGTTGGCTTTGTCGCGAACCCGACTGGTGATGGTTGCGCCGACAAACAACGCCAGCGCGATGAGGGCCGCAGCCATCACCACTGTGGTGGCACTGACCTCACCACGGTCGTGATCCGTGGTGAGAGAGGCGCGAAAGCGTGTGGTGTAGTACTGCCAGAGTTGGCGTGTGTGGGACATTGCATGTTCCTTTCGTTTTTTGGGTTGAGTTGTGTACATCGTGTTTCTTGTACTACTGAATTCCGTGACGTGAGCCAACGGCGAAGTTCCTCTACATGTTCATCACCACCGTCTGCAGGGCCGGATACCCAAGCAGGACCATGAAGCCGACAAAGAGCATCATCACTGGTACGCCCATGCGTTCGGTGGCTGATTGCGCGAGCGCTTCAATTTCCGCAACTTGTCGGGAGCGCATCGAGTCGGCACGAGCGGCCAACGACGCACGGATCCTGGCGCCGTGCTCGCCCGATAACGTCATGCTGCCGGCTACCTCCACCACCTCGCTGATTGACCAACGAGTTCCGAGATTTCGCAGTTCGTTCCACGGTGAGTGACGTGCCAAACGGGCCCGAGTAAGACACGACCGTAAGGTTCCGAATGCCCAGCCATCACCAGCTTCGGCTGCGGCAACAAGGGCCGTCTCCATTCCCGACCCACCTGCAAGCAACACATTGACCAAATCCAAGTAGGCAGAGAAGGCGTGGAGGAAACTTCGTCGCCTCGCGCGAGCAGATGCTCGCAACAGGGTGATTGGCAGCATGAATCCCACAGACCCGCCGATGAACATTGCAGCCACCACCGTGATGCCACGCCCTGCAATTGACGTCATCGTGGCACTCATCGCAGCACCAAGCACGATGCCCAATAGTTGGCGAGCCACCAAATCGGTCGGAGTCCAACCGACGATGGCAAGATCACTCGCATGAGCCCGGGCCGCGCGATCATGTATGGCCTCACGTGAGTGCCTACCCAGCCGGACAACGCGACCACCGAGCCGTGCCGCCAACGACGGAATCAACAAAAGGGCAACTCCGCCACCACTAAGAGCACCAAAGAAGATGATGAGGAGCATCATGTGCGGATCTCTTCCCGGCGACCGACGAAACGATCAGGAGCCACCACAATGGCGAGGCGCTGCATTGCGAGAAGTGCACCAAAGAACACCAGGATGACTCCACTCAATACCACCTGACCTTCCGCAGACCGATACGGCGCCAAATACTCAGGACTCAACACCGCCAAACCGCAAACGAACACCACCACCACCGACGCGATGATCCGAACTGCGCTGCGCGTCCGTGAACGCCCCACCCAAATACGGGTGTGCATACGTGCCTCGTCGCGAGCACAGGATGCCAAGTGGCCGAGCAAGGCACCAAGTTCGCGTACTTGTCTGGTGGAGGCAGTTGAGAGCGCAGCAACTACAAAATCCGCAGTGGGATGGTTCACATCACGTGCAAATCTCGACAAACCTTGGGCCATTGGTGCATACGACATGGTCGCCACCAGTCGCTCGAGGGGCTCACGAAGGGCCGATGGTGCATGTGCCGTCGTGGCAATGATGGTGTGTTCCAATCCGTTGCTTCCCGCCAACGTGTCGCGCAGCTGCTCGGTCCATATGGCAATTGCTTCGACCAGAGCCCGATCATCACGCCTCTTCCCATGACGTCGTACCGCCACGCTCGCCATCGTCGCGACGGCGGCAATCGTTGCAGCAGCAACGGTCCATCCCGTCACCGCCCAGGTGACCACCAACACCAATGCGGCAACCACGGCATGGCGCATGAAATCAGATGCTGATCTATCCGAGATCCTTGTGAGTCGCAACATGCCACGCCATCCCGCGACAATCACAAATACGCCCAACCCCATGACCGAGCCGGCCACTACGGCTGCAATCGAGGCATTCATCGTGAACTTCCCGTCAACGCGGGAGCAACGAAGCCCTGTTGTTCGAGTAGCTCACGTGTCACTGAGCGCAATGGATACGGCCAGTGTGTCTCGCCCCGAGAGCTACGGGTGACGACCTCGTTCGAGACGATGTTGTTGCCGTCGGTATCGACTACCTCGCGAATGGAGGCAATCTGGCGACGACCGTCAACGTTCTCTATGAAGATGACAAAGTGCAAAGCACTCGATACCAAGGTGTTCACCGTCTCCACCGGCAATCCTGTGGATGCCATGGCCACGTAGGCCGCGAGTTTCGGAAACACCGAACGCGTTCCATCAGCATGCATGGTGCACATCGATCCATTGTTCCCCTGACTCATCGCCATCAGCATCGGGAATGCCTCCGCACCCCGAACCTCACCCACGATCACTCGATCGGGGTCCATGCGCAGCGCCATCCGAGTGAGATCCGCCAAGGTGACCTCACCTTGACCTTCGATATTGGCGCTACGACTTTGGAGAGCGTCATAGTCGGGATGTTGTTGGGCGAAGTGCTCCAAGCCGAGTTCGTAGGCATCCTCAATGGTCACGATGCGTTCGGTGCATGGAATTTCGTTGATGAGTGCCCGCAACAGCGTGGTTTTTCCAGAACCAGTCCCGCCGGCAATCACTACATTTCGTCGTGCCCGAACCATCGCAACGAGCAAGGACTGCACGCGTTCATCGAACACATCACACAAACGAAGCTCATCAAGGGACGAGAGCTCAAATCTGTGTCGACGAACGATCAAACTTGGCCGAGTAGAGACCTCCATCACCGCAAACAGCCTCGACCCGTCCGGCAGCTGCATATTGAGTTCGGGAGTTCCTGCATCGAATCGCTTCTCGGTTCGACTGAAGCGAGTGGCAGCGCGACGGATGAGGCTTATCAATTCCTCGTCGGAGTCCGCAATCGGTGCACGACGCTCGCGTCGGCCGTCACGAAGCTTGACCCAAACGGAATCGCACCCACGAATATGGATGTCGCTTACCTCGTCGTCAGCGAGGAGAGCTTCAAGTCGACCCAATCCCAACACACGAGCAACCACTTCATTGATGAGTGCTTCCTCATCCAACGGCGGCCACGAGTCAGGCGAACGCTTTGCTCCAACACGTGAGATCTCTGCTCGTAGGGTGTCGCGAGCCAGGTCAAGTTCGACTTCGCGAGTTGGCGTCTGATCGGTGGCATCACGACGTATTCGCTCCTCGGCAAGGACGTCGGCAAGGTGATCCGCAAGCGACCGCACGAGTGAGATGTCGAGACTGGTCATTGATTGGCAACCTTCAGCAACTGCACACGCTCGGCCCGCGCAAGGTCCACCGCAATATCGGAGTTTGCACGAAGAGTCACCTGGATGGAGTCACCGAAATCGTCCGGCGTCACAATGTCGAAGACTTCGATGACATCCCCCAGTACTTGTGGAGCCGGTGCGTCAGGGCCCTGATTCGGAAACGAAATCACCACACGCACTGCATCGCCGCGACCCAGTCCACTTGGTACGGCTCCACGATCCAAGGCCACGGGAATGAGCGCCTCCGAAGGTCCGAGAAGTTCGTCAGGAGTGACCACCTGCGGAGAGATCGGTACACCAGCTGGGAGATCGACGAGAAGACGCTGACCAAGCAACACCCCGGCATTGCCGGCCTGTGTTGCTGCTCCCGCAGGGAGTGCACCGACCTCAACGGCAATCACATCAGATCTGGTGAGGAGCGTGCCTCGCTGCAGATCACGTGCGCTTCCCACCACCACCGTGCGATCATTGCTCCGCTGGAACACCAGCACTCCACCCAGGGCACCGCTGGTGACCAGTAGTAGCCCGAGCAACATTTCTGGAATGCGTCGTCTTGCGCGAGGTCCGACGATGTCGTCGTCACTTGGTTCGTTGAGGGCGTCACGCAAGCGCGACCGCACCGACTGTTCTGACATCCGTTCCGCCACGGCTGCCTTCCTTTTCCTTCGTTCGATGGTGTGCGCTGGTTGCGCCTACCGCCTATGTGTGTGTCGGCTCAAGTTGTAGTTGACGCACTTTCTGGTTCGCCAAACCGAGCCGACAGAATTCCATATACGATTGCGCCCGTTACTCGACATCGGCATGTGCAGTCGTTCCCATAGCCTGAGTTCGTGCGTTCCACACCGCAACCTCCGAAAGTGTTGCCGCTTGCCAACGAGCTGTGTTGGTGCGGCAGTGGTCGTAAGTACAAGCGTTGTCACAAGCCACTTGAAGGGCGTGTAGTGAAGGGCCTGGTAAGCCCCATGCGCAGCGTCCCCGAACACATTGCCAAGCCGCCGTACGCGCTCACGGGCCAAGTGAAGCGACGTCCCGAGTCCCCCGTAAAGTCCCCCGACGTCATTGCGCGAATGCGACGTGCCGGAGCGGCTGCTGCCGAGGTCTTGCGCCTTGCTGGCGAGATGGTCAAACCCGGAATCAGTACCGAGGAAATCGACGTGTACGTGCACGAATTGTGCATCGCTCGCGGTGCGTATCCCAGCCCCCTCAACTACCAGCACTTTCCCAAGAGTGTGTGCACCAGTGTGAATGAAGTGATTTGCCACGGCATCCCCGATTCACGCGAACTACAGGATGGCGACATCGTCAACCTGGACGTCACCTGCTATCTCGATGGCGTACACGGTGATACCAACGCCACGTTTGCAGTAGGCGAGATCAGCGACGAAGACCGTCAACTCATCAAGGTCACCGAGGAGTGCACATGGCTCGGCATAGAAGCGGTGAAGCCGAACGCACCTCTCTCCGACATCGGTCGGGCAATCGAGTCACACGCCAAGAAGTTTCGTTACGGCGTCGTCAAGGCGTTCATTGGCCACGGCATCGGGGAGCAATTCCACACCGACATCCAGATTCTCCACTACTACGAGCCCCGCAACAACATGCTCATGCGTCCGGGCATGACCTTCACCATCGAACCGATGATCACCCTCGGCTCCGACAAACACCGCATGTGGGACGATGAATGGACCGCAGTCACCATCGACGGCAAACGAACTGCCCAGTTTGAACACACCGTGCTGGTCACCGACGATGGCTACGAGGTACTCACCGGTCCTGGTGCAGTCTCGCCACGGTCACCATTTTCGCGCTAGCCATCGCATGACCACGAACGATTCCCCAACGAGCGACGTAGCGTGACACTCGCGTGATTGACGGGGGTGACGTTCCGCGCTTTGAGCGTTTTGACCGAGAAGAGTGGGCGGCATTGCGTGCCCAGACGCCTCTCACTATCCGTGAGAAAGATCTTGAGGCCCTGCGTGGCATCAACGATCAGATAGACCTCGAAGAAGTCACGGCGATCTATCTTCCACTCACTCGACTACTCAACCTCTACGTTTCTGCCACCCAGAATCTCCACCGAGTATCGGCCACCTTTCTTGGCACCATCGCGCCAAAGTTGCCCTACATCATCGGAATTGCCGGCAGCGTCGCAGTGGGCAAGAGCACACTTGCACGCCTCTTGCAGGCATTGCTGTCGCGATGGCCCGAGCATCCGCGGGTGGAGCTGGTCACCACCGACGGCTTTCTTTTCCCCAATAGCGAGCTGAAGGCGCGCGGCATCATGGACCGCAAGGGCTTCCCCGAAAGCTACGACACTCGACAATTGCTCGACTTTCTTCGTGCAGTCAAGAGTGGTGAACCTGAAGTAGCAGTTCCGGTGTACAGCCACGTCATCTACGACATCCTCCCCGACCGGCATGAAATCGTGCACCAACCCGACATCCTCATCCTTGAAGGCCTCAACGTGCTGCAAGTGGACTCACGCGCAAATGAATTCGTGAGCGACTACTTCGACTTTTCGATCTATCTGGATGCCGAAGAGACGCTCGTTGAATCTTGGTTCGTCGAGCGATTCCACGCACTACGACGAACGGTCTTCCAGGATCCCCAGAGCTTCTTCCGGCATTTTGCCGAACTCGACGACCAAGAAGCCAACGTGCTTGCACACCAGATTTGGGAGTCAATCAACGGTCGTAACCTGCGCGAGAACATCGCGCCGACGAAGGGCCGTGCCTCGCTCGTCATCGAAAAAGGCGCCGATCATCGTGTCACCGACGTGTTCCTGCGCAAGTTGTAACGCCCGTCTACTAGCGAGCAAGAGCGAGCTAGCGGTGTAGCGAATTCAAATAGTTGTACACCGTGATGCGGGAAACACCCATGGCGTCGGCGACGTCCTCGACGGCACGGCGCAAGATGAAGGCGCCACGTTCATCCAACAGTCGGATTGCGCGCTGCTTCTCCGATCGAGACAACAACGCCAGCTTTGCACCGAGTTCCTTCTCCACCGATTCGATAAGGCGTTCCATCGCCCCGTGCAGCGCAGGAAGCCGCACACCAGCTACCACCGTGCCTTCCCACACCAAAGGAACGTCTGCCTTGTTCATCTCACCTGCTTGCACGATCGATGCTCCGAGCGCGTGGAGGAGTGGTTGAACCGTGTCAATCAACGGGTGACGGGCGGTCATGACGCCGACTGGCGAGCAACACTCACGCTCACGAATGTCGCTCCATGGGAATAGGCGGCTCGCATCAAATCAGCCACGATGGCAGGTGTCGATACCTCAGTTGCAGTGAACGTCGACCCAAAGGGCCCGAAGTCCACCTTCACTCCGTGTTGTTCCACGGCGGCAACGGCTTGGGTGACATGTGGGCCGGGCTGGCCTTCAACGAATGGTTCGATGGTGAACTCAACGACCAACAGCGACATGTGTTGACCCCAGCGTAGACGCAGGGGCGCGACCTACGATGAGTCCATGGCAGAGAACTCCCAAACACTTGCTGCACGCGACGTTCACGGCACCGCCAAGGAACTCTCGGCACACGTTGACGATGTGTATGACGGCGCAGTTGCACTTCGGCGTCGGCTGCACGAATGGCCGGAAGTTGGCAACCATCTGCCCAACACGCGGGAGGCAGTGCTGGAGTCGCTCGAAGGCCTTCCTCTCGACATCACCCTGCACAACACCACCAGCGGTATTGCTGCCCTGCTCACCGGTGGCAAGCCCGGCCCCACCGTGATGCTGCGAGGCGACATGGACGCTCTCCCCATGCCCGAAGACACCGGACTCGACTTCTCGTCACGCAACGACAACATGATGCACGCCTGCGGACACGACACCCACACCGCCATGCTTGCAACGACCGCCCGACTGCTGTCGGAACGCAAAGACGAACTACCGGGACGCGTGCTCTTCATGTTCCAGCCAGGTGAAGAGGGCCACCACGGAGCCAAGTTCATGCTCGAAGAAGGCCTGCTCGATGTGCCACCTCTTGCCGACGGCACCGCGTCACCCATTGCTGCTGCCTACGCAATCCACATCACCACCGCGATCCCAGCTGGCTGGGTTACCGGTAAGGGCGGGCCGATCATGGCGTCATCGGACACGTTCGAAATCGTCGTCACGGGCAAAGGTGGTCATGCGTCAGAGCCATTCCGTGCCCGTGACCCGATTCCCGTTGCCTGTGAAATCGTCCAGGCACTTCAAACGCTGATTACCCGACGTATTCCGGTGTTCGATCCTGCCGTCGTCACCGTGACTCAGATTCACACCGGGACCACCTCCAACGTGATTCCCGAGTCGGCCTACATCAACGGAACCATTCGTGCGGTGAGTGAAAGCACGCGAACGAAGGTGCATGATGGCCTGCGGCGTGTTGCCGAGGGCATTGCCACCACACACGAGATGTCGGCCGAAGTCAACGTAAAGATCGGCTATCCCGTAACGGTCAACGATGGACCGAGTGCGGCATTCGGTTTGGAGGTTGCTGACGCGCTGGTAGGTGCCGACAAGGCAGTTCGTCTACCAAGCCCGGTGATGGGTGCCGAAGACTTCTCGTACGTACTCAACAAACTGCCCGGAGCAATGATCTTCTTGGGTGGCACACCAGACGGTGTGAATCCGGCAACTGCAGCACCGAATCACTCCAACCGAGTGATGTTCGACGAGCAAGCGATGAAGACCGGCATTTCGCTGTATGCCTCGCTGGCCTTGCGCACACTTGGTGTCCGCCTCAGTTGAGGTGAGCCGATGACACGACCACTCGAAGGCATCAGGGTGCTCGACTTCACTCGTGTGCTGGCTGGTCCCCACGCAGCTCGCATGTTGTGCGATCTCGGTGCCGAGGTCATCAAAATCGAACCGCCGGAGGGTGACCTCACCCGCTTCGGACAACCTCGTCTCAACTCGCTGGCGACGTACTTCATCCAACAAAACGTCGGCAAGCTGAACGTCTCGTTGGACTTCTCCCATGCGCGAGCGGTGGAGATCGCCCGCCAATTGGTGGACATCAGCGACGTGGTGATCGAGAATTTCCGACCCGGGGTAATGGCTCGTCTGGGGCTTGGCTACGAGGCGTTGGCCAAGCGCAACCCTCGCCTTGTCTACGCCTCCATCAGTGGCTACGGCGCTACCGGCCCATGGGTGGACCGACGCGCATATGCACCGGTAGTGAACGCTGAAGCGGGTCTTACCAAGCATCAAGGCGACGTGCGCAATGGTGACTACGCCAACGATCCTTTCAGCCACGGGGATGTCTACACGGGCATGGAGGCCGCAGCCGGAATTCTCGCCGCACTCTTCCAACGGGAACGAACGGGACGAGGACAATTCCTTGACATCTCCATGGCAGAGACGCTGTTGTACGTGAACGAACACGCCCACGATCAACTGTGGGAGGGTGAGGTTCCCGCGGACTGGATACGGTCGTTCCAACCAGCGGATTATCCCGTGCTCACCACTCGCGACGGCAGCATCGTGGTGGTGAGCGGACACCCTGCGTCAAAGACGAATTTCGGGTGGTTCTGTGCAGCGATGGGCCGCAACGACCTCGAGCGTGACCCTCGCTTCGTCGATGTTGCGGCACGCCTCCGACATCTTGACGACTTTGCGGAAATTCTCCAGCAGTGGGCCTCCACGATTGCCGACGCCGACGAAATCGAGCGAATCTTCGCCGAACATCACCTGGCCACCGGACGCCTGCGAAGTGTGGCCGATATCGCCAACACGGAATGGGCGCGTCACCGAGGAGTCATCGCCGAAGTGTCCGATCGCGCGGGTGGCACCGTACGAATTCCACAAAGTCCGTGGAAGTTCAGTGATGCCGACGTCCGCATTCGAGGTGTGCCGAAATATCGGGGTGAAGACAACACCGAGGTACTACGTTCGCTGCTTCGCATTGACGATGCCGACATCGCACAGTTGGCACGCGAGGGTGTGACCAGCAGTCACCAACCGAGTTGACGTCAGCGACCGCTGTGGCCGAACCCACCGCCGCGGTCGTTGTCGTCCAGCTGTGACACGGGCAACCACTCCACCTGCGCAATCGCCTGCACGATCAACTGTGCGATTCGATCACCACGCTTCACCTGATAGTCGGTGGTCGGATCGTGATTGATCATGATCACCTGTAACTCGCCGCGGTAGGCCGCATCGATGATGCCCGGAGTGTTGACCAGTGAGATGCCGTGTTTCAGGGCAAGTCCACTGCGTGGTACCACCATGCCCATGTAGCCCACGGGTATCGCCACTGCAACGCCCGTCGGGACGAGCACTCGCCCACCACCAGCCGACACCATGGCGTCAACGCGTGCATGAAGATCGAGTCCCGCGTCGTGGGGATGCGCCTTGGTGGGCAACGGCAAGTCGGCATCCAAGAGACGAATCGGAATCTCTAGTGTCGAAGCCACCCCACGACGATACGACGCCCGCCGTAGTGTTGGGTGGTGCTCGTTTGGATGGATTTGGAGATGACGGGGCTTGATCCCACCGTGGATGTCATCGTGGAAATCGCCTCCCTCATCACCGATGACGACCTGAACATCGTGGCGGAGGGTCCCGACCTCGTCATCCACCAGCCAGACGAGGTGCTCGCCGCCATGGATCCGGTCGTTGTCGCCATGCACACCGAGTCGGGTCTGCTGGAGGCCATCCGAACCTCACGCACCACCCTTGCCGAAGCCGGTGCTGCAACGCTCTCCTTCATCAAGCAGCACATCCCTGATGCGAAGTCCGTTCCACTGTGTGGCAACTCGATCGGCACCGACCGACGCTTTCTCGTCAAGTACCTGCCCGACATCGAGAACTACCTGCACTATCGCAGCGTGGACGTCTCCAGTGTGAAGGAACTTGCAAAGCGCTGGTACCCCAGCACGTCAATCTCGCGACCCACGAAGACCGGCGCACACCGGGCGCTCAACGACATTCGCGAGAGCGTGAAGGAATTGGCGTTCTACCGAACTTCGTTCTTCGTGCCATCACCGGGTGGAAACATTGCGCCCACGCCACGACACACGGCCAACGAGGCCTGACCGAACG
This sequence comes from Actinomycetota bacterium, assembly GCA_017853375.1. Classification (GTDB taxonomy): domain Bacteria; phylum Actinomycetota; class Acidimicrobiia; order Acidimicrobiales; family Ilumatobacteraceae; genus F1-60-MAGs027. The sequence continues at coordinate 13,208 of JAFMJP010000018.1, forward strand.
ACGCTGCGCAGCGCTACAACGACGAAGACTGCTGCATGGAGCGGGTATGCCAATGCGCTCAGCACACCGAAGTTGCCGACACGGCGAGCAAATACCCATATCTGCAGCGCCGACAGCACATACATCCAGGGCGATACCAGTACTCCGCCGCACAACGACGCCACCCAACCAACGATGAGCACCGCCGACCACCGCGGTACTGACACAGCCCCGAGTGCGGTGTTCTTGGTCCAACCTTCGAGAAGTTGACGCCAACCATTGGGATACATGCGATACTCCACCTCGTGCACGCGGCCAAGGAGCGCTACTGACATCGGCATCACCCGAGCCAACGCGAGGTCCTCCACCACCGCACCTCGCACATTTGCGTGGGCATGTCCACCAGCACGCACGTATTCGTCCTTTCGTGCTGCCATGAACGGTCCGTACGCCACACGACGTTTGCCGTCGCGTATGTGCATGCTCGCCACCATCGACGAAATCACGTTGAACAACATGCTCAACCGTTCTACGAATGTGCCGGTGCGGTGCCACGGCATCACACTTACCAACGCCGTGGGGTTGTCCTCGAGCATGTCGACGAGATGGTCGATCGCATGCGCTCCAAGGCGAACGTCTGCATCGACGAACACCAGGGTTGCGTTGCGGCTCCGCTGAGCACCAAGCCAACACGCATGGGGTTTTCCTGCCCACCCATTCGGCAACACCCCGGCTCGAATCACGTTTGCACCGTGAAGTTCCGCGACATGTGCGGTGCCATCGCTGGAGTCGTCGTCCACTACAAGTACTTCGTCGCCGGGAAGGAGTGCCGTCCTCAACGACGGAAGCAACTCCGCGAGATTCGCCTCTTCATTGCGGCACGGAATCACCACACTCACCGGGCCACGTTGGCGTGTTGAGCGAGTGACGCCTTGGCGAGGTGCGCGAGCGAAACCGATCCACCCAGCACACCAACCAACGAGGAATATCGAGGCGTTGGCGGCGGTGGGAAGTACCAACCAGTCGCTCAGCACTACTCCGAAACCACCTGAATGAGCGATGCAGTTTCCTCACCCTCGCGTAGGTGGAGGACGACACGATCATCCATCTCGTAAGTGGAAATCGTGAGCGATGCCCCCGGCTCCACCGAGCGATGATGCTCAACGGTGGCATGCAGCGGCGCGCGACGTTCGCGATGGCCACCCAAGTACTCCTCTAGTGGCTCCCAATACACCGCGTTGTTGAGGTGACCGATGGCGTCAAAATCGCTGAAGCGAAGCGGCATGTTCACTCTTGGTGCAAGCTGCGCATTCGGGGGCAGGTTGCGACCCACCATCAAGCGAGCCGACACCTTGCGCCCGGCGGCGGACTCGCCGATGAGCTCCCGAAATTGATCCGACAGGGGCAGAGGCTTCAACGTCTGCAAATCCACGCGGACCCAGAGTGCCGCAGCCTCGATTGCCGGCGGAGCATCGGGTTCGTTTGCAACGACGATCCGCGTGCGACGCTCGGCCCAATGCGAACCAACACCACCGCACCAGGTGGTCAACACGAGGTCATCCAGGTACTTGGGAAAGTGATGCACCCACATTTCGGTACGACGCACCACCCAGCTGTGGGGATCGTCATAGTTGCCATTCAATGCGTCGTCCGTCGCAATGTCCTGGAGATAGCGCGCAGTTGCATCGAGTCGCAATCGACCCTTCGGTGTTACGTCGCCGAGTCGAACGCGAAGCTCACGTGAATACGTGCGTCCAAGCGCGGGAAATGGTGACGGTGGTGACACCTGTTGCACGTGCGACACGGCGATGACGCTACCGAAGATGTCGGTCGTCAGTAGCCTCGCCTGCGTGCGCATCCGACGGCCGCTCCTGCTCACTTCGCTTGCCATCGCACTCGTTGTCTCACTCGGAGGCGGCTGGCTCTTGTCGGCTGATTCGCAAGACGACTACCAACTCGACTCCAGCGTGGGCAGCATCGCCCTCAACAAGGTGTCCGAAGGCAACTCGTTGGCCTCGGTACAGCTGGAGGACCCGAGCGGCAATCTCATTGCCACTGATACCTGGCTCGGACAGCCACTGGTTGTCAACTTCTGGTTCTCTACGTGTGAACCATGTCGTCGCGAGTTCCCCGTTCTGGTTGCCGCCGATCGGCAGTTCGACCACGTGCGGTTCATTGGTGTAAATATCAACGACACGAGCGAGGTCGCCGGGAGATTTCTCGCCACCTACAACGCAACATTCGACAACTTCTTTGATCGTGACGGACGGCTCACCAGTGCATTGAGCATTGCAACGGCACCGGTGACGCTCCTGATCGACGCCGGAGGTGTCGTGCGGCGCCAACTCACCGGGGAAATCACCGCTGCGATGTTGAACGAGGCAATCAACGAGGTCTTTCCCTCGTGATTGCTTTCGTTGAGGGAAGTTTCACATACTCGCTGCTTCTCGGCATGCTGGCTGCAGTGAACCCCTGCGGGTTCGTCTTGTTGCCTGCCTATCTCGTGTCGTATTTGAGCGTCAGCGACGACACCAACGTCGCCGCGCGACTGCGTCGTTCACTCGTCGTGGGCGGATCGGTGTCAGCGGGATTTCTCGCAGTATTCCTGGTGGTTGGCGCCATCTCACGCCTCTTTACCAACTGGATCGAAATCAACGCAAAGTACGCCGCGCTCGTGGTTGGACTAGCGCTCATCGTCATGGGTTTACGAATGTTGTCGGGATGGAGACCGCGCCTGTGGGTTCCTGCACTCGGGGGGGAATCTCGCCGCAAGGGTGTTACCGGGATGTTTGCGTTCGGTGTGGTGTACGCGATTGCCTCCATTGGTTGCACCATCGGTTTGCTCACCACCGCGATACTTGGCAGCTTCAACCGAAACGGCTTCGTCTCTGGTGTGCTCAGTGTGGTGATGTACGGACTCGGCATGGCGCTCTTCGTTACTGCACTGACTACGACACTGGCATTCGCCAAAACTGCCCTCGTGCGAGGCGGCCGCGGAGTCATGAAGATGGTGTCGTACGTATCGAGTGGCCTGGTGCTCGTCACCGGTATCTATCTCACGTGGTACTGGTACACGGCCATCACCGAGCGTTCGGACCAAGCCGGCCTCCTTCGAACTTTCGGCAACTGGCAAACCGCCATCGTCACACAGATCGAGGAGATCGGCGCACTCCCGATCGCGGTATCGTGCCTCACCGTCGTCATCGTTGCGCTGCTAGTCACACGGCGGCGCACCGACGCGCCACATTCATGAACCTGGCCTACCTCTTGGCTCAACCAGGCGTGGAAGAGGTCTTGGAGTTGCGCGGCAAGTTCGGTTTCATGGCATTCCACGGTGGGTCGCTCGAAGAACGCACCGACCTCATCGCGCAACGGGCGGCACGTGAGTCCAACTCCTCGTACTACGGGGTGCACCAGCCAGCCGGACTCCGCCAACACGTCCCGTCACATCGCTTTACGGCAGAACAGTCAGAAGCGTTGGCGAGTTTCCTCTCCCATGTCGATGTGGTCATCACCGTGCATGGTTTTGGTCGCCGTGGACTCTTCACCACCATGTTGCTCGGCGGCAGCAATCGACAGTTGGCCACCCACACCTCAGCCCACTTGCGACGAGCGCTACCCGCTTACGGTGTGCTGGACGACATCGAACAAATCCCCAAAGAGTTGCGCGGACTTCACCCTGCAAATCCCGTCAACGTACCGCGACTCGGTGGAGTGCAGCTGGAACTTCCACCGCGCGTGCGGGGAACCAGCCCGTTGTGGTGGGACTGGGAAGGTCCGCATCCCACACCACACACCGTCGCCCTCATTTCCGCATTGGCGGAGTCTGCACGTACATGGCGTGACGATTCGTCAGGGAGCGAGCCGCTGGAGCATCCAACCAGAGCCTGACCTGGTGTAACGAAACCGATCGTGCAAACGATTCGGGCGGCCCTGCCAAAACTCCCACTCGCTTGGCGTGATCAACCAACCGCCCCAGCCGTCTGGCCGCGGAACTGGTTCATCACCAAAACGGTCTCGAACGCGCGCAAGACGTTGCTCCAGCTCCGCACGATCATTGATCACCTCCGACTGTGGCGATGCCCATGCACCGAGCTGTGATTCGCGAGGACGCGACGCAAAGTACTCGTCGCTCTCGGTCGTACTCAGTCGCACGACGTCGCCACGAAAGCGCAGTTGGCGATGCAAGTCCAGCCACGCAAACGTGCCCGCTGCCGTCGTGGATGCCGCAACCTCGCGGCTTTTGGCACTGGCGTAGTTGGTGTAGAACGTGACACCGCGTTCATCGACGCCACGAGCCAACACCACGCGTGCATTGGGTACACCGCGATGATCCACGGTCGACAGTGTGAACGCATTGGGTTCTGCAACACCAGCCTCGGCAGCCTGTTGGTACCACGCCGCAAACTGTTGCACGGGATCTTCGGCCATTTCTGCACGGTCGAGACCGGCAGTCTCGTATTGCACTCGCCGATCGCGCAGCGTCATTTCGTGTGTGCTGAAACCGCTGGAATCACCGTTGCTCCACGCATGTACGGGTGAAGCACGTTCGGGATGGTGACGGATCCGTCAGGGTTACGGAAATTCTCCATGATTGCAGCCCACACTCGTGGCACCGCGAGAGCAGAGGCGTTCAGGGTGTGGACGAATTCAGTGCCCTTCTTTCCGTCGCGTCGAAAGCGAATGTCACCACGACGAGCCTGATAGTCACTGAACCAACTGATCGAACTCACCTCCAACCATTGGTCGCAGCCAGGCGCATACACCTCCACGTCGATGCTCCGATGATGGCTTTGTCCGAGATCGCCCGTGCAAATTTCCAACAATCGATATGGCATTCCGAGCGCAGCGATGGTACTCGTCACTCGCTCAATGAACTCCTCCAACATTGCGGGTGCACTTTCCGGCGTGGCGAGTGCAAGGATCTCCACCTTGTCAAACTCATGGCTTCGAAGCATCCCGCGAGTATCTCGACCTGCCGATCCGGCTTCGCGACGAAAACACGGTGAGAAGGCCATGTAGCGCACGGGAAGTTGTGACTCGTCGAGAATCTCGCCGGCGTGCAGGGAGGTCAGTGGGGCTTCGGCAGTGGGAATGCACCACAAGTCATCACGACCAATGCTGTAGGCATCATCGGCGAACTTCGGCAACTGCCCCGTTGCCGTCAAGGTGGCGGTCGTCACCAACGATGGCGGCCGAACTTCTTCGAATACATCCGCATTCCGGTCGAGGGCAAATTGGCACAGCGCACGCGCCAGGGTGGCGCCGAGTCCCCGCTGCATCGTGAACATTGCGCCGGAAATCTTCACGGCGCGCTCGGAATCAAGGATGCCGAGCGCCACTCCGGTTTCCCAATGCGGTACCCGCTGATGCTCGGCAAACGTGTCCGGCATTTGCAGCGGTCCGCGTAGCACCTTGTTGTCGTCACTACTGCTGCCCTCTGACACCTCGGGATGCGGGGTATTGGGTATTCGTAACAGCACATCCCGCAACACCGCTTCAACCTGGGTGTACTCCTCATCGAGTGCCTTCTCGCGTTCTCCGAGGGTTCGGCTCTCGGCCATGAGCGGTTCGGCGTCCTTCTTCTCGCGACGCAGCATGCCGACTTCCTTCGACAGGTCGTTGATTCGGGCCCGGGCCGCGTCGCGTTCGGTCACAATGTCACGAAGCCGAACATCCAGACGTATCGCATGATCCAGCTGTTCGAGTACTTCGGGCTTGGCGCGTCGCTCCAATGCAGTGCGCACTGCATCAGGTTGTGTTCGCAACAACCGGACGTCTATCACGCCCAGCAAGGCTAGTGCTGGACGCGGTGGAACCAGTTTGATGTCTACTGTGTTCGTAGTGAATTCGCCGATCCACACCACTGCACTCGAGGTGCAAGATCTCGTCATTCGCTACGGAGAAATCGCGGCGGTGAATTCGGTGTCATTTGCGGCACGACATGGTGAGGTCACCGCAGTGCTCGGACGCAACGGTGCGGGAAAGACCTCCACACTGGAGGCGTGCGAAGGGCTTCGCCGTGCCACCAGCGGCTCTCTGCGTGTGTTGGGCACACACGTAGCCGATATCGACAATTCTCTGCGAGCCCGAATCGGTGTGATGTTGCAGGATGGCGGAATTGCACCAAGTGCCCGCGTGATGTCGCTCGTTCGTCACTATTGCCGGTTGTACGACCGGGGGGTCGACCCGCGACAGCTTCTCACACAGGTTGGGCTGCAGCACCGCGCACGATCCACCTGGCGGCGACTCTCGGGTGGCGAGCGTCAGCGTTTCTCCCTTGCTCTTGCCCTGGCTGCCAATCCCGATATCGCCTTCTTGGATGAGCCCACGGCTGGTGTCGACTTGGACGGCCGTGAGATGGTCCGAGAGATCATTGCCGGGCTCACCGCAAAGGGCTGCTGTGTGGTGCTTGCCACCCACGACCTTGATGAAGCAGAGCGAGTTGCACAGCACGTAGTGGTGTTGCACCACGGCAAGGTGGTATTGGACGACTCCGTCGAGAACCTCTGTGTTGGAAATCGACGACTGGAAGATGTCGTACGCGAGGTCACCAGATGAAGTTGATCGTCACACAGACCAGAATGGAACTCGCCACACTGCTGCGCAACTATGAGCAGCTCTTGCTCATCATGGTGATACCAGTGGGGATCTTGGTGTTCTTCGGAAACGTCGAAGTGTTGCCCGACAGTGTGTCGTTGTCGCGCTTGGTGTCCTCGGTGCTGACATTGTCCATCATGTCCACTGCAATGGTCAGCACGGGAATCGCCACAGGATTCGAACGTTCGTATCACGTCTTGAAGCGTCTCGGCGCAACGCCCCTTGGTCGGGAACGGCTCATCTGGGCAAAGGCGGCATCGGTCGCCATCGTCGAAGCTGCGCAGATCTTGATACTCCTCGTCATTGCGTCACTCATGGGTTGGTCACCCGGCTCGGTGACGTGGTGGAAACTCATCGGGGCAATCGTGCTTGGAACCTCGGCATTTGCAGGTATCGGATTGGCCCTTGCCGGTCGCTTGCGGGCTGAAGCAAATCTGGCTGCACAGAACGGTTTGTACTTGGCGCTCTTGGCGGTGGGCGGCATCATCGTGCCGATTGACGAGCTGCCTGATGCCATGGCCGTGGTTGCACGAATCCTTCCCTCCGGTGCGCTTGCCGAAGCAATGCATACTTCGTTGGGTGGTGTCACCAGTGACGCCTGGTTCAGTTACGCCTCCGGCAGCGGGGTGTGGCTCGACCTGCTTGGCTGGGCCGTCATCGCGCCGATCGTGGCGGCGCGACTCTTCCGCTTCGATAGTTAAATCGTCGACTACTCGCGCTGCGGTTCGGGAGCTGCAGGAACACGGTCGAACTCCCGCGCAACATCATCAAAGGTGAGTGCCTTCTCCGGCGTGCGGCGGTAACTCTGCTGTCTGCCGTAGCCACCCATAAAGCGTTTGAACCACAAATAGACGATGATGCTCCACAAAAAGATGGAGCCACCCGTCTTCATGATTGCTCCCGCAATCTGTTGATCGGTGGTCACCGAGAGTCCCCACACACGTACTGCAATGTCGTAGTGCTTGTAGACGGCACCCTCGGCAAACGTCAGCCAAGCAGCAGGCACCGTCGGTATCACCGACATGAGAAACAAATACACCATGCGTCCGCCGTACCCGATCCTCATCGAAGGGTCCGGGGCTGCAATGGGAATCCACATGAGCAGGGATGACGTCACGAGGGCGACATGCAACGAGTAATGCAGCAGCGGATTGTTGACACTCTGGTTCACCATCGCCGGGATATGCGTCACGATCACCACGATGTTGAAGACAAACCCGGCCACTACGGGTTGGGCAAGCCATCGAATCGCGCGCCCAACTCGTGGCGATCCGAGTACTGCTCGAAACAGCCAGATTGGCGTGGCGAGCACCGTCAACAGGGGCAAAAAGTACGACAGCGCCATGTGCTGGAACATGTGCACCGAATAGAGATACTCCTCGCTGATGTCATGGATCGGCCAGTCGCTCGCCAACCACAACATTGCAACAGCCGTGGCAAAGAACCAAGCTTGTCGACGCGTGACTGCCGGCGCTCCAGCCCGTACCTCGGGTGTGTGCGGTGCGATGAATCGAATTGCATACCACCACGACCCGACCACAAA
>JAFMJP010000099.1 GCA_017853375.1 Actinomycetota bacterium
TCTACAGCGTCGGCTTCCAGCCGCTCTCCACCAGTTGCTTGAGCACGGAGTCGAGTCCGGCCGTCTTCAATGCTGCAAGCGTGCGGCCCGGCTGCTCTTCGCCCTTCTCCCATTTGTCCCAAGCAAGTTGAATTTTGGTGAGGTCGGGTGCTGGTTTGTCGAATGGCATGCGCTGAGCCTAACGATGCCGTTTCCACTTACTCATAGTGTGTTCCATGTGCCAGGAAGTCTGAATGCACTCGTTCGCAACGTGAGGTTGGCGAGGCGTACTGCATATCGCACTCCGCTACGTCTCGCGCTGGTGTTGGCTCTCGCTTCCAGTGCCGCACCGATTGCTGCGTCACCGGCACATGCAGTGGTCGGCGGGAGTTCTGCGCTGGGGAACACCGCAGTGGTTCGCTTGGTCAATGGTTCCAGCGTGTGCAGTGGCGCATTGTGGACCAGTCGCATCGTGGTAACCGCAGCCCACTGTGTGGTGGATTCATCCGGGAGCGTCACCAGTGCTCCCATCTCCGTGTACGCCCCTGGTGTCAATATCTTGCAGTCACCACAAACGGTCACACAGAGCTCGGTGATTACGGTCGACGGATGGCAAAAACGCGGCGACTTTTCGCAGGCCGACGACATCGCATTCGTCATCTTGGCGAGCGAACTTGCCGGCGCAAGTATCTCTCGACTCGCCACCACGGACGAAATTTCTGCCTGGCGACGAGAAGGCCGCATCGTTACGTTCCTTGGCTACGGACGCACTTCACCGTCGGGAAGTTCGTCGGCGGTTCCCAATCTCATTAGTCAGCCACTGAGTGCACTGCCCACCTGGCCGGGCGGCTTCACCGCCACACAGACCGCCACCACGGGAATCTGTTCTGGTGACTCGGGAGGTCCGGTCATCACCCAAGTGGCCAATCAAGTCGTGCTCATCGGTGTGAACTCGGCTGCTTCCGGACCTTGTTCGCCGTCGACACAGCCATCCATGACCGGATTCACCCCGGCTGCGTATCCCGAGCTCGTGCGACGAGCGCTCGAGCTCACCAATGTGACCGCGCTCCCCACCATCACCACCGGATCGGCGCTTGGAATCACCACCACGAGCGCCTATCTCAATGCCACTGCGGTTGGCAACAACCTGCTCACCACCACCTCGTTCACGTACGGAGTACAACCCGATCTGAGTGGAGCCAGCATCACCGTCGATGCGGCGCAAGTTACCGGGGCGACGGCAACGTCGATCGAGGTGGCAATCGCCAATCTGATGCCGGGAACCAAGTACTACTTCCGAGCCAATGCAACCAACCTTGCGGGAACGGTGTCGGGAGCGATCGCACAGTTCACGACGCTCGGTGGCATACCAACGGTGTTGAGTGGCACGGCAAGTTCCGTTGGTTCGGACTCCGCCGTTCTCAGCGGAACGGTCAATGCCAACACCGTGGCAAGCCAGGCCTTCTTTCAGTACTCACGAGCGGCCGACTTCTCCACGCTCGACGGCACGATCACCGCCGGAGACGTGGTGGGTTCCGAAACGGCGACTCTTACTGCAAACTTGTCACGACTCGAACCGGGAGCAACGTACTACTGGCGAATCGCCGCCACCAACGCTGCGGGCACGACGGTGGGTGACACACGGACGTTCACCACACCCGTATTCAAAGCCAGAAGTTCAAGGACGACGACGGCACTCATCAACGCACTCTTGATTGATCGTTCGGGGATCACCAAGACGGTCGTCGTGCCGTCGGCAAAGTCACGTCTGCAATGCGCCGTCAATTCCACCACCAAGCGACTCACCTTCACGCGCTCAGGCACGTGTCGTGTGAAGATCACCATCACACGTGCCGGTGTGACGACATCGGGCAACTACAACTTGGCAATCCGATAAGACTGCTCACATGACTGCCACACGACACGACTCCACGACATACGAACTCGTCGCACAGACACGTCGCAACGGACAGGTGGAGTCGCAACACTTTGGCGCCGTGGTGGCACTCAATCCGGATGGCACGGTGGCCTTCAGTGTGGGCGACCCCACTGCCATCGTCTTTCCCCGTTCGTCGATGAAGCCGTTGCAGGCAACTGCGATGGTGAAAGCAGGCTTGTCGCTCCCTCCGCGACTCCTTGCACTCGCATGCGCGAGCCACGATGGGCGTCCCGAACACCTTGCTGCTGCGCGCGAGATTCTTTCGACTGTCGGTCTTGATGAGTCCTCCCTCGCCAATCTGCGGGACTACCCACTGGACGACGACGAGCACGAGCGTGCCGTGCGCAACGGCAACCAACGCACGTCGCTGCAAATGAATTGCTCGGGTAAACACGCCGGCATGTTGGCGACGTGTGTCGCGGCGGGTTGGCCAACCGACGCGAGCTATCTCTCGCCAGATCACCCCTTACAGCAGCACATTACCGAGGCAATCCCATCGCTGGCTGGCGAGCCCGCTGCACACATTGCTGTCGACGGCTGTGGCGCACCGGCGCACGCACTCTCGCTGATTGGATTGGCTCGCGCATTCCGCACGATCGCCATCGCCACACCCGGCACCGCCGAGTTTCACGTTGCCGACGCGATGATGTCGAATCCGGAGATGGTGGGTGGACCCACGCGTGACGTCACGCGACTCATGCAGGGTGTCCCGGGACTCATGGCCAAGGATGGAGCCGAGGCCGTCTTCGCCGTTGGACTTCGTGACGGACGTGCAGTTGCGTTGAAAATCAGTGACGGCGCCAACCGTGCCAGACCACCGGTGATGCGAGCCGCACTCGAACGACTTGGAGTGGGCCTAGAACACGTCGACCCGGCGACGTGGGACTCCCCTGTGTGGGGGCACGGTCGCCGGGTCGGGTTATGTGAAGCGGTAGGACCGCTCGTTACATTCTGAATCCCTTGTTGATCATCGAGATTGCCGCATCCTTTACCGGAATCATGCCGTAGATGATGGCGCCGTTGGCGACCCAGGTCATCCAGTCATCTCCGAACGTCATGCCCCATCCGCCGATCGGATTCATGTCCGTGAGCCACACCATCAACACGCTGATGATGAGCGCCCAGTGGGCTCCGATGACGGGAAGCTTGGCAATCACTCCGTGGAGTCCGACCAGGCGAAGGACCGAGTCGATAACCGACACGACCGCGCCGAGCAGGATTGCTGCCAGGAGAAGTACTCCGAGTGTGTACATGGTGGATGTTCTCTCTTTCTGTCAGCTCCATTGCTGACAATTTCCAACTGAGCGCAAACGCACAACCAAGTGGTGGATACCCGATGAAATGGCGTGGTTATTGGGTGATGAGGTGGAGTCGATCCCCCACGCTGACGTTCCCAGGTTGGTCGACTCGGGCATAGAGCCGACTCCCGTCACCACGCTCATGACTCATGCGGTCGTAGTCACCGTCACTGAACCACCGGGCGTTTTTATGGCACGGAATCGCATACGCGGTGAGTGTGGCCCGCACGGTGCCCATGCTCAATCGAGCACCGGGCCGCATGGTCGACCACTCAACTCCACGAATCGAGACATTCTCTCCAGCCGACCCAGGGAGCACCGGGTGACCCGCGGCGGCCAGACTCGACACGACATCGGCGCTCCATAAGCACAGCGCCTGCCACGGTCGTCCGTGATGTTGGCGAGTGGCTTGACGATCACCGACAACTCCGCGATACCCGATCTCCACGCTGTCGACCGCAGTCTTTGGCACGCCTCCATCGGAGAGAAACAATCCTGCGATCACGCCCTGACCTGCAGTGGCGACTGCACCTTCGCCCGATGCTCGTGCAACATCATGGGCTCCGAGTTCGGCAAGCGGCACCCACATGTCACGCAATGCCCGCTCGAGGTGTTGCGGATCAACTTCGTCGATTCGTGCGGCGGCAGCTTCGCCGAGCTTCGTCACTCGTTCCGCAGGTGACAGCGCAGGGTAATCACTGCCGGCAATCGGCGCAAAGAGTCCTGCAAGCGCTTCGGCACTGCGTTGCACTGTTTCTGCCGACACCGTGCGCTCATGAACATGGTGCGCCCAGAGCTCGCCCAAGTTGTGCAGCGTGCGATGTGCATCGGTGCCTTCGTACGTGTAGTTGTCGACGACCAGGGTTGCTCGGGCCACGGGTCAGGTCCCCAAGTGTTTGCGGAGATACGACGCACTGAGGGCAATGGCGGCTGCCGCATCGTCGAGCAGTTCGCTCATGCCGAAGAACGCATGGATTTGTCCGTGGAATCGCACCGTCGACGTGTGAACCCCCACCGCAGACAGTCGTGCTGCATACGCCTCACCCTCGTCTCGCAACGGGTCGAACTCCGCGGTAATGACCAAGGTTGGTGGCGACTTCTTGAGTAATGCGTCATCGCTCAAAATCGGCGAGTAGAGAGGATCGCTCTTCTTTTTGTCGTCACCCTGCAGGTAGTGACCGATGAACCACTTCATGGAGTCGGCGGTGAGCAAGTATCCCTGCGCATTCTCCCGATGGCTCGGATAATCCATACGCATATCGGTGGCCGGATATACGAGCAATTGAAAGACGGGGGTCACGCCGGCATGCATGGCAACGAGTGCCGCCAGATTTCCTCCGGCGGAGTCGCCGCCGATGGCAATGCGCGCTGCGTCGGCATCCAGCGACTTGGCATTCGCAAAAATCCAGCGGGTTGCGGCAATGCAGTCGTCAAGTGCTGCCGGCGCGGGATGCTCCGGGGCCAACCGATAGTCGACCGCGATGACGCTGCACCTGGCATCACGTGCAAGCTTTCGGCAGATGTCGTCGTGCGTGTCGAGGTCGCCAATCACCCAACCACCACCGTGGTAATAGATGAGAAGTGGTGCGGATGTCGTTCCACTCGATCGGTACAGACGACACTTCACTCCGTCGGCAACGAGGTCGCGTACCTCGTGCAACTCCACGGTCGACGGTGTGCGCATCGCCAAGTAGTTGGCACGACCCTCGGCCGCCGTCAGTTCATGGAGCGGTGGCGCACCAAGTTGGCGCATGAACTCCAGAACGGCGGCAGTCTGTGCGTGCAACGGCATGCCCCAATGATGCCAGACGGTAGCGTTGCGGGAACCAGCGTTCGTAGCTCAATGGATAGAGCATCTGACTTCGGATCAGAGGGTTGGG
>JAFMJP010000100.1 GCA_017853375.1 Actinomycetota bacterium
TGGCGATACAGCGCCCACCTCGCTTCGGCGGGGTGGGCGCTTTGCCGTTTGTGGCGGAGCACGGAGTCGCGCCATGCCGTTTGTGGCAAACTTGGCACTTGTGACGGGGGAAACGTTGGCGCTTGTTGCGCGTTCGGTCACCAAACGCTTTCCAGGCGTCGTCGCAAACGACGCCGTCAACTTTGATCTTGCTCGTGGGGAAGTGCACACGCTCTTGGGCGAGAACGGAGCCGGGAAGAGCACCCTGGCTTCGGTGCTCTGTGGTCTGTATCGACCCGAAGAAGGTCAAGTGCTGCGCAACGGGGTGGAGATTCGCCTCAACAGCCCACGCGACGGATTGGCGCATGGCATTGCCATGGTGCACCAGCACTTTCGACTGGTGGATCGGTTCACGGTGGCAGAAAACGTGGTCCTTGGCCACAAGTCGCTGTCGTTCATCTTGGCAACCAACGAGATCGAAGAAAAGGTTGCCGCCATTACCCAGGAATTCGGGTTGCCGCTCAACCCACGCGCAGTGGTGGGCGAGTTGTCGGCTGGCGAACGCCAACGAGTGGAAATCGTCAAGGCGTTGTATCAAGGTGCAGAGGTACTGCTGCTCGACGAACCCACCGCGCTGCTTGCGCCACCCGAGGTGGAAAAGCTCTTCATCACCGTTCGCGCCATGACGCATACCGGCAAGTCGGTGGTGTTCGTCAGTCACAAACTCGGCGAAGTCGTGGACATCTCCGATCGCATCACGGTGATGCGTGGCGGAAAGGTCACCGGCTCGGTTCGCCGCGGCGAGGCCGATGTTCGCAAACTTGCCGAGCTGATGGTGGGTCGGGAGATCAACATCGTGCCGCGTCGCGCGAAGTCACCCACGAGTGACGTCCTGCTCTCCGTATCGCAAGTGCACCTCGAGCGGGATGGAGTGGAAATTCTCTCGGATATCAATCTCGACGTGCGTGCCGGTGAAATTGTCGGTGTCGCCGGTGTGGCAGGAAATGGGCAGCGTGATCTCGCCGAAGTCATCGCCGGACTGCAAACACCACAGCGCGGCAACGTCACCGTGTGCGGAACTCCGACAGCACGCTCGGGTGCCCTCGGGGCGCGCCGTGCAGGTCTGGCATACGTGCCGGAGGATCGCCTCGGCACGGGACTTGCGCCGTCGATGTCGATCGTCGACAACATGGTGCTCACGCGTCACCGCGGGTTCTTCGTCGACCGAAAGTCCGCATTGGCGGAATCGGAGCGGTTCATCACGCAGTTGGAGATCAAAACTCCGGGGCCACTTACACCCACGCGAAAGCTTTCCGGCGGTAACTCACAGAAGGTGTTGCTGGCTCGCGAGTTGTTTGCAGTGAGTGGTGCTCGGGTGCTGGTGGTGTGCTCGCCAACTCGTGGACTCGATGTCGGCGCAGTCGAAGCGGTACATGCATTGCTCGACGAAGCGCGAGACGCCGGAAAGGCCATTCTGATGATCAGCGAGGATCTGGACGAAGTCATGACGCTTGCCGATCGAGTCATGGTGTTGTACCGCGGCGGCATCACATTGGAGCAGCCGGGAGCCGATGCGGATCTCGATCGAGTCGGCCGCGCGATGGCAGGACTGGAATCATGATCATCCTCGGTCGCCGTGTGCGAATGGAGCAGCGTCTGAGCACGCCGCGATCTCTGCTGTTCCTGGTGCCCGTGTTTTCGGTGTTCTTTGCGCTCGTGGTGGGCGGTGTGTTCCTTGCCGCAACGGGTCATTCGCCGATCGGCACGTATCTGGACTTGATCGACAACGCCTACACGAGTTTCTACGGCATCACCGACACTCTGGGGCTTGCCACACCACTCATCTGCACGGGGCTTGCTGCTGCATTTGCATTCCGCATGAACCTCTACAGCATCGGGCAGGAAGGCCAGATGTATCTCGGCATGATCGGCGGCGCGTGGGCTGGCATTGCAATCGCCGACTCGTTCCCGCAACTCATCGCCGTTCCCATGGTGCTCATCGTCGGCGCATTGGCAGGTGCCGCATGGATCGCGCTTCCGGCACTCCTGCGGGCGCGCCTAGGCACCAGCGAGATCGTCAGCACACTGCTGCTGAACTACGTGGCGCTCAACCTGTTGAACTATCTGATCTTCGGTTCGACGGGATTCTTCCGCGATCCCACCACTTCGTTTCCGCAAGGGCGATTGGTTGCCGACAGCGCCCGGCTCTCGCCGATTTCATTCTTCACCGACAAGGTCACCAACACGTACCCCACGTTCTTTATTGCAGTGGTTCTGGCCGTCGTGTTGTTCTGGCTCATGCGGGTGTCCAATTACGGCTACGAAACTGCGGTGTATGCAGACTCGCCAAATACAGCTCGGTACGCAGGAATGAATTCGGCATGGCTGCAGTCCTCGGTGTTGCTCATCTCCGGTGCGCTGGCCGGAGTTGGAGGAGCGATGTACGTCGTAGGTCCGGCGGGGAAGGTAGACCCCGGTCTGTTGCAGGTCGGCTTGGGATACGCCGGAATCGTGGTTGCGGCTCTTGCCCGATACAACTTCATCGCGGTCATCGTGGCAGCAGTGCTGTTTGCAGGTCTTCGCACCGGTGGCAATGCGCTGCAGATTTCCAATGATCCCGTGCCCATTGCCATTGCGGTGGTGCTGCAGGGTGCGGTGCTGCTCTTTGCCTTGGGTGGCGAGTTGTTCCGTCGCAACAAGATCACCATCACGCGCGTCAGGGCGGCATCGGCATGAACTCCAACATCTGGCTGCTCACGTTTGCGGATGCCATCAGCATCGCAACCACGCTCATCCTGGCGTCATTGGGTGCAATCCTTACCGAGCGCAGTGGCGTGATCAATCTCGGCGTCGAAGGCATGTTGCTGATGGGCGCAGTGACGGGTTTCCTGGTCGCCGATTCGAGCGGCAGCCTTTGGTTGGCGTTGTTCGTGGCCGTACTGGTTGGTGTGGTGTTGTCGTCGGTACACGCGGCACTCACCGTGGGACTACGGGCAAACCAAATCGTGTCGGGATTGGCGATGGTCATCTTTGCCACCGGACTGTCGCAGTTCATCGGTAAACCCATCGAGGGTGATCCCTTGCCCGTGTTGATCCGACCGATCGATTTCGGCGCACTCTCCGACATTCCGTTCTTCGGGCCCGTGGTGTTCGGGCACGATGTGTTCACCTACCTCACGTGGGTGTTGGTGGCGGCGGCCTCGTTCTACATGCACCGCACGCGACCGGGCTTGCTCCTGCGTGCCACCGGCGACGCTCCGGCGACGGTGGATGCCCAGGGTGGTTCCGTGGCTCGCATTCGCTGGGCGCACACGGTGGTGGGCGGTGCGCTCATGACGTTCGCCGGCGCGTGGTACATGTTTGCGCGTTCCGCGGCGTGGAACCAGTCGGCAACCACCAACGGCATCGGATGGATCGCGCTGGCGCTCGTGGTGTTCGCCTCGTGGCGACCGCTACGAGCGATTGGTGGTGCGGTGCTCTTCGGCTTTTCGCTGCAGGTGCCGTTCACACTGCAGGCCGAACAGATTCGAGTGCTGCCGCCGACCATCGTGGCGATGTTCCCGTATCTCATCACCTTGGCGGTGTTGGTGGTGTTGTCGACGCCACGAGCGCGTCGCTTGCTGGGTGCTCCGAAAATGCTCGGGCAGCCCTTCGTGCGCGACGAGCGTTAGCCACGTGAAGCCAGTAAGTTGACGGTGCCGTGACGAAGCTGACGACTGCATCATCGAACGACGACATCCTCCGGGTGTTGCATGAGGTTGCAGATGCCGCCTATGGCGTGCTGTCGAGCAACACGGACTGGGGGCTTTCCGGAAAGCGACCCACACAGTACTCAGTGGACTTGCGCGCCGATGCGGCGGCACTTGAGGTGTTGCATGGTGCAGGCTGTGCGGTGCTCTCGGAAGAAAGCGGACGCACGGGGGACTGGAACGACGATTCCCTCATCGTGGTGATGGACCCGCTCGATGGCTCCACCAACGCCAGTCGACGCGTGCCCTGGTATGCCACCGCGCTGGCGGCGATCGACTCGAGCGGTCATCGCGCATCGTTGGTGGCCAATCAGTTCACCAATACCGATCGATGGACGGCAACCATGGGTGGCGGTGCATTCCACAATGGTGTTCGTATCTCGCCATCGAATTGCGATCAGTTGTCGGATGCCGTCATCGGAATCTCTGGAGTGCCGAAGAAGCATCCGGGCTGGGCTCAATTCCGGGCGCTGGGTGCGGCGGCATTGGACCTCTGTTTGGTGGCACAAGGCACCCTCGACGGTTGGGTGGACATGGCGTCGCACGGTGTGTGGGATTATCTGGCGAGCGTGCACATCTGCGCCGAAGCCGGCGCGGTGGTGGGCGAGGTGCACGGTCGAGAGCTGATCGTGACCGAACACTCCGAGCGACGCTCACCGATGGTGGCTGCAACTCCACGGCTGCTTGCTGCGCTCGGCAACATCCGAAAAGAAGCCTGACGTGGCACGCGAGCTTCGCGGTGCTCACGTGGTGGTGGTTGGTGCAACGGGCGTCCTTGGTGCGAACATCGCCACTCAACTGGCCGCTGCAGGCGCAAGGGTTTCGGCGATCGTGCGTGATCACACTCGACTAGATGGTGCAAGCGTCTCGCAGTACGCGCTGGCTGATGTGACCGATCACGAAGCGTTGCGAACGGCTCTCGCGTCGGTTGCGCCATTCGATGGCGTGGTGAATGCCACTGGTGTCGTCGCATTTGGCAACGTGGTGGATCTGGATGATGCCACGTTGGCACGGTTGTTCGCAGTCAACTCGATTGCGCCCATCGTGATGTTGCGCGAGAGTGCCGCGCACATGAACGACGGCGGATTCTTCGTGAACATCTCCGGAGTGGTGGCCACACAGCCCGTTGCCGGCATGGCGGCCTACAGCGCGTCGAAGGCTGCCGCGTGGGCTGCGATGACTGCGGCCGGACGCGAGTTGCGTCGACGTCGCATCGACGTCATTGACGCTCGCCCAGGACACACCGAAACCGGTCTCGCCACGCGACCGCTCGCCGGAGTGGCACCAAAGATGCCGGAAGGTCTTGCGCCCAACGTGGTTGCGGCACGAATCGTGGCTGCGATTACCGCAGGCGAACGCGACTT
>JAFMJP010000101.1 GCA_017853375.1 Actinomycetota bacterium
GTTGGTCCGGCCACGATGACGGAACGGCCCGAGTAGTCCACGCGCTTACCGAGCAGGTTCTGGCGGAATCGACCCTGCTTACCCTTCAACATGTCCGAGAGTGACTTGAGCGGACGGTTGCCCGCGCCGGTCACCGGGCGGCCACGACGACCGTTGTCGAACAACGCATCGGCGGCTTCCTGCAACATGCGGCGCTCGTTGTTGAGGATGATTTCAGGCGTCGCCAATTCCAGCAAACGCTGCAAACGGTTGTTGCGGTTGATGAGACGGCGGTACAGGTCGTTCAGGTCGCTCGTGGCGAAACGACCACCATCGAGCTGCACCATCGGGCGCAGATCCGGTGGAATCACCGGAATCGCGTCGAGGATCATCGCCTTCGGGTCGTTCACCAAACGGCCGTTGTCGTCGCGCTTGTTGAACGATGCAACGATCTTCAGGCGCTTGATGGCCTTGGTCTTGCGCTGTGCCGACAAGGGCTTGCCTTTGTAGCCGTTGGCAATCGCATCGCGCAACTCGATTTCGTCCTGGTGGAAGTCCAGGGTGTCGATGAGTGCCTTGATTGCCTCCGCACCGGTTCCACCATTGAAGTAGTCCGAGTAACGGTCGACCAATTCGCGCCACAGATTTTCGTCGTCGATGATCATTCGCGGGTACAAGTCACCGAGCGTGGTCCACGCACGATCCAACAAGTCGATTTCGTCGTTGCTGGTCTTCACGAGCGACTCGAGGTCCTTCTCGATTTGCTTCTGGCGATTCTTGATTTCCGTGTCCTTGGCGCCATCGGCCGCCAACTGTGCAAGTTCGGCTTCGGCATCCTTTTGACGCTGCTTTACGAAGGCGTCGCGACGCTTGGCGATCTCGGCCTTGTCTTCGAGATATTCCTTCTCCAACTCGGGCAACATCTCGTGCAATTCATCGGTCTTTACCGAGCTCACGAGCCAGGCGGACAGGTAGATGACCTTCTCCAACTGTTTGGCCTTCATTTCGTCGCGTGGCTCCAGACCACTGAGCAGGTAGGCCAACCACGAACGGGTGCCCTTCAGGTACCAGATGTGCACGACAGGGGCAGCCAACTCGATGTGTCCCATGCGATCGCGACGCACGCGCGAACGAGTGACTTCCACGCCGCACTTGTCGCAAATGATGCCCTTGAACTTGACGCGCTTGTACTTGCCACAGGCACATTCGAAGTCACGGGTCGGTCCGAAAATCTTCTCGCAGAACAACCCGTCGCGCTCCGGACGCAACGTGCGGTAGTTGATGGTCTCCGGCTTCTTTACTTCTCCGAATGACCACGAGCGAATGTCATCGGCCGTTGCCAGGCCAATGCGCATTTGACGGAAGTCGTTGACTTCCGTTGCTGGGACTACTGCGGGTGCTGCGGTGTCGGTCATTGTCGTCGTGATCCTTCTCGTTAGAACGTGTTCTGGCGCAGACGATCGTCGGCGTCAGAACCGCGCTCGGGGCGGGTGAGGTTGATACCAAGTTCTTTTTGGGTCTTGTAGATGTCGTCGTCGAGGTCGGCCAGTTCCACTGGACGTCCGTCTTCGCGCAACACTTCAACGTCGAGACACAAGGCCTTCATTTCCTTCATGAGCACCTTGAAGCTCTCCGGAACGCCCGGCTCCGGCAGGTTCGAGCCCTTCACGATGGATTCGTACACGTGTACGCGACCGAATACGTCGTCGCTCTTCAGCGTGAGGATCTCCTGCAAGCAGTACGCCGCGCCGTAAGCCTCGAGCGCCCACACTTCCATCTCACCGAAGCGCTGACCACCGAATTGTGCCTTACCGCCGAGTGGCTGCTGAGTGATCATCGAGTACGGACCAGTGGAACGAGCGTGAATCTTGTCGTCGACCAAGTGGTGCAACTTCAACATGTACATGTAGCCAACGGTGACGGGGCTGTCGTAGTACTCCCCTGTTCGACCGTTACGCAGACGTACCTTGCCGTCGGTGCCAACGAGACGCTGACCGTCGACGCTCTCCGGGTTCACCGAGCCGAGCACTTCCTGAATGGTGGGGTGCTCGTACGTTGGTGAGGTTTCGTCCCAGCGTGCGCCGTCGAACACCGGCGTCGCAACGTACACCGATGGCTTCGTCACCGGACGTGTCTTGGTTTCCGTGCCGCGCAGCGGAGCATCGCCCACCGACTTGCCGGAGGTCGGATCGACCCAACCCCAGCGTGCGCCGTAACCGAGATGCGCTTCGAGCACCTGACCGATGTTCATACGGCTCGGCACACCGAGTGGATTCAAGATGATGTCGACTGGCGTACCGTCGTCCAAGTACGGCATGTCTTCGACCGGGAGAATCTTGGAGATGACACCCTTGTTGCCGTGACGGCCAGCGAGTTTGTCGCCGACGCTGATCTTGCGCTTCTGGGCAACGTACACGCGAACCAGTTCGTTGACACCAGGTGGCAATTCATCGCCGTCGGAACCATCGTCCTTCACGCGCTGCAACACCTCGATGTTGATGACCTTGCCGGTTTCACCGTGCGGCACGTTCAAGCTGGTGTTGCGCACTTCGCGGGCCTTTTCACCGAAGATGGCGCGCAAGAGGCGCTCTTCCGGGGTGAGTTCGGTTTCGCCCTTCGGGCTGACCTTGCCAACGAGTACGTCGCCCGGCGCCACATCGGCACCGACACGAATGATTCCCTTGTCGTCCAAGTCCGCAACGATGTCTTCGGACAGGTTCGGAATGTCGCGCGTGATCTCTTCAGGTCCGAGTTTCGTGTCGCGTGAATCGACTTCGTGCTCCTTGACGTGAATCGACGTGAGCACGTCCTCCTTCACGAGACGCTCGGAGATGATGATGGCGTCTTCGTAGTTGTAGCCCTCCCACGGCATGAGCGCCACGAGCAGGTTCTTGCCGAGCGCCAATTCGCCCTGGTCGGTGCTCGGACCGTCGGCGAGGAGGTCACCCTTCTTCACCTTCTGGCCTTCGCGGACGCGCGGCAACTGGTTGATGGTGGTGTCCTGGTTCGAACGACGGAACTTCACGAGGATGTGCTCGTGGTCCTTCTTCGGCAGATTCTCGTAACGCACCACGATGCGATCACCGGTGACGGTTTCGACGACGCCGTCGTCCTTGGCCAACAACAAGTCGGCTCCGTCGCGTGCAGCACGACCTTCCACACCGGTGCCGACGAATGGCGCCTCGGCGCGAACGAGAGGTACTGCTTGACGCTGCATGTTGGCACCCATCAAGGCGCGGTTGGCGTCGTCGTGTTCGAGGAACGGAATGAGTGACGTTGCAACCGACACGATCTGACGTGGTGACACGTCGATGAAGTCGACCTGCTCCGGCGCAACGAGCGCCAAGTCGGTGGTGGAACCGAAGAACGACTCGGCTTCCAGCATCTTCTTCAGGTCTTCGAGCGTTGCTGCCTGAGGTGAACGACGCACGAGCACGCGCTCATCGACGAACGAACCGTCCTTGTTGAGGGCGGTGTTTGCCTCGGCGATGACGTATTCCTCTTCTTCGTCGGCGGCCATGTAGCGAACTTCGTCGGTGACACGACCGTTCTTTACTCGGCGGTACGGCGTTTCGATGAAGCCGAACGGGTTGATCTTTGCGTACGTCGCCAATGCGCCTTGCAGACCAATGTTTGGACCTTCCGGCGTTTCAATCGGACACATGCGGCCATAGTGCGAAAAGTGCACGTCGCGAACTTCGAAACCGGCACGTTCACGCGACAAACCGCCAGGTCCAAGTGCGGACAAACGGCGACGGTGGGTGAGCCCCGACAGCGCGTTGGTTTGGTCCATGAACTGCGACAACTGCGAGGAGTTGAAGAACTCCTTGATTGCACCCACGAGCGGACGCACGTTGATGAGGGTCAATGGCGAGATACCGTCCTGGTCTTGCGAGCTCATACGCTCACGAACCACGCGCTCCATGCGCGACAAGCCGATACGCACTTGGTTTTGGATCAACTCACCCACCGGACGCACGCGTCGGTTGGCAAAGTGATCCTGGTCGTCGAGGCGGTAACCGGGCTCCTGCTTCACGAGGTGCAGCAGGTAGGTGATGGTGGCAAGCACTTCACTACGGGTGAGTACCGTTTGTGAGTCGCTTGGAACGTCGATCTGACCGAGCTCGTTGCCAACCTTCAAACCAAACAGGTCGGCGAGCTTGCGAACTTCCGGACCAATCTTGCGGTTGAGCTTGTAGCGACCGACGCGTGAGGTGTCGTAACGACGCGACTCGAAGAAGGCACCTTCAAAGTTGATGCGCGCGGTGTCGACCGTTGCCGGCTCACTTGGGCGCGTACGACGCATGATTTCCACCATTGCCTCGTCGCGGGTCGGCGCAATGTGCTTCTCGCGAAGCCACTGCTCTTCCAAGAAATCGAAGTACTTGACGAAACGCTCGAGGAAACCTGGGGCATTCTGTTCGTCGTAACCAAGGGCACGAAGAATGAGGAAGATGCTGAGACGGCGCTTGCGCGCAATTCGTGCACCGGCCGTCGGGTTCTTGCCCGGCTTGTGTTCGACGTCGAACTCCAACCACTCACCGCGCTGCGGGTGGATGGTGCCCTTCACCAACTGGTGCTTGGCCAGGTTGCGGAGGCGGTAACGCTCTCCTGCCTCGAAGATCACGCCTGGCGAACGAACCAACTGCGACACGATGACTTTTTCGATGCCGTTCACCAGGAACGTACCGCGCTCGGTCATCTTCGGGAACTCGCCGATGTAGACGACTTGTTCCTTGATTTCACCCGTATCGCGGTTGGAGAAGCGTGCCTTCACGAATCGCGATACCGCGTACGTGTGGTGCTTGATGCGACATTCGGTTTCGGTGAACTTCGGTCCCGGTGTCAGCTCGCGATCATCAGGATCGAATTCCAGCTCGAGCTGCAAACTGCCGTCGGTGGTCTTGATCGGCGAGATGTCGGAGAACACGTCGCGGAGTCCGTCGCGCATGAACCACTCGAAACTGTCTTTTTGCACCGCCAACAGGTCGGGCATTTCCAAAACTTCTTCGAGTGACGCGAACGTATAACGTTCGCGTGCGGCGGCGCGAGACGGC
>JAFMJP010000102.1 GCA_017853375.1 Actinomycetota bacterium
GCCGATGGCTTCGTCGGTCGCCGGGTTCAACACCGGCGAACGTTGGCCGGAGCTCCTGCAATATGCCCCTTCGAGGAACAAAGAACCCGCCAATTCCCACATCAATTGCTGCACGCTGCCTGCCATAGGCAAACCCTAGACAATCTGTATCAACACCCGTGAGCTTGCAAATACCATGTCCTTGGTGAAAAACGCACTATCAACCGATCAACGCATACTGCTCGCTACGGCCCGCATCATCGACAAGTCCGGCGAAGCGAGCATTCGCATCAGTGACATATGCAAATCCCTGAACATCACGGCGCCGAGCATCTACCACTTCTTCGGTGATCGGGAAGGCCTCATTGAGGCCACCCAGGCACACCGGTATTCGCGTGGCCAGCAGGAGTTCGTTCAGAGTTTCGCCAGCGCCACTTTCGCGTGCAAAGGAAGCAAGGAATTCATTGCTCTGGTACATCGCACTATTCGTTTGCTGTTCTCCGCCGATCGCATACCGGCACGTCGTGCTCGCACGGAAGTGCTCGGTAGCGCGCAGTACCGCCCAGGTTTGGCAAAGAAACTCGCGGCAGCCCAAGAAGTAATCAATCGCAGCCTTGCCGAACCATTGCGCTACGCACAAGCCAAAGGTTGGATCAATCAAGAATTTGATCCGGTGATGTTTGCTGCATGGGTAGCCGGCGTGGCAAACAGCCGACGAATGATCGAACTGGCCGGCGAACAGACCGGCTCGCCCGAATGGGACGCAATTGCGGCTCGCTCAATCTGTGGGCTCCTCGGTATTCCGGAGCCGAAGAGAACATCACATAAGCGCTCCAAAAGAGCAAACTCGTAGCGAATCAACTACGAGGCGTCGGATTGTCTACAGCACGACGACGAGGCCGATAATCAGCAACGCCACGCCGAGCAGTTTGCTGGCGACAGTGGAACGCCAGGGCGTGCTCTGACGGGCAAACCATCCGATTCCGGAGAGCACGAGCCCTGGAAGGCCAAGCAGCACGAACCCGATCATGACCATGTCTGCTGGATCAGCAACGCGGTCGGCGACCATTCCACCCCACCACTTCGCAACGAACAACATCAGCACTACGCGAAATAGTCCTCGTGGAAGGTACCGATGAACAGAGCGCAAATTGGGGAAGCTGTCATCGACAAGTGAAACGAGTTTTGGAACCAGGTAGAGCACTCCGCCCACCCACAGAGCCCAGTTGTTGCCGATGAAGGCGACGGCCACAAATACAAACACTGCAGCACGCACGATCGACGAGGCAATCTGTTGGGCCTGGGACGGTGCCGGGAGATTGTCGTTTTCGATTTCGTTCAAGCGTTTCGGGGTGTACAGCCGGGCGGCATTTTCCAACAGCCAGCGAATTGCCAGCGCAATAAACGCTGCAAGTCGAACGACATTCACTTCATCGGCATACTCGGGCTTGAATCCCGTCAGACCAGGCAAGGCAGAAAACATTGCACCAGCAGCCCATGCGCCAAACAATGGAATCAACGTGGCGTCACTGATGCGATTCCAGACATCGTCGGACCCGTCACTCACTCGCCGGAAGGGACGCATCGCAGACGCTGCAAGCGGCACAGCGAACGAAAAAACGGCCAGGCCGAGCAAGCCTCGCAAAGCATCCGAAGAATCAATACCACCAGTGACCAACACACTGACACCAAATGTGCACACGGCAACCAATCCCGCTGAAGCATCAAACGCTCCGAGTACGACAAGAATCACACAAATAGCCAGAGATGGCATGATGACTTCATAACCAGTGTCGATAGCTGCTAAAACACCAACGAGCGCACCCATCAGCGGCATAGCCAGCCACAGCCACCCCATTAAAGATCGCAAGTAACTCGGGTCTGCCATAACTCTTGCCAGCATTGGAGACTTCAGCACCAGGCGTGCTGGCACGTCATGAATCCATCGATCCAATTGCACGCTGCGTGGTGGCGAGAATACGTCCTGCCCCACCTGATTTCTTGCTGAACGCATCGTCACAGAAACGTCGGCCACATCAGCACTCTCGCGCTCTTCTTCGTCTTCTTCGCGGCGACGTGCTGCCGAGGCGCCAAGCACCGTGAGAAGCGCCACCGCTTGAGCGGTTAGATCAATCACATTTCGTGGCTCCGATAACGGATCGTATGGTGCCACTCGCTCATTGCCCAATATCTCCACATCAATGTTCACTGAACGCTGTTCACCGGCCATACTCAACCCAGTGACTTGTGCAACGTGATCACCAATCTGCACATCGTCTTCGATGCGGAATTCTGCTGAAAATTTGCCTTGCACATCAACGTTGAGATCTCCAAGTAATCGAGGTGACGAGAACAACCATGTTGTTGCAACGGTGCTTGGTGCAAAACCTTCGCCAACCACCGAGATGTAATTTCCATGCTTCACTACAACCGCTCCGCGCGAGTTGATCTGGAACGGCACTCCACGGCGATCTACGGCTGCAATCGTCAATACAAAGCCGTCCGAACTGCGCATCTGGACTGCAGCCTGATTTATGCGAGCAACTGTCATCGTCACCTGACGCATCCCATCAAAGACCACGGCTTGGCCACCACCTGCAGCATTGACCACTCCCGGGATAATCATCGGTAGTCGCTGAGAGCCATCTGCTCTACCAAGAATCTTCGCCGACTCGTCAAACGACGGCATTCTGGCAATGCTCAAGTCAGCCCGCGCCGCTGCAACCTGTTGAGGTGTGGCAGCTGCATCACGCTCGAGGGCAGTCAGCCGTTGCTGGGCAGCCACAATTCGTTCAACAGAGATCGTTGTGCTTTCCCCAAGCCCTTGAAGCAACGCTTCAAGGCGCTCTTGCGCCAACGCCTGTTGTTGAGTCGAAGCCCCACTTGTCTGCAACTTCAAAAGGTCTGCTTCAGCAGTGCGTATAGCCACTACCACCGCTGACTTCGGATCAAGCAACTCCAAACGCGATAGTGCCACGAGCCGTACCGCAGTCTCCACATCTGCACTAGCTGAACCGGCAGCTTGCTGTGCCGCAGCTAATCGTTGCTCTGCTTGCCGCGCAGTCCCAAGCACCGATGACGTCACTTCCTTCACCGGATATCGAATCGTCGTCGTGGTGGTTGTGGTGGTGGTTGTGGTGGTGGCCGGAAGTGGAGCTGAGAGGGAGGTGGACGTTGAAGCGGCGACGACAACGGAGCGCAGAGTAGTTGTAGTCGAACGCATTGTCGTCGTAGCTGAGCGCAATGTCGTCGTAGCTGAGCGCAATGTCGTCGTAGTTGAGCGCACTGTTGTAGTCGTAGTTGCTGTTGGCACCGTTGTTGACGTCGTTGAAGTGGAGGTTGGAGTGGTGGTGGGAGCCGTTGTCGTAGTCGTGGCGGAAACCACCGGGACACTTGCGGTCGTTGTGAACGTCGCAGCATCATTGCCAGTCACATCCTGAATTGCAGCGTTTGCATTCGTCGTGTCATTTGTCGGTGCCGTGTAAGTGATGTCAATGGTTGAACCGCTAGCAACGCTTGAACCCAGCGTGAGTATCACCGTTGCACCAGAGATAGTCACCGACGAAACAGGAATCACCACTCCCCCGACAGTGACAGCGAATTCGGCAGTCGAGGCACTGGTAGCGCCCAAGGCCTCACTCATCGTCAGTGTTACCTGAGTGCCCAGTGTGTTCGCACTTGCGCTTATCAGCGTTGGAGTACTGGCGTCGATTACAAGTGCACTGCTTCCCGCAAGGTTGTTAATCCCACTTGGAACTGCCGACGAGGTCATTGCATTGCCGGCAGCGTCGGTAGGACTACTGGTCAGCAAATACGAACTCACGGTGAGGTCACTGCTGTTGTCACCAGATCCGACCGTATAGGTTCCTGTCAGCGTCGTCGACGAGGACTTAGTCAAGACCACCGTGTCACCTGTATCGAGGGTGACTGTCAGCGATGCACCGTCGGCCACGGCTTCACTCACGGTTGCCGTGATGTTTATTGTTGCCCCAACGGTGTAACTTCCATTCGCTGTTGTTGAAGAAAACGAAGCAACTGTTGGTTTCGTCGTATCAATAGTCAGACTCAATGCACTCGACGCAGCCGAATCGATACCGCTGTTGGTTTGTTTCGAAGTAACCGACCACACTCCGTCAGCAAGCGTGCCCAGATCACAACTCGTCTGCGCGGTTGCCGTAAAGGTACACGTCACATTCGCCGAACCAGCCTTCGTGGCCGTCACCGTAACCGTGTTACCGTTAGTCGCACTTCCAACCGAAAAAGTCGGCGTGTTGTCTGAGGTGATGTTGTCTGAATTCGAAGAACCAGAGTCAGAGCCGGCAGCCAAATCAGGTGTCGCGGGGGCCGACGGCGCTGCAACGTAGGTGAAGCCGCCGCTCAGGGTTGCAGATTGCGCATCGGTGTTGGTTACCACGATGTCTTGCGCACCAGCCGTGCCCGCCGGTGTCGTGCAGGTGATCGACGTCGCCGACACCACCGTCACACTCGTGCAGGCCGCACCGCCTACGGTGACCGTTGCGCCAGCCAAGAAGTTCGCGCCAGTGATCGTGATCGCGGTGCCACCAGCGGCGGTACCCGAGGTGCCCGACACACTTGACACGCTCGGCGCGGCCGCCAACGGTGTCACGCTCACCGATGACGATGCACTCGACGACCCCGCAGAGTTGATCGCCTTGAGATAGATCGTGTAGGCGGTGCCGCCCGTCAACCCTGGGATCGTCACCGGCGACGACGCATCGGCAGGACTCAACGCTGTAAACGTCGTGCCATCTAACGAATACGAGTAGTTGGTGATATTCGCACCGTTGGCCGAACCTGCCGTGAATGAGATTTCCGCCGAGCCACTGCCTGCGGTCGCCGAAAGCGACGTCGGCGTACCAGGGGCAACTGCCGAGAACGACGAAGAGCACGTGCTGCCAGGGTCACCGTTGCTCCAACTGCTTTCCGAGTTGCCCCATGCATTCACCGCTCGCACGTAGAACTTGT
>JAFMJP010000019.1 GCA_017853375.1 Actinomycetota bacterium
TCGACTCCATCGACGACATGCGCACGCTGCTTGCCGACCTGCCGCTCGACAAGGTAACCACGTCGATGACCATCAATTCCACCGCAGGAATCCTGCTCTTGTTGTACGAATTGGTGGCCGAAGAACGGGGTGTGCCGGCGAGCGCCATCAGCGGAACCATTCAGAACGACTTGTTGAAGGAGTACATCGCGCGAGGCACCTACGTGTATCCGCCCCGGCCGTCGATGCGAATCATCACGGATATTTTTGCCTACTGCGCCAAGAACGTTCCGAAGTGGAACACCATCTCCATCTCCGGATACCACATTCGTGAGGCCGGAAGTACCGCAGTGCAGGAGCTGGCGTTCACCCTCGCCAATGCGATCGCCTACGTCCAGGCAGCAGTCGATGCCGGGTTGGACGTCGATGCGTTTGCGCCGCGATTGAGTTTCTTCTGGAACGGCCACAACAATTTCTTCGAAGAAGTTGCAAAGTTCCGCGCCAGCCGACGCATGTGGTACCGAATCATGACCGAGCGCTTCGGTGCAAAGAATCCGGCCAGTCATCTCATGCGCTTCCATACGCAAACGGGTGGGGCCACGTTGACGGCTCAGCAGCCCCTCAACAATGTCGTACGTGTCGCGGTGCAAAGCATGGCGGCGGTGCTGGGCGGAACCCAGAGCCTGCACACCAATGGCTACGACGAAGCACTCGGGTTGCCCACCGAGGAGGCGGCACGTATCGCTCTTCGCACTCAGCAGATCATCGGATACGAGAGTGGTATCACCGACACCCCGGATCCGTTGGCTGGTTCGTACTACGTGGAATCCCTCACCAACGAAGTGGAACGTTTGGCCTGGGAGTACATCACGCGCATCGACGACATGGGTGGCGCCGTCAATGCCATCGAAGCCGGATTTCAGATGGAAGAAATCGACGAAGCCGCCTACGCATACACCAAGAGCATCGACGACTCCAGTCGCACGATCGTTGGTGTCAACAAATTCACCAGCGAAGAGACCACCGACGTGCCGGTACTCAAGGTCGACGGCGAGCGCGAGCGGAATCAGGTGGAGCGATTGAAGAAATTCAAGGACGCGCGCGATGCATCATTGGTTGCTGCGCGTCTGGACGACGTTCGCACTGCGGCGCGAGGAAGCGAGAACCTTCTGTATCCGATGAAGGCTGCGTTGAAGGCGCATGCCACCTTGGGTGAAGTGAGCGATGCGCTCCGCGACGTGTTTGGCGTACATCGCCCGGGCTGATCAGCCGAGACGTGTAATGCGTGGCGCTGGGCGCTCGAACCCCTTCGGGACGTCGGTGGGCCAGCCGAGATACACCATCGCCACGACGGTGGTGTCGGTGGGGAAGTTGCAGAACGAGACCACTGCGTCGTTGGCTCCCTTGGGGCAAGAAGACCAAAAACTCGCCAGTCCGAGTGCGGTGGCGCCAAGAAGCAACGTTTGCACCGCAGCCGAAACGGCATCGCGATTCTCGTCGGTACGAAGCTGACTGTCGCCAGCCTCCGATCCAACGACGAGCAGCACGGGTGTGCGAGCAAATTTCCCCCGAGTCTTGGCGACACGCGGTTCGGGCTCGCCCTGCGCCGCCATCACATCGGCACAGACACCGCCGATACGCAAACGTGCGTCGCCACGAACCTCGGCAAATACCCATGGCCACGTGAGCTTGTGGTTGGGTGCCCACGTGGCAAGTTCGCACAGTTGCTGCACGATGGATGCGTCGACGTCCCGCTCTCGGTCGATCATCAAGTTGGTGCGCCGGGCTCGCGCCAGCGCAGAAAAGTCGTCGAAGTTCATGCTCAGTTCTTGTGCAAGGCGGCGTTGAGTCCGCCCCAGCTGCCCGTACGTACGACCGCCTCCACCGCACCGTTGGTGCTGTTGCGACGGAACAACATGTTCGACACTCCCGACATCTCGCGGGCCTTCACGACGTTGCCGTCCGGCAGGCGAACGAGCGTGCCTGCGGTGACGTAGAGGCCGGCCTCCAGCACACAGTCGTCGCCGAGACTGATACCCAACCCGCTATTGGCGCCCAGCAGGCATCGTTCGCCCACGGTGATCATTTCCTTGCCGCCGCCCGAGAGCGTTCCCATGATGGATGCGCCGCCACCGACGTCGCTGCCATTGCCGACGATGACGCCTGCAGAGATACGTCCTTCGACCATCGATGCGCCGAGCGTGCCGGCATTGAAGTTGCAGAACCCTTCATGCATCACGGTGGTGCCGTCGGCAAGATGTGCGCCGAGGCGCACGCGACTTGCGTCGGCAATTCGTACGCCGGATGGCACGACGTAATCGGTCATTCGCGGAAACTTGTCGACACCATTCACCGTGAGATGTTCGCCCTTGCGACGCAGAGCATCGCGCACTTCGTCCAGAACGTCGAGCGCAACCGGCCCGATGCTGGTCCATGCCACATTGGCGAGCAACCCAAATGCACCGTCGAGGTTCAACGTGCGCGGCTTGGCGAGTCGGTGCGACAGCAGATGTAGTCGCAGGTAGACGTCGGCTGCGTCGCGCGGCGCCGTGGCAACGTCGATTTCGGTGACGATCGGTACGACTTCCACTCCGCGGCGGGGGTCGATGGTGCGTGGAGGAGCCGAGTCGCGTTCGGTGGCTGGGCATGATTCGCCCCAACCGAGACGGCGGAATTGCGCGTCGAGCACGACACCACTCGAGGACACGGTGGCACTTCCCACACCCCATGCACGGGTGGTGGTCTCGGCTGAATTCTTCGTCACTCCATCACCTCCGGACGCAGCGTGGGGAAGAGAATGACTTCGCGAATGGTGGAGACACCCGCCAACAACATCGTGAGGCGATCGATGCCGATGCCGAGGCCGCCCGTGGGCGGCATGCCGAACTCGAGTGCTCGCAAGTAGTCCTCGTCCACGGTCCCCGCGGTGATGTCGCCGGCTTCCTTTGCGCGTTGCTCCGCCTCGAAACGTTCGCGTTGTTCGACCGGATCGTTCAACTCACTGAAGCCGTTGGCAAGCTCTCGCGCTTGCACGAACAATTCGAATCGTTCGGTGAGGTGTGGATCGTTGCGGTCGACACGGGCGAGCGGCGAAATCTCCACCGGATGTCCGGTAACGAACGTGGGCATATGGAGTTCGCCCTCGGCCTTCTCCGCAAAGATTTCCTCGATGATGCGACCAGAACCCCAACGCTGCTCCCACTTCACGCCGTGGTCGTCGGCAATCTTGCGCAGGTCCGTCACGGGTTGCGACGGGTGGAGTTCGCGTCCCACTTTTGCGCCCGCAAGATCGACCATTCGCAAGCGCGGCCACGGGGCGCTCAAATCGCATGGAGTTCCGCCAATGTCCAACGTGGTCGTGCCGAGAGCGTCACGTGCGGCATTCACGATGATGTCCTGCGTCAACTCCATGATGTCCGAATAGTCGGCAAACGCCTGGTACGACTCGAGCATCGTGAACTCGGGGTTGTGACGTGTGGAGATACCTTCGTTGCGGAACACTCGACCAATCTCGTAGACGCGTTCCATGCCACCAACGATGAGGCGCTTCAAGTGCAGTTCCAGCGCGATGCGCAGGTACAGCTGCATGTCGAGCGCATTGTGGTGGGTGATGAATGGTCGGGCATGAGCGCCGCCGGCTTCCACATGGAGTACCGGTGTTTCTACTTCGACGTATCCGCGCGCACCCAGTGTCTGGCGAATGCTGGAGATGACGGCGTGGCGAACCTCGAAGGTTCGCCGGGCATCGGCGTTGACGATGAGGTCGGCGTAGCGCTGACGGAAGCGCGTGTCGACATCCGAGAGCCCGTGCCACTTGTCGGGCATCGGGCGTAGCGCCTTGGCCAGCAACTGCACTCCGGTCGTCTTCACCGAGAGCTCACCTTTTCGCGTGGTCATGACGGCTCCGCTGGCGCCGACCCAGTCACCGAGATCCAAAGCTGCGATGGTGTCGAACGCAGCGTCACCGACCACGGCTTTGCTGACGAACAGTTGTATTTCGTCCGAGCGATCGCGCACCGTGAGGAACATCAACTTGCCTTGGTTGCGCTTGAGCATGACACGGCCGGTGATGGCCACCACATCGGTGGTTTCGGTTCCGGCTTCGAGTGTGCCGTGTGTGGCACGAATTTCGCCGAGTGTGTGGGTGCGATCGAACCGGTAGGGGTAGGGGTTCACTCCGTTTGCGCGAAGTTCGGCAATTTCGGCCAGGCGTCGTTCACGAAAGCTCTCAAGGTTCGTGGCATCGCCACCATCGTGCGATGCGTCGCCTCCCTCCGAGGAGGCGGCGCCGGGCGAAGTTGGGACCTTGTCGGTCATGACATCTCGTCGCTCATGAAATGACGACGAGAACGTCGCCGGAACCCACTTTGTCGCCGGCCTTCACCTTGACGGCACTCACCTTGCCGGCTTTGTCGGCCTGCAACTGGTTCTCCATCTTCATTGCTTCGAGCACCACCACTGCGTCACCGACCTTCACTTCCTGGCCGACTTCCACGAGTACCTTCACGATCGTGCCCTGCATTGGCGCAACCACATCTCCCGTCGCGGCACCACTGGTTGCGGCAGCCGACGCGCGTGCTGCCCGTCGCGGGGCTGCCGACGTGGCGCCCGACTCAGGCACCCACGCGCGGACCTCGAAGCGTTTCCCGTTCACTTCCACCGTGGTGGTTTTCTCCACCAAGCCGGGAGTTGGCGGTTCGCCGGCGGCGACGTGCGAGGACACATTGGAGAGATCGAGTTTTTCTTCCACCCACTTGGTGCTGTGTTGCATTGCGGCAAAGTCCGGGTGGCGCAGGATTGCAAGGTCGGCCGGAATCGTGGTGTGCACGCCCTCCACCTTCATTTCCTCCAGCGCACGAATGGTGCGTGCGATGGCCGCAGGACGATCCTTGCCCCAGACGATCAACTTGCCGACGAGATTGTCGTAATACTGGCTGATGGTGTCGCCGGCTTCGTAACCGCCGTCGAAGCGAACACCGAAACCATCCGGAGTCTTCAATGCGCTGATGGTGCCGGGGGACGGGAGGAACTTTCCGCCCGCCGGGTTCTCGGCATTGATACGAATTTCGATGGCGTGCCCGCGGCGAAGTTCGTTGATTTCGGCCTGCGTCATGGGCAGCTTCTCACCGTCAGCGACGCGGATTTGCCACTCCACCAGGTCGATACCGGTGATTGCTTCGCTGACCGGGTGCTCCACCTGCAGGCGGGTGTTCATCTCCAGAAAGAAAAACTCACCGTCTTGGTAGATGAATTCCACGGTGCCGGCGTTGTAGTAACCAACTGCACGTGCTGCCTTTACTGCTGCTTCGCCCATTGCATCTTCGACGCCGTCGGGCAGGGCAGGTGCGGGCGCTTCTTCGATCAGTTTTTGGTGGCGGCGCTGTGCCGAGCAGTCGCGCGTGGACACCCATACGACGTTGCCGTGCTTGTCGCCGACCAATTGCACTTCCACGTGGCGTGGCCAGGTGAGATATCGCTCCACATAGATTTCGTCGCGACCAAAAAACGCCTTGGACTCGCGCTTGGCGGAGTCCATTGCCTCTTGTACGGAGGCTGCATCCTTCACCACTTTCATGCCACGACCGCCACCGCCGAACGCAGCCTTGATCGCAACCGGCCAACCGTTTTCATTTCCAAACGCAACGATCTCATCTGCAGTATGGACGAACTCGGTGGTGCCCGGCACGATTGGCGCACCGCCACGCAACGCGGCTTTTCGCGACGACACCTTGTCGCCCATCTCGACGATGGCGGCAGGTGGAGGACCGATGAATGCAACACCCATGTCAGTGATGGCTTGCGCAAAGTCGGCGTTCTCGGAGAAAAAGCCGTAACCGGGGTGGACTGCGTCTGCACCGCTCTTGCGGATGACGTCCAGGATGGCTTCGGTGTTCAGGTAGCTCTGCGCGGCGGTTTCTCCGCCGAGTGCATAGGCCTCGTCGGCGAGTCGCACGTGGAGGGCATTGCGGTCGAGCTCGGAATACACCGCCACCGTGGCGATACCCATTTCGCGCGCCGTGCGGATGACCCGCACCGCAATCTCGCCGCGATTTGCTATCAGGATTTTCTTGGGCACGAAGACCTATCTTCTTGGGGCAGTGACTTCGCTAAATCCTAGTTCGCAGCCGAATTGGCCGATCGGTTGGGCCGTGCGACATGTGAGTGAAACTGGATCCACCAACGATGATCTCTTTGCGGCTGCAGGTGCTGGTGCGCCTGATCACAGCGTGTTGGTTGCCGACTATCAAACCGCCGGGAAGGGACGACTTGATCGGACTTGGGAGGCAGCCCGCGGAGCGAACCTGCTGTGCTCGTTGTTGTTCCGTTGCGCAATCGAGGATGCGCCTCGATACTCGCGAATCGTGTCGCTCTCCGCGCGGGCCGCGTGCGCATCGCTGTCCGGTGTGGCACCACGGCTGAAGTGGCCCAACGACCTCGTACTGGATGATGCAAAGTTGGGCGGACTGTTGGCCGTGGCCTCGCCACGTGACGGTTTCGTGGTGGTGGGTATCGGGGTGAATGTGGGCTGGGCGCCGGATGGCGCAGCAAAGTTGTCGGGCGATGCCGCATCGTCGCCGCACGAGCCGAGCGTGACGCCGCTGCAGCTGTTGTCGGAAATGCTGAACGAGATCGACGAACGGTCGTCGCTCGGTGATGCGCAACTACACGCCGAACATCGCAGCGCACTCGCCACACTGGGCCGGCGAGTTCGCGTCGAAAAGAGAGCAGGCGACGTGCTGGTTGGTCTCGCCGAGGACGTGGATGCATCGTCGCGGCTCGTGGTGCGCGACGACGACGGCGCATTGCACGTGATCGACGTCGGTGATGTCATACACCTGCGTGCGGAGTAATCCCACTACCTTCGTTGAGGAATGAATTCGGCCGGCGAACGACCACCGCGACACGTACGCGAACGTCGACAAAACTGGCTGGTCGCCGTCGTCGTCACCATCGCTCTGGGCGTTGCGGGCTTCGTTGGCGTCGGAAGGGCCCTCGACAAAGGCCTCGTCGACGTGCGTCGCGAGTTGTCGCTCACATCGGTGTTGAGTGCCCCGGATGATCGCTTCGTGAACTTCCTCGTCGTCGGTTCCGACTCGCGCGCCGGGGCAAATCCCGACGACCCGGACTTTGCCAACGTCGGTGGTGAAGCCGAAGTGCAGGGTCGGCGCAGCGACACATTGATCGTGGTGAACGTGGAGAAGTCGTCGGGCATCATCTCCCTTCTCTCGATTCCTCGTGATCTCTGGGTGACCATCGGCGACTCCGAGAACACCGAGCGCATCAACGTTGCGTATCGCGAGGGCGCCGCCGTGGTGGTGCGCACGGTGAATCGCGCCCTGGGAATTCCGATACATCACTACCTGGAAATCGACTTCCAGGGATTCAAACAACTCGTCGATGCCGTCGGTGGCGTCACGGTATGCGTGGAGCATCCAACTCGTGACCGCAACACCGGTCTCTACATCAAACCCGGATGCAAGAACCTCGACGGTGTGGACTCTCTGGCATATGCGCGAAGCCGGTACTTCGAGGAAAAGATCGACGGGCAATGGCAGGTTGACGGAACCTCGGACATCGGTCGTGGGAAGCGTCAACGTCTGTTCATGGCACTCCTCATGCAGACTGCCGTCAACCGCACGTTGAGCGACCCGTTCAGAGCGGGCACGGTGATGCGTGGAGCCACATCTGCATTGCTGGTGGACGAACGCTTGGACCTCCTGGAGTTCGCGAGAACGATGCGACCTGCCGCAACGGGACAGATGCGCAGGTTCGCCCTCGATACGTACGGCGACACCGTCCGGGGCAATTCGGTGCTACGACTCGCGGAATCGGCGGGTGCGGTGTTGGCGTTCTATTCCGGCAACGGTCCGGCGCCGGTGCCGCCAGAGTGACGCGCACGTTGGGCGACATCGCCACTGGTGGCGCGGACGAACTCGCGGACGCCCGCCGGTGTGGTGGGCTCGCACACATGGTTGCCTTGGG
Organism: Actinomycetota bacterium; assembly: GCA_017853375.1. Classification (GTDB taxonomy): domain Bacteria; phylum Actinomycetota; class Acidimicrobiia; order Acidimicrobiales; family Ilumatobacteraceae; genus F1-60-MAGs027. Next base: position 7,963 of record JAFMJP010000019.1, read on the forward strand.
CGTGGTCGCAACCGAGCAATCGCAACCGCTGCAATTGCTCGGCTGACTGCACCCACTCGGCCACCACGGTCATGTCGAGCGAGTGGGCAAGCTGCACGATGGAGCGCACGATGGGGTCATCGGTACTTTCGCGACCGACATTGCGGATGAATGTTCCGTCGAGCTTGAGTTGAGCGGCTCGGAAATCGCGCAAGTGTGCGAGGGAGGAGTATCCGGTGCCGAAGTCGTCGATGGAAAGCCGGACGTCGAGGCGTGACAGGGCGTTGAGACTGCGAGTGATCGCGGAGTTGTTGGCAAGTGCCGTCGATTCGGTGAACTCCAACACCAACTGACGAAGGTCGATGTCGGCTGCAGCAACGGCATTCGTCGTCCGCTCGACGAAGCCCGCGTCGCTCAACTGGCGGGGAGACACGTTGACATGCACCGTGGTCGAGCGTTCGAGTGTGCCATCGGCGACCAAGTCGTGGAATGTTCGAGCCGATTGCGCGATGACCCAATCACCGATGGGACCGATTGCGCCGGTTTCTTGCGCCACTTCCAGGAACTCCGGCGGAGTCAATTGCCCGCGTTGCGGATGATTCCAGCGCAACAACGCCTCGATGGCAACGACGCGACCAGTGTGCAGGGAAACGATGGGTTGGTACACCACTTCAAGTTCGTTGCCGGCCAGCGCGCGCTCGAGTTGTGACGCGAGGGTGAGACGATCGCGTGCCTGTGTGCGCATGGCTTCGCTGTACATCTCGCAGCGACCTTTGCCGCGTTGCTTTGCCCGATACATCGCCGTGTCGGCGTTCACCAGCAGGGTGAGTGCGGCATCGCTCGGCGACTGCTCGTCGAGCAACGCGGTCGTGGCGATGGCGACACCGACGCTTGCGCCGGATGTGACTTCGACACCGTGAATCACATGTTGACCGGTCACACTGGCGCGCAGTCTCTCCGCAATTTCCAGTGCGAGCGACTCGTCACCCACGCCTTCGGCGAGAACGGCAAATTCATCGCCGCTGAGTCGTGCCACCACGTCGGATGGTCGAGTGGCGTTCACGAGTCGCTTGCCGACACTCACGATGAGCTGATCGCCGAATCGGTGTCCGACGGTGTCGTTCACGTGTTTGAGGCCGTCGAAGTCGAGAAACAGCACGGTGACACCGCGTCGTAGCGTGCGACTGCGATCGAGTGCCTCGGCCACCCGGCGAAGAAAGAGGGTTCGGTTGGGGAGTCCGGTCAATTCGTCGTGGGTGGCTTGGCGCTGCAACTCGGTTTGCATGTGCTTGTGTTCCGTGATGTCGCGAGCGATCACCGAGTAATGATCGACGGTGGAGTCGGCACCCCGCACCACATGCAGCGTCAGCAGCAGCGTTCGCATGAACCCATCAGGACTGCGGTGTCCGAGTTCCCCCGTCCACGAGTTGTGGGCGGCGCCCGACAGCACGTCGCGCGGTACTTGATTTCGTACGGCGTCAAAGAACGTTGCGGCAGGTTCGTTGCTGTCGCTCCTGGTATCGACGATCCCCAGCACTTCGCTGGCTCCGCGATTGGCGAACACCAGTCGCAGATTGGCGTCGTACACCACGATGGCGTCGCGGGCGGCATCGAGTGCACCAACGAGTTGCTCATTGAGGCGGTCGTGCGTGGCGACGGCGGTGATGTCCTGTGCGGTTCCCACGTATCGCTGCACTGCGCCGGCCGTGTCACGAACCGGTGCAACCGAAAGTGCAACGACCGTTTCGCTCCCGTCGAGTGCGCTCACGACGAAGGTTGCAGCAAAGGTCGATCCGGCGCTGCGTGCCACCAGCCAGCGCGCTTCCATCTCGGCACGAATTCCCGGTACCGCGTGCGACCAAGGAGCAACACCGAGCGTGAGTGGGGCACCACCCAACGCGAGCGTGCGAAACGCGTCGTTGGCGGAGGTCAGACGACCGTCAGCGTCCAGTTCGCAGAGGGCGACGGGGAGCAGAGCGAGGGCGCGATCGATGCGCCAAGTCTCTCAGGTTTCGTCGGCTGGATGCGGGAACATGCGTCGCGAAACGTGGGGCAACGACGCCGTCTCGATGTCAGGGCGCCTGTGCGTAGAACGTGCTCTCGGCCAGGTCGAACGTGCTCATCTCCACCTCGGTGAGCAAGAGTTCGGCGTCGATTCCGCCATCGGCGTTGACGAGTGTTGCCGTATCGATCACCTTGTCCAGGGCGAACACGGTGAGCAGATACTGGCGCCGCTCGCCGGTCGGGGGACATGGTGCAGCAAATCCCACGTTGCCGTCACTGTTCGTGGCGACCACCACTTCGGGTGGTGTTGCGCCTTCGCCGATGGCCACCGTGCCACCCGAGAGGTTGGCCATCAGCCACAACAGCTTCTCCGGAGTCTCCACGTCGTGCAACAGCACTGCCAGCGACACCGTGCCGGTGGGCTGTCCGGCGATTTGCAGTGGAGGTGACACGTTGCGCCCGTAGCACGTGTACGCAGGATCGATGTCGGCGCCATCCGTCCACGGACCGCTCACGGTGAAGCCTTCACCTGGTTCCAGTGATGCGGAGGAATCGCTCGGCGCGATGGCGATGGACTCCGATTGTTCGGGGAGTGCTGGTGCAAGCGTGCGACCATCACGTGAGCAGCCAGCGAGCGCCAGCAACGCCGTGATCGTCAACGCAACGTACCGACCGGATGCGGAACGGTGGTGGGTGGTGGAACTCGCCGTCATCGCCTACGAGAGTACGAGGTGCAGCCCACTAGCGTGCGACAACGAATGAATCAGCGTCTGAGCCTGCTGACCGTGCATGCCCATCCTGATGATGAGGCATCCAAGGGTGCGCCGACGCTTGCGAAGTACTCGCGGGAAGGTGTGCACACCGTGTTGGTGTGTTGCACGGGTGGGGAAGAAGGTGATCTCAACAATCCCGCGTTGAAGGAGCCGGGACAGCCGTTCCATGGTCTCGATGAAGCAGCCACAAAACGGTTGCTTGCATCGATGCGTCCCCACGAGTTGGCCGACTCCGCCAAGGTGATCGGCTTTTCCCGGGTGGAGATGCTCGGGTACCGCGACTCCGGCATGGCCGATGCCCCGACCAATTCGAATCCAGAGTGCTTTCACATGGCGGACATCGACGCGGCAACCGGACGGTTGGTGAAACTCATTCGCGAGCATCGTCCGCAGGTCATGATCACCTATGGGGATGACCAGCGCGGTTACCCACATCCCGACCATCTGAAGGTGCACGACATCAGCGTGCTGGCGTTCGATCGTGCGGGCGATGACGAGTGGTACCCCGAGGCCGGTCCGGCGTGGCAACCCTTGAAGATGTACTACTCGGTGTGGTCACGTGCACGACTCACCGCGGTGCACGAGGCACTCCTGCGTTTGCGTGGTTCGTCGCCGTACGACGAGAAATGGTTCGAACGGCCCGACTTGGATCACCGCATCACCACGCGGCTGCACATTGGTGACTATCTCTGGGCGCGATCCGGTGCGTTGCGTGCGCACAAGACACAGGTCGACGAGAAGGAACCCTTCTGGTTCGGACTGAGCGACGAGGAATTGGCCACCGTCTTCCCTTTCGAAGATTGGGTGCTCGCGCGCAGTTTGGTGCCGTCCGCGCGGCGCGACGGCGATCTTGAGGACGATCTCTTCGACGGCATTCGATCCCCGGTTCGCCAGTCATGACGACGGTGCAATATCGCGTGGCATTCGGCAAGAAGGATGAAGCGGTGGAGGGTCCGGACGACGCTGCACTCGTGATCACCGTTGCGGCCGCGGATGCTGCCGGTGACCCAACGACGCTGTACATGCAGGGAAAACTCAAGGCCGTCGGCAGTACCGGAGCATTGTTCGAACTGTTGCGTTCGGGTGACGTCAGCGGCGTGCTGAAGCGGCTCGCATCGCGTTCCTGATGTCGCGATAGCCGATGAGTGTTGCGCCCGCGTTGCGGAGAGCATCCCGCAATTCTGCGCTCGTCACGAAGTTGAAATCGTCGATCCAGCCTTGACACACGTCGCCGAGAGCTCGGACCTCGGGGGAGTCGATCACGGGTTGCACGTGGATTTCGGTGACTCCTGCTTGTAGCGACGCGATTGCCTTCATCACCCGCGTGCGACTGCCGGACGACCAGTCGTGATCGAAGTGATCAGGGAAGAAGACCCCTTCCTCGCGCGCAAGTCCGCGGAAGTCGAATCCCGCATCGTTGGCGGAGATGGAAGACGGCAGACGAATGGGGAGTCGATACTCCACTGCGACGTCGAGATACACGCCGAAGAACTCGGGACGCAAGGTGATGGCCGTCAAGTGCGGCGCCAAGTGCGTGACGTCGACACCCCACTGCATGGCGCGCTCCACCTGGGCGCGACATTCACGACGCACTTCTTCGGGATCGGCGTGTTCCCACAAGTCGTCGAGCGTGGATGGAAATCCGCCATCACCAGACTGCAGCGATGGCGCGTACGTGAGTGGTCCCCAGCGGTACTCGGGGTGTTCGGATACCAGCGTGATGTGTACGCCAATGTCGTCGCCCGGGCGCAGGTGCTGCACTGCGTGACGTGCCCATGGTGCCGGCACCATGAGCGAGGCACACGTGGCGGATCCTTCGTGGAGTGCACGCAGGACGCCTTCGTTCGATGCGTGGAAGGCCCCGAGATCGTCGCAACTCAGCACGACGAGCTTGGCGTCGTGCGCGTAACCAAGCGCTTCGTTCAGCGAGTGGCGAACGTGCGAATCCACGCTGTGACGCTACTTGCAGTGTTTCCACAGTCCGCGCGCATGTCGTTGCGCGTCGAAGGCTGCGGCGACGATCTGCTGCTGGTAGCGGGTGTTCGGCTCGATCATCAGTGGTCGGGCAAATCCTCGCAGCACCACTTCACGGTTCACCAACATCTCTCCCGCATCGGTGCGGAGGAATACGTAGAGCAGAAGTCGACCGTAGGCATCACGCGGCTCGACATCACGCTCGACCCGAACCGTGGTATCGGTGACAAGAAGGGTCTCCAGGAATGAGCTGGCTTCGGGACCGAAGCATTCCACCCGCTTGGTGGGGTGTTTGGTTTCGGGTGTGTCGATGGCGATCAAACGAACCGTCTCCGTGGATCCGTCGATGCGCAGACGAATCGTGTCGCCGTCGACGACCTCCTCCACCACGGCGGTGCCGACGTGTTCGATGGGCGAATCCGGTGGGGGTGTGCTGACGTCGGGTGAGTTCACGCCGCAGCCGGCAATGAGTAATGCAGCGTGCCAACCCGCACACGTTCGTACCGAACGCTGCACGCGAGCCCGCCGGGACGTCTGACACGTGTTCATCAACCTGCTGTGTGCGCCGAGACAACTACGGTGGTCGTATGACAACGACACCGCGAAACAATCACGGTCTGGGCCGGGTCGGCGTGTGGACCTTTGCCTTGGACTTGCAGCCAATGAGCAAGGCTCAAGAAGCAGCGCGCGAGTTGGAAGAACTTGGTTACGGGTGTATTTGGGTGCCGGAAGCCGTCGGTCGTGAGCCGTTTGCATCGTGCTCGTTGTTGCTGTCGGGAACCTCGCGCATCGGCGTTGCGACCGGGATTGCTTCCATGTACGCGCGTTCGGCAATCACCATGCAGGCGGGGTGGCGGACGCTTGCCGAAGCTTTCGGTGATCGCTTCACCTTGGGCATCGGCGCCAGCCACGAACACATGGCAACCAAGTTGCACAAGAGCTCCTACGAGAAGCCCTATTCGGCGATGGTGTCGTACCTCGATCAGATGGACAACGGATTGTTCGCAGCTGCTGCGCCCACCACCACGCCACGTCGAGTCCTGGCTGCTCTCGGTCCGCGCATGCTGGCACTGTCCGGCGAACGCGGGCTCGGCGCGCATCCGTATTTCGTTCCACCGGAGCACACCAAGATTGCGCGCGACGTGTTGGGTGACGCTCCGCTCCTGGCGCCGGAACAAGCAGTCATCCTCGAAACCGATCCAATCAAAGCGCGCGATGTGGCTCGCAAGCACATGGCTACGTACATCCGATTGCCGAATTATGCGAACAATCTTCGTCGACTCGGCTACACCGATTCCGATATCGGTGACAAGAACAATCCGCCGAGCGACCGCATGGTGGACGCCATCGTGGCGTGGGGCACCATCGACCATGCAGTGGCGCGAGTGAAAGCCCACTTCGACGCGGGCGCCTCACACGTGAGTATCCAGGTGTTGGATGCAGACGTTGCTGCACTTCCGATGGCACAGTGGCGCGAGTTGGCCGCGGCGACCAAGCACCTGTAGACGCGCACGCTCCGCCGTCGGTTGACGTTCGGAGCGCTGCTCAGACGCCGAACACGCGTCGCTGAAGTTTGCGCATGCCGCCGAGCCATCGCTCGTGCTCGTTGGCCTTCACTTTTACGAACTCGGCAACCTCGACGTGCGGATAAATGAAGAACCGTTCGGCCACGAGTGCATCGTGCACGACGTCGGCTACCTGTGCCGGCTCGAGGACGACACCTGCTGCCCGCACCACGTTGCCGGCATTGGTGTCGATTCCGGGGCGATCGCCCCCGCGCAGCATCGCGGTGTTCACGCCCTGCGGACACAGACAGCTGACGCTGATTCCTCGCGAGCCGTAGGTAATCGACAACCACTCGGCGAACGCCACGGCAGCGTGTTTCGTCACCGAGTAGGGCGCCGAGCCAATTTGCGCGAGGACTCCCGCAGCGCTCGCCGTGCTCGCAAAGTAGCCCCGTCCGGCGGCCAACCATTCGGGCAACAAGTACTTTGCTGCCCAACGGTGGGCGTGCACGTTCACATCGAACGACGTCGTCCAGTCCGATTCGGCAGAATCGAGGTCGGTTCCCATGCCGACGCCAGCGTTGGCGAAGAACAGGTCGATTGGCCCGGCGAGGCGTCGTGCTTCAAGGACGAGACGTTCGTTCTCCGCTTCACGAGAGACATCTGCGATCACCACGTGCGCCGAGTTGGCGCGTCGCGTGTTGAGTCGGTCCGCAACGGCGTGCACGTCGGTTCCGCTGCGATCGCTGAGCACCACGGTGGCGCCGGCGTCGTGAAATCGTTCACCAAGTGCCGAACCGATTCCGCCACCTGCCCCTGTGACAACAGCGACGGCACCGGCGAATTTCACAGCACGATGTTATGTCGGTGGTGCGTATCCATCATCATGGGGGCAAGGGAGAGATAGCCTCTCGCCAGAAGACCAACGGAAGGAAACCATCCCGATGACCGAGACCATTCAGCGCAGCGCTTCACACGATCTGGTCGTCCTCGCGGAGGCGATCGAAGTCATCGACAAGGCGCTCTCGGAGATTGGTCAGCGGCAGTTGGTCACCACCACGGAAGTGGCCGACCTGCTCCTCGACGTTCGTCAGTTGCTCAGCGAAAAAGCCGAGCCCACCACTTCGGTCGCGAAGTAACTTCGGCCGCCGCTCGTTGCGAGGCGGCCTCGCTCGCGGCGCGCACCCGCGGTTCGGCAGCGTGGATCAGTCGGTTGAGCGCTCGCTCGATGTGGTCGCGCAGGAGTTCGGGCTGCTCGACGGCTTCGGTGTCTATATGAATGCCGATATCCAAAGAATGGTTGTACGACAACAGCGTGGCATTGAACGCAACGCCACCGAGCGGGCCCACTGGGTAGTTCTCCAAGATGAGTCCTCCTGCGATGTAGAGCGGTACGCCGCCGCTGCGCACGTTCGATGTCGCGAAGTCGATCGACTGGCTTTGGGTGCGCGCAATGCGTGTGAGCACTGAAGTGGGAAGCGTGGTGGAGAGTGATGCGAGCGTGTCGAGCGATGCGCTCCTTGCGCCTTCGCGGGCTTGGTTGAGTGCCTCGTGAATTGCGGCAAAACGTTCGGTGATGGGCATGTCGCTGGTAGGAACCAGCAACTTGGCGAGTGAAAATGCATTGCCGCCCGATGACTCGGTGCGGGTGCTCACCGCGATGGACGTACGCAACGACTCCACCGGTGCGCCCAGTTCGCGATGGTATGCGCCGGCACCGTCGGCGACGGCGGTGACGAATGCCGTGTTGAGTTTGCCGCCCAGGGCACGGCTCGCTTCCAACAGCTCGCGATACGGAACACGTACGGTCTCCATCCGACGATGCAGAGAACGCTTCTTCCACAATGGTGAGCGAGCAGCATCGACTTCGCCCATCTGTGCGACGAGTCCGCGGAGCGAGTCGTTGGCTTGCGTGGCCAGCGATGGCAATCGAGCCGGGTCTGCAAGTGCGTCGCGCACCTGCTTGAGTAGCCCTATCGGTACCCGCAACGCATCGCTGACGGACGACCGCAGCAGGTCGGCGGGGCTGTCATCGGCGGTGATCGACGGTTCGGGTTGCGCTGGAGTCGGAAGCGGCGGTGGAAGCGGTGCGTTGCGAACCAAGTCGATGAATTGCAGCGACAACATGATGCTTCCTTCGCCGTCGGCCACCGTGTGATGCAGCTTGACGATGAGTGCGCTGCGTCCACCCGACAGCCCGTCCACCACGGTGAACTGCCAGAGCGGCCGTGTTCGTTCGAACGGATCGTTGACGATCAGCGTTGCGAGATCGAGCAGCTGGCGAAGCGACCCTGGTTCGGGAAGCGATACCCGTCGCACGTGGTAGTCGATGTTGAATTCGGAATCATCCATCCACCGCGGAGCACCCAGTGCCGCCGGACTCGGTCGTACCTTTTGACGCAAGCGTGGAATCGCAATCGTGGCACGCTCGAGTCGCTCCCGAAACAACGCAAAGTTGATCGGACGATCGAGGATGGTGACGTTGCCGAACGTGGATGCCAGGTAGGGGTCTTTCTCCAGCCGCCACATGAGTCCTTCTGCGTCGGTCATGCGCGTATCGAAACGCGGCAGCGAGGTGTCGGCGGTGGAGTGGGTGGTCACGTGATGGTCGTGGTGAACTGCACGGCGATGGTGCCGAGCAGTGCGCCGACGACCGAGCCTACGACGATGTCGCTGACGTGGTGAATTCGAACCACCACTCGGCTGAGCGCGATGGTGACCGCGAATACGAAGAAAATGACGGTCCATGTGGGGCTCACCCAACCACCGAGGACCATTGCAGCAAAGAATGCCGACGACGCATGGCCACTCGGAAAACTGCTGGTGAGCGGTCTGCGTACGGTGAAACGGTCGTCGCCGGCAGCAGTGGGGCGCTTTCGTCGGAACACCCGTTTGATGCCCTGATTGAGGAGCAAGCTCTCGCCACCCATCAACAACGCGAGCGTGATCGCCTGGGGCCACGTGAGCGCACCGTTGAGTGCACCAACCACACCAATGACGTGCCAGATGGCGCCGAAGTCACCGACCGCACTGGAGGTATTGAATACGTACACCAGCAAGCGTGAATTACGAATGGGCTCGAAGCATCCGTCGAGGCGCTCGTCGAGTTGGTCGATGCGGTCGACGAACGAGCTCATGGGGCGACGGGCAGTCCGGCTTCGCGACGACGAATGCCCACGCGAGCAGTGCCCTCCTCGCGGGCGCGGGTGAGATCGCCACCGTGAGCCGGACACCATTCCTTGTAATCGCACCATTCGCACAACTTGGTGACGTTGGTGGAAAACTCGCCGGAGGACTCGGCGGTGCTGATGTTGCCGAAGACGCGTCGTGCGGTATCGCGAACCTCGTTGAGGGTGGTCGGTGTGACGGCTTGTGAGACGACACGTTGGTCGCGGGGGAATTCGTCCTTGCCGCCGCCGAGGTAGTACACGCGCACGGAATGGGGTGTTTCGTTGAGCTGCGTCTCGCACATGAGTGCGTAGTAGGTGAGTTGCCGGAAGTTGTCGGTGGAGTAGTGCACGGGTTTTGGTCGGCTGGTCTTGTAGTCGCTCACGACCAGTCCATGTGCATCTCGTTCGAGTCGGTCGATGAACCCGCCAATCTCGAACTCGCCCAGCGGTGTGGTGACCCACTTCTCGAGTTCCACGATGTTGGCCTCGGTTGGTCGTTCGATTCGGTAGTACGCACGCAGGCATTCGCGGGACGATTCCCAGAACGCCGATTCGTCGTCGCCGGAGAGCAGCAACAGTCGAAAGTCGTCCCGATTCAGGAACTCCTGTTTTGCGGTTTCGAAGTCTTCCCGGGAAGCATCGATCGTGCGCTCGTCGCGCTCGCGAGTGAGCAGGAGCTCCAGTACGCGATGAACGAACGAACCCCGTACCATCGCTTCGCTCGGTAGGCCGGGCACGGCTTCCACGTATTGGAAGCGGTACTTCATCGCGCATCCGAGAAAGGTGTTGATTCGCGAGGGTGAGAGTCGCGGCAATTTGGACTTCGGCGCAGGCATGTGCTCGCCAGCGTAGGCGTGCGGTGTGCCGTGCCGTGGCAATCTACGACCACCGTGGTGGCACCGTCGAGGTCACACCTTGTCGGCAACACCGGCGACGAATTCGGCAAAGCGCGCGGGATCTTCGAGTGGACCAAAATGGCCGAGATCTCGCCACTCCACGAACGTGCACGCAGGGATGCGCTCGGCAATGCGCGGTGCCATGGCTGCCGGTGAGTGGTCGGCGTGGGCGCCAGCCATCACCCAGGTGGGAACATGCAGCCGGCCGAGAGCCAGCCATGTGTCGTGCATGGCGCCCATTTCGTAGGTCTGGGCTTCGAATTCCGGTTGGCACTTGATGCGTATGCCGTCGACGTGTTGGGTGAAACCGAACCGAACGTATGCATCCAGCGCGTCGGGGTGCAGCGAGGAGAGCGGCGGCTTTGCCGAAAAATTGGCGAGCGCGTCCTCGTACGAGGCAAACGTGGTGCGTCGCCGGCGAGTGAGCTCGGCGAGAGGGTTGCCCCGCTGTGCCTGGGATCGCACTTCCGGTGGGAAGATGATCGGCTCGAACAGCACGAGGGCGGCAAACAGGTGCGGTTCGCGCAATGCCGCCATCACCACACCAGCACCGCCCATGGAATGGCCAACGCCGACCAGCGGTGTTCCGGCGTGCCGAGCAACCACCTCACGTGCGACGCAGAGCGCATCGTCGCCGAAGCCGTCCCACTTCAACGACCAGTTGGCTGGTGCGACCGTATCGCCGTAGCCGCGGTAGTCGAACGTGGTGCACGAAAAATCGGTGAGATGAGCAGCGACCGGAGCGAACACGCGACCGTGGAAACCCGTTGCGTGCGAAAAGAGAATGGGATGTCGGTGGCCACTGCCGCTGTTGCCGGAGTGGTACGTCACCAGCTCGACACCGTCGGTGGAGGCAACGGAGTGTGGAATGCGCTCGAACATCCACCTCAACCTATGCGAAATCTCAAGACCCGCGAACCTTGCGAGTGCGTCCTCACTATGCTCGCCAAGCATGCGGGATCTCGCCTCGCTGTTGCCTGGTGAAGACGACGCGTTTCGTCGGTCCGTGCGCGAGTGGCTGACCTCGAATCCGAATCCGAGTGCCGTGCAACTTGCCCGAGTTGGATATGTGGCACCGCATTGGCCGCGTCCATGGGGTATCGATGCGTCACCAATCGAACAATTGGTGGTGGATGATGAGCTGCGTCGTGCACATGTCAAGCGACCGAACAATCCGATCGGCATCGGTTGGGCGGGGCCCACATTGCTGATGGCGGGAACTCGACGGCAACGGGAGGACTACCTCTTCGACATGTTGTCGGGTGATGCGTTTTGGTGTCAGCTGTTCTCCGAGCCGGAGAGCGGCAGCGATCTTGCGAGTCTGCGAACCACCGCGGTACGTGATGGCGACGAGTGGGTGGTGAATGGTCAGAAGATCTGGACCTCGGGCGCTCAGTATGCGAAATACGGCATCCTGCTTGCGCGCACCGACGTACACGCAGTCAAACACCACGGCATCACCTACTTCGTCTGCCCGATGAATCTTCCCGGTATCGACGTGCGCCCGATCAGGGAGATGACCGGAGGTGCGACCTTCAACGAGGTGTTCTTCACCAACGTGCGAGTTCCTCACGCCAATGTGGTCGGTGAAGTGAACGACGGCTGGCGTTTGGCACGCGTCACGCTGAGCAACGAACGTGTGTCGTTGTCGTCGGGAGGTGCATTGTGGGGGATGGGTCCAACCGCCAACGACGTGTTCGATGCATGTCGGGCGCACAGGGTTGCCGGCGGAACACTCGACGCCGTGACGCGAGCTGCCGTGGCGGAGCTCTACGTGCAGCACACCGTCTTGGAGTTGGTACGAATTCGAACCCTGGCACAACGTTTGGCGGGTCGGGAGCCGGGACCCGAGGCGAGCGTGCGCAAAGTGTTGGCCGATGAACACGGTCAACGGGTGATGGAAGTGGCTCGCCGGCTCGTTGGGGCCGTCGGAATGCTTGCTACTTCACGCGGGGCATCTGTTGCCCCAGCGTTCGGCGCGTTTGCCGATGCCGGGTTCGTCCACGGGTATCTCTTTGCTCGTGCACTGACCATCGGTGGAGGAACGGGGGAGGTACAGCGAAATATTCTCGCCGAACGGGTGCTGGGGTTGCCTCGCGACCCGGTACCAACTACCTTTGGCGCTCATGGCAACCACACGTCGTAAACCCGTAAAGAAGAAGCCCGCAAAAAAGAAGTCCGCGAAGAGGAAGGGCGCCAAGAAGAAGTCTGCGAAGAAGAACGCCGCGAAGCGCCCCGCGAAGAAGAAGGCGACGAAAAAGACTGCAAAGAAGAAGG
>JAFMJP010000103.1 GCA_017853375.1 Actinomycetota bacterium
CGCCTACGGGTTCCTCGATCCACGTATCCGAGACAAGGAGTCGTCCGATGCCTGATACCTCTACTACTTCTCCAGTTGACGATGCACGGCCGCTCAAGCCGTCGCTCGTAAAGCGACTCCGCAAACTTCCGCTCACGCTGTATCTGGGTGGCACCCTCGTGTCGCTCTTCGTTCTGGTGGCGATGGTGTCATTCGTGTGGACTCCCTATCCGGCCAACAAGCTCAACCTCACCAATCGACTCGCACCACCGGGGACGCCTGGCTTCCTGTTCGGCACCGATCGAGCCGGTCGCGATGTCGTCACCGAGCTCATGCTCGGCGCACGAAACTCGCTCTACGTGAGTGTCGTATCGACGATCATCGCCATGTCCCTCGGCGCATTGATCGGTCTTTCGATCGCAGGATCGCGACGGACGTTGCAAGGTCCCTTCACTCGCCTCGTCGACGCCGGTCTTGCCCTGCCGGGAATTCTCACCGCTCTGGTGCTGGCGGCCAAACTCGGACCAGGCAACACCACGGCGACCCTGGCCATCATCACCTGGCAGGTGCCGGTGGCGGCCCGAGTCACCATCGGTCCTGCACGACAGATCCTTGCCCTCGACTATGTGGAGGCTGCGTACGGTTACGGACGCACGAAGGCGTACGTGTTGCGACGTCACGTGTTGCCAAACATCAGCCCACTGCTGATCGTGCTTGGTTCGGTGATGTTCGCAGCCGCAATCCTCATCGAGGCTGCACTTGCCTTCTTGAGCGTGGGTGTCCAGCCGCCAACTTCGTCGTGGGGTCGCTTCCTCAACGAAACACAGTCGCTGCTCGAAGCAGCCCCGTACCTCATGTTCTTCCCCGGCGTGGCAATCGTGTTGACGGCACTTGGCTTCAACTTGCTGGGGGACGGTCTGCGCACCGTACTTGATCCACAACAGGCTCGAACGGGGGTCGCGTGATGTTGCACCTTCGCAATCTCCGCGTCACCATCGACGACTACGAGATCATCAACATCGACGATCTCGCTCTGCAGCCCGGGGCACGACTCGGTCTCGTTGGCGAATCCGGTTCGGGTAAGACGATGACCGCCAAGGCAATTGCCGGTCTCCTGCCCAACGAGGCAAAGGTCTCGGGCGAAGTGAACTTCGACGGACAGAACCTGCTCACGCTCGGCGACCGCGATCTTGCCAAGGTGCGCGGCAAGCGAATCGGATTCGTGTTCCAAGATCCTGCTCGCTCACTCAATCCGATGATGCGCATCGGCAAGCAGGTGTCCGAGGCGATTCGTATCCACACCAATCTGAAGGGGCAGGCGGTGACCGACAAAGTCGTCGACTTGTTGCGCCAGGTGCAGCTACCGGAGCCCGAAACGCTCCTGCGTCGCTATCCGCACCAGTTGTCGGGAGGACAGCAGCAACGAGTGATGATCGCCGCTGCAATTGCTGCCGACCCGGATCTGCTCATCGCCGATGAGCCGACGACCGCGCTCGACGTCACGGTGCAGGAAGAAATCCTGCGTCTCCTCATTTCCTTGAGTGAGCAACGCAAGATGAGCCTGCTGTTCGTGAGCCACGACCTCGGCGTGGTTCGTTTCGTCTGCAACCAAGTGGCGGTCATCTACGGTGGCAACATCGTCGAGGCCGGCAACATCGACAACATCATCAACCGACCACAACACCGCTACACGGCTGCGCTCCTGGCGGCAAATCCGGGAATGCCAAAGGATGACAACTTCTCCGCTTTCATCGGACGACGTCTGCAGACCATTACCGGATCCGTACCGCCGGTTGGCAGATTCCCGAGCGGTTGCCGGTTCCGCAACCGTTGTCAGCACGCGTCGGAGAAATGTGCAACCACACCACCGATCACCGTCAGCGCATCCGATCATCGTTACCTCTGCTGGCACCCCGAACAAGGAGGTCAGTCGTGACTTCAGCCGCTACATCCCCCTCGCCACTCGTGGCCGTCGAGCAGATGTACTTTCACTACCCTCGCGCGCGAATCACCGCCGGGGGTGCTGGATGGACCCTGCAGGACATTTCGCTGACCATCGATCTCAAGTCGACGGTGGGCATCGTGGGAGAATCAGGTTCCGGCAAGTCCACGCTCATTCGCGTGATGTGCGGTCTGCTGCGACATCAGCAAGGCAACGTTCGCTTCAACGGCAAGGACATCACCGAGTACCAGGGTGATGGCGCCAACGAGCTGCGCCGACAGAACCAAATCGTGTTCCAGAATCCGCGCCGATCGCTCGATCCCAGGATGACCATTCGTCGATCACTCACCGAACCCATCCGAGCCTTGCAGCAGCGCACGCCGGACGATGACGAACTCGTGAGTTCCATCAAGCGAGTGGGCTTGGGACCGGAAGTGCTCTCGCGTTTCCCACACCAATTGTCCGGAGGTCAGCTCCAGCGCGTTGGCATCGCACGATCACTCTCGGTGAACCCGACCATCCTGTACGCCGACGAGCCAGTCAGCGCACTCGACGTTTCGGTGCAAGCCCAAGTGCTGAACCTGCTCATGGATCTGCGTGACCAGATGGGTCTCACCCTCGTCATGGTGTCGCACGACCTCGGCGTTGTCAGCCGAATGTGTGAACACATCGTCGTCATGCGCCACGGTCACATCGTTGAAGCGGGACGCACCTCCGACGTGCTGTCGCGACCATCATCGGACTACACCGCCACCCTGTTGAAAGCGGCGCGAGCAGCAAGCCTCGAACGTTCCTGAACGGCGTTGCGCCGCGACTCTTGCGGCTCAGCAGCAAACTATATAGACTTTCGGCATGAGCAGTCGCTCGTCACTCTCGCCCGAGCAGTTGGAACATTTCCACCGCGAGGGTTACGTGGTGGTTCGTCAGGCATTCGATCCTGAACGTTGGCTCACCCCGCTGCTTCGTGAATACGAAGAGGTGCTCGATCGTCTGGCGCGCAAACTCTTCGCAGAGGGTCGCATCTCCAGCCTCTACGACCATCTCCCGTTCGGCGAACGATTCGTCGAAGTGTGCGCCGAGTCCAACGACACCAACCATCAATTCTTCGATTTTTCGCTGCCACAAGGAAACATCAAGCACGACACCCCGATGTGGCATGGCCCGGCGGTCTTCGACATGCTGCGCTGCCCCGAGCTGTTGAATCTCGTCGAGGGTTTCATCGGACCGGAGATCTACTCCAATCCGGTGCAACACGTGCGCATCAAGATGCCGGAATCGCGCGAGCCTCGTGATGCCACCACCGGTGCGCTCAAGATGGGAGCCACCAATTGGCACCAAGACAACGGAGTGGTCACTCCGGATGCCGACGACACCAAGATGCTCACCGTGTGGTTCCCGCTGCGATACGCCGGAATCGAGCACGGATGCCTCCAAGTCGTCCCCCGCACCCACGAACGAGGCTTGATGCCGCATTGCCCTGCCGGACCCGGTGGGCTGCAAGTGCCGGAAAACGTCGCATCCCGCGACGCAGCAGTGGCACTTCCGATGCATCCTGGTGATGTGCTCTTCATCGACAAGATGACGTTGCACAACTCGCTGCCCAACACCAGCAAAGAGATTCGAATCAGTTTCGACTTGCGCTACAACCCGATTGGTCAACCAACGGGTCGCGGTGCATTCCCGGGTTTCGTCGCTCGCAGCAACGAAGCACCGCACACAGAACTGCGCGACGCCGACGAATGGGCTCAGCTGTGGGTGAATGCTCGCCGGGAATTGGCCGATGCACCTGCGTTGAAGGCGTTCAATCGTTGGAGTGCTGACGCACCCGTCTGTGCGTAACGGCTACCGCTTCGCGGTGCCAAAGGGCGTGTAGCCGCGACCGGCAACTCCTGGTCGACACGCAAACAGTGATCCTGCAGCAGGATGTGCGGTTCGACGAGCGTCGTCGAGATCCACCGTTGCCGATGTGACGTACAGCGTGCGCAGATCTGCGCCGCCAAACGCACAGCTCGTAATCCAGCCGCCGGGAATGTCGATACGGCAATCGATGTCACCGCTCGGACTGAGGCGAACGACTCCTCCTCCGTCCCAGAGGGCCACCCAGATGCCTCCCTCCGCATCGACCGACACTCCGTCGGGCAATACATCGAACGTGGCGATGGTGCGTTCGGATACGGGAAATCCCGATTCATCGAGACTCAGTTCATCGACCGTGCGATGCAGTGAATCGACGTGGTAACACTTGGAACCGTCAGGACTCCAATCGATACCGTTCGACAATGCACGACCCGAACGCACACGACGAACCAAGCCCGTGCCATCGACACAGAACACACCAGCTCGGTGTTCGCCGCTTCGGTCGACGGTTCCGATCCAGAGACGTCCATGCGGATCGCATCGTCCGTCGTTGGCCCGGCCGTCCCCATCGGCCGGCAACTCGGCCACGACCGGTCCGATGGTTCCGGAATCATCGAGGATGCCCACACGGAGTCCTGAGACGGCCAACAATTCGCCCTTGTCCGTCGGCACCACCACGCTGGTCGGTGCAGTCAGGTTGCGTTGTTCGTGTCGACCATCGTCATGAAGGCGATGGAGGAGACAGCCGTCGATATCCAGCCACCACAGGGTCGATGTGGCGGCGTCCCAGGTAACCCCCTCACCCAACAGGCTCCGGCACTCCACCACCAGGTCGACCGACATCTCAGTCACCATGCTGGCAATCCCGTCGCGACCCCTGTGCATCGTGAAACATATGTGCTAGAAAAGATTATAAACTCGTCACCACAAGGGGGACACCATGTTGATCAACGCACCAGTGCTCATGAAGCCGAAGGAAAAGATGCAAATGCTCGAGCTCGAGCTCGACGAGCCTCGGTTCGGCGAGGTCCGCGTCAAGATGGTGGCCAGCGGCGTATGCCACAGCTGTCTCCACGCCTACGACGGCTC
>JAFMJP010000020.1 GCA_017853375.1 Actinomycetota bacterium
GGGTCGTTGACGGGGCCCGAGTTTTCTTCCAGCGTGGTCATGGTTACTCCTCGATGATGATGGCGTCTTCGGGGCAGTTGGCTTGTGCGCGTCGTGCTTTGGCGTGGAGTTCCGTCGGGAGATCCCCGTCGATCAACACCGTGGCGTGACCGAGTTCGTCACTGCCGAAAATCTCGGGAGCGGCGATGGAACACATTTGCTGGCCCTGGCAGGAATCGGCATCAACCTTTACGCGCATGTCCCGAGGTTACTGGCGGCGTCGTGCGCCGGCTCAGTCGTGGGATCAGTCGAGGGCCGTGGTGGTGAATGCTTTCCACGGTGCTGCGGCCTCGAGTTGTGATGCCACACGCAACAGCAGATCATCACGCCCGTACGCCGCAACGAGTTGTACGCCGATGGGGAGTCCGGTGGCGGTGCGGGCGAGCGGCAGGCTGATGGCAGGTTGGCCCGACATGTTGAACTGCGACGTGAAACGCACCCATTGACCCGCAAGTTTCGATGGCTTGAGTGGGTCGTTGGGGTCGTTGGTGAACGAACCGACGGGGAAGGGGATGCGCGCCAGCGTCGGGGTGAGCAGCAGGTCGTACCCGTCATGCCACCACTGAGCAAGTGCCCGACGGAACATCGCGGATGCAGCAACCGATTTCGCGTAGTCGACTGCAGATGACCTGGCTGCATATTCGGCTTGCGCCCAGTTCACGGCTTCGATGTCCTCACTCGTGGCTGGGCGACCGAGCAACGCAGAGAGCGAATCGCGACTGACTGCCTGCACGGTGGCCCACATCGCGCCGAATCGCGGTGGGAACGACGCGTCGGCCAACGCCGACGGGTACGACTCGTCGACGCGGTGTCCGAGTGATTCGAGCAACGTTGCAGTGGCACGTACGGCGTCGCGGCATTCCGTATCGACGTGCATGCCGAGTGGGTCGTGGTCCAACAAGCCGATTCGGAGTGAACCTGCATCTGCGCCGATCTCTTGAATGAACGGGCGCGAGGGCGGTGGCGCGACGACGCCATCGCCGATTCCCGATCCGTGCACTGCGTCCAACATTGCCGCCGTGTCGGCAACGGTGTGCGTCACGGCGAAATGCACGCTGAAACCGGCCTCGTCGCCGAGCGGTGCGAGCGACACGCGTCCACGACTTGGTTTCAAGCCAACGAGACCGTTGCACGAGGCAGGAATGCGAATGCTGCCGCCACCATCACTCGCATGAGCCACCGACACGATGCCCGCGGCAACTGCCGCACCAGCGCCGCCGCTGGAACCCCCGCAGGTGCGCGACAGGTCGTGTGGGTTGCGAGTCGGTCCCCAGGCTTCGGGTTCGGTCACGGGCAGGCTGCCCCACTCACAGCTGTTGGTTCGACCAAATGGAATCAGTCCGGCTGCAACGAAGCGTGCGGCCAGCTCCGAAGTTTCTTGTGGGACGTAGTTCAGCGCTTTGACGGCTTTGTTGCCTTGCGAGAGTCGTTGACCGGCGTACAAGAGTCCGAGATCCTTGAACAGCGTCGGGACGCCGTGAAACGGCGCGTCGCTCTGCATCCCGTCGGCCTTCTTTGCGAGTTCGCGTGCATGTTCCAGCCACACGATGTTGACCGCATTGATGTGCGGGTTGTATTCGTTGTAGCGCTCGATCGTTGCTTCCAGCAGTTCGGAGGGTGACGCTTTCTTTTCGCGTACCAGGCGTGCTTGTTCGATGGCGGACATGAAACGTGTTTCGCGAGCGAGCGATGACAAGGTCACGTCTCACTAACCTAATGAGACAGTGGCGTCGCAACATTCATCGGGACGGGCGTCGGTACTTCAGATTCTGCGGGCCCCATCCGTTGGTGCGTACATCGGCGCCAACGTGTTGCTGTACGTCGGGCTCTCCCTGCAGGTCACCACGTTGGCCAAACAGGTCTACGACATCACGCGCCGCGAGCTGGACCTGGGATTCCTCGGATTGGCGGAGTTCCTGCCGATTGCACTGTTGGTCTTCGTCACCGGCACCGTCGCCGATCGATTCAACCGCAAACGGATTTCGCAGATGGCGATGTGCGGCGAGTTGGCTTCTGCGCTGCTGCTGATGTGGTACGCGTCCACGGAGCCAACAGGAGTGTTCCCGATATTCCTGATCGCGATCCTGTACGGAGCTTCGCGGGCGTTTCTGGCACCAAGCATGCGACCGATTGCTGCATCGATCGCACCGGAGGGTCGACTGCCACAGATGATTGCGTTGTACTCCACCGTGTGGACATCGGCCGGGATCGTCGGACCGGCAATGTCGGGGTTCTTGTATTCGATCTCACCCGTCGTTGCGTACGGAGTGGGCTCGGCATTGATCACCGCTGCGATTCTCTCCTTTTCCGGCGTGCGAGTGCCTGCAACCCAAAACGGAGCTGCGGGCAACGAACGACCGACGCTGAGGTCCGCGGTGGAAGGACTTCGCTACATTCGGCGCACGCCGATCCTTTTTGCGGCGATAGCCCTCGATCTGTTTGCCGTGTTGTTCGGCGGAGCAGTCGCGTTGTTGCCGGTGATCGCCGAGGAACGCCTCGGCGTGGGCAACATCGCTTACGGATGGTTGCGCGCGTCAGCGGGTATCGGTGCGGGTGCAGTTGCATTGGTCCTGGCGATTCGACCTCTTCGTCGTTACGTCGGACGTTGGCTGTTGGTGGCCGTTGCCGTATTCGGCGTCGGCACCATCGTGCTGGGACTGACTCGCAACTACTGGATTGCATTCTTTGCGGTGATGGTGCTGCACGGAGCCGACATGGTGAGCGTGTTCGTGCGCGGCTCGATCGTTCCACTCGTCACGCCCGACGACAAACGTGGTCGAGTTTCTGCCGTGGAGAACGTATTCATTGGTGCAACGAACGAACTCGGCGCATTCGAGTCGGGGGTGGCAGCGCAGGCAGTCGGCGTGCCCGCAACGGTGGTGGGTGGTGGTGTCCTCACCCTCGGCGTCGTGGGCGTATGGTGGTTCAAGTTCAAGGAGATGCGCAATGTCGATCGTTTCGAGGACTTGAAGCCGACATGAACCGAGCCTCTGCCTGCACCCTGCGAATCGTGGGTGCAATCTTTGCCGCGGCGGTCGCTGTTACGTCGTTCAGTGCGTGTGGTGAGTCGGACGCAACGGGCGAGTCGGGAGTGCTCGAGGGTGTCGGTCGCTTGCCGGGTTACGACTTCTGGGCACCCGTCACGTTGCCCGATGGAGTCGAACTGCAGCTTCCGCTGCCCGAGGGTGGACCGGTAGGGGGACGAGTAACCGGCAATCGCGTGTTGTTGGTGGGTGATTCGATCTTTGCGTCCACCGCCAAGCGTTACGGCAACGAGATGTGCGACACGCTCGAGCCGCTCGGCTGGCAAGTTGCGGTGGAGGCCGAACCGGGACGTTTTGCGGAATTCGGCACGCGCGTGCTGCAGGCGCGTATCGACGCAGTGTGGGACGTGGTGGTCATTTATCTCGGCACCAACTACGAAGGCAACGAGCAGTTGCTTCGTGGGGAACTCGAGGAGATGTTCTCCATCACCAAAGGGGTGGAAACCATCGTGCTCACCACCGGGGTGTTTCGTGACGCGCAGAAAGTCGTGAATGCCGCAATCAAGGAAGTGGCCAACGAGTTCGACCATGTGCATGTGCTGGATTGGGCGAGTGTCGCCCGAGTGAAGGGCATCACCGGCAAGGACGGGATTCATCTCTCCGATGCGGGTCGCGCAGCGTTGGCACAAACGATTGGTCGGGCTTTGGATTATGCGCCGTTTCGAGAACCCGAGTGCCTCGATTCGCGGTTCCGTGACGACACTGCAATCAATGCCGACGATCCGGCTGCAGCAGGCGATCCGGCTGCACCAGGCGAGCCGGCCACTAATTCGAGTTCGGTGGAGACGACAGTTCCTTGAGGGCGCGTCGCCGCGCCGCACGTTCCTTTGCTTGCGCCGTGGTGATCTCGCGATGATGCGCGCGACAGAGCACTTCCAGCCCGCCGAGCCCGTTCTGGTCGGGGCTCAAGTGGTGGTGGCAACCCGGACCGTACCCTCGCCCGTCGCGCGCGGTGCGATGGTTGACTTCGCAGTCGCGTCGTTCGGCGGCACATCCTTGTCGTTCGCAGAAGTACTTTGCTCGACGCTTGGCGGCTGATCGCGCGAAACGCCAGATGTGGTTGCGTTGATACGCGCGGGCACATGCGTTGCCGCACCACGTGCGTCGACGGGCCGCTTCGATTGCGGTGTTGCACCATTGGCAACGGCCGGGTTCGCCCTGCCATGCCGAGAGTGAGCAACTGATTCGCTCGAGCTCGAGTGGCGAGTGCTCGCCTGGCGCTCGCATCACCGTCGCGCGGCGACGGGACTTACGGGCGGAGGTTGACCGGCGTCGCGCGCGTCGCATTGACCATGTCGAAGAAGTCGTTGCCCTTGTCGTCGATCACGATGAATGCGGGAAAGTCGCGTACTTCGATCTTCCACACTGCTTCCATGCCGAGATCGGAATACTCGAGCACGTCCACTTTGGTGATGCAATCTTGTGCCAAGCGAGCCGCGGGGCCGCCGATGGATCCGAGATAAAAGCCGCCGAACTCTTTGCATGCATCAGTGACCTGGCGTGACCGGTTTCCTTTGGCGAGCATCACGAAACTTGCGCCGGCCTTCTGGAACTCTGCGACGTAGGAATCCATGCGACCCGCGGTGGTGGGCCCGAACGCACCCGACGCGTATCCCTCGGGGGTCTTTGCCGGACCGGCGTAATACACGCAGTGATCCTTGAAGTAATCGGGGAGCGTTCCCGTGGATTCGAGGCGTTCCTTCAACTTGGCGTGCGCAATGTCGCGTGCCACCACCATCGGCCCCGTCAGCATCACGCGAGTCTTCACCGGGTACTTGGACAGCTCCTTGCGAATGTCGGCCATCGGACGGTGAAGATCGATGTTCACGACATGGTCACTCAGATCGTCGTGGGTGACTTCGGGCAGGAATCGTGCAGGGTCGGTTTCCAATTGTTCGAGGAACACGCCGTCGCGGGTGATCTTGCCGAGAGCTTGTCGATCGGCGCTGCAGGACACCGCCATGGCAACCGGGCAACTTGCGCCGTGTCGAGGCAGGCGAATGACCCGGACGTCGTGGCAGAAATACTTGCCACCGAACTGGGCGCCGATGCCGGTCTGTTGCGCAAGTTGCAACACCTTGCGCTCGAGGTCCAAGTCACGGAAACCGTGTCCGGCCGCACTGCCCGACGTGGGGAGCGAGTCGAGGTACCGAGTGCTGGCCAACTTGGCCACCTCTACTGCGTATTCGGCAGAAGTGCCACCGACGACGACTGCGAGGTGGTACGGCGGACACGCTGCGGTACCGAGTGTCTTCATCTTTTCGAACAACCAGGGCAGCAGGGTTTTTTCGTTGAGCAGCGCCTTGGTCTCTTGAAACAGGTAACTCTTGTTCGCAGAACCTCCGCCCTTGGCGATGAACAGGAACTTGTATTCGTCGCCGTCCACTGCAGAGATTTTGATTTCTGCGGGCAGGTTGGTGCAGGTGTTGACTTCTTCGTACATCGACAGCGGTGCAAGTTGGCTGTAGCGAAGGTTGCTGGTGAGATACGTGTCGTAGATGCCGCGCGAGATTGCGGCATCGTCGCCACCGCTGGTCATGACGAACTGGCCCTTCTTGGCCTTCACGATTGCCGTGCCGGTGTCTTGGCACATCGGCAACACACCGCCAGCGGCGATGGATGCGTTCTTCAGGAGGTCGAGAGCAACGAACCGATCGTTGTCGCTGGCTTCGGGATCGCTCAGGATGTTGGCGAGTTGTTGCAGATGACCCGTGCGCAGGAAATGGGCGATGTCCCGCATCGCTTCGGCAGTGAGTCGCACGATCGCGCTCGCGTCGACTCGCAGGAATTCTCCGAGCGACGTCTTCTCCACCGAAACACCTTCACGGGTGACGAGCCGGTACTCCGTGGTATCGGGCCCGAGCGGCAGGAGATCGACGTGGGAAAAGGGCTCGGGTGCGGACATCACACCAACGCCGGAGTGCCGGCAAATGCACCCGGGTCGCCAGGTGCAGGTATGAGCGGCTTGCTCCACGACACGGTGCGCGCAACTTCGTCGGTGACGGCGCGCCACTCGAGCGGATTCCAGCCTTCGGCTTTTGCGGTCACGTTGCCGTCGATGCGCAAGAACGTGAACGCCGGCAACCGCGTGAGACCGAGTTGCTTGACGAAGGTTCGATCGGGATCGCAGAACACGAGCGCTTCGTTGACGAGCGGTCCGAGGAACGTGCGCGCGTCATCCGCGCCGGCGGTGACCACGTAGTTGGTTCGCACGCTCGAGCCGGCGAACTGCGCGAGGATGCGTCGCGCAGTTTGTAGCACCCAGGCGCTCTCGTTGGTGTAGGGGTCGATGACCACCGACAACAGGTGGAACGTGGTGAGCCATTCATGGAGTGGGCGCGAAGGCCCGTCGAGTGGCTGCAACTCCGTGTCGGGAGACGGCGTAATCACATCTGTGACGGTAGCAAGTCGCAACTACAGTTTTCGTAATGCACCCCATCGAGCGTTTGCGATATGTGGCACGCGCCGATGGTGCGGGACCTGGTGTATTGGTGCGTGAAACCGCGTTGGCGCTCTGCGACATGGACATGGATCCGCAGTCACTCGTGCTGGCGTGCAGGCGCATCGTGGAGCGCCATCCTTCGATGGCGCAGCTGTGGTGGTTGTGCGCCAACGTGCTTGCTGCAGCCGAGCCGTTCTCGCGCGCCCGCGCATTGGCTCTCGTCGTGGAGCGCGAAGATACGCCCGGGCATCTGGACGATGAAATTGCCGATGATTCGCGAGTGGTGATCGTCGGATGGCCGTTCAACACGGTGAAGTGTCTGGCTCAGCGCGGTGATGCGCTCATGCTCGTGGTTGACAGCCATGGCGAGGGCGAAGCACTCGTCGACCGACTGCACGATGCCGAGATTGCGGCCGAACTCGTTCCGTTCGAGTATCTCGCCGGTGCAATTGCAAGCGCGGATGCCGTGATCGTCGAGGCTCTTGCCTGTGGCCCCGATGCAGTGTTGGCGGTGGGAGGCTCGCGAACCGTCGTCGACACCGCAAGAGCTCACGGCAAACACGTGTGGTTGGTCGCCGGTGTCGGCACACGACTGCCCAAGGTGTTGTGGGATGGCATGCTCGCGGGATTGGAAGTTGAAGGCGATTGGCGTGTGGGTCTCGACGTGATTCCTGCATCGTCATTTGCCAAGGTGGTCGGTCCACACGGTGTCAGCGACGACGTGCCGGGGAATCTCCAGCCGGAATGTCCACCCACAACCGAACTGCTTCGCCGCAGCGTCATCTAGCCTGCAAGACATGTCTCCACGCTCGCGCGACCTGCCCCGCCGTTCCTGTTTGTCGATTCCCGGATCGTCGGAAAAGATGATGGGCAAAGGTCCGGGCATACCTGCCGACATGGTGTTCTTGGATCTGGAAGATGCAGTCGCACCCAAGGAGAAGGAAGCCTCGCGTGCGAGAGTCGCGCAGGCAATCTCCTCGCAGGACTGGGGCGACAAGGTGCTCTGCGTTCGCGTCAACGACTGGAGTACCAAATGGACCGCCTACGACATCATCGAAGTCGTGGGGGGAGCGGGCAAACGGCTCGATGAGATCATGCTCCCCAAGGTGGAGTCGGCAGCACAGATCGTCGCCACCGACATGTTGTTGCGACAGGTCGAGATCGCCAACGGATTGCCCGTTGGTCACATCGGCATCGAAGCACAGATCGAAACTGCACGCGGACTCATCAACGTGGAAGAGATTTGTGCAGCCAGCCCGCGATTGGAGACCATCATCTTTGGTCCTGCCGACTTCGCTGCAAGCATGGAAATGCCCGTGCTGACGGGTGGCGTGCAAATTCCCGAGTATCCCGGCGACCATTTCCATTACGTGTTCAACAAGATCCTCATGGCGGGCCGCGCCAATGGATTGCAGGTGATCGACGGGCCATACCTCTACATTCGTGACGCCGAGGGCTTCCGCAACTACTGCAATCGCACGCGCACCCTCGGTTACGACGGCAAGTGGGCATTGCATCCGGATCAGGTGGCGATTCTCAACGAAGTATTTTCGCCGACACAGGAGCAATTCGATCGTGCGTGCGCAATTCTCGACGCCTACCAAACCGCCACCGAAGGCGAAGGCAAAGGTGCCGTGATGTTCGGTGATGAGATGATCGACGAAGCCAGCCGCAAGATGGCGCTCAAGTTCATTTCTCGCGGCACCCGCGCCGGCTTGACACGCTCGAAGTAAACGTCGCGAGATGACGACCACGAGTCGCCCGGCGACGGCACGGAACTAGGCATCGCACCGTGGCAAAACGTTTCGACGGCGTGTTGTTCGACGCTGGCGGCATTTTCGTCATTCCCGATCCCGTGGCAACGGCGATTGCCATCTCGCCGTTCGGTGGATCCGTCGACACGAACGTGCTGGTGCGTTGCCATTACGCCGGAATGGAGGCGCTGGATGCGGTTGCAAGCAAGCGCACCGATTCGTCGATCGACACGATTACGTGGGACATCTATCGACATGCGTACGTGCGCGCGGCAGGTGTTGCCGATGTCGATGTAGAACCGGCGGCTCGTGCAATGCGTCGACTGTTTTCCCCCTACTACTGGAGATTCCCGATGTTGGAGTCGGTGGCTGCACTCGGCCAGCTGCACTACCGCAAGGTGCCCATCGGTGTGGTGTCGAATGCCAGCGGACAGATCGAGGCAACGCTCGACAACTTGTGCATCTGCCAAGTGGGGCCCGGTGCAGGGGTGCCCGTGAGCATCGTGACCGACTCACACGTGATCGGGTATGCCAAGCCCGATCCGCGGATTTTTTCCGACGCCATTGCTGCTCTTGGTGTGCCTCCCGAACGCATCGCGTACGTGGGGGATTCCTACGTGAACGACGTCGGCGGTGCTCGCGCTGCAGGGTTGGTGCCGCTGCTGTACGACCCGTTCGATGACCACGCCGCCTACGACTGCGAGCGCCTCGGCTCACTGCACGAGTTGTTGGAGTTCGTCGCCTAACCCCGCAGGGCGCTCGCGACCTAGCCCTGAACCGACTCGACCAAGCGGCGCGCAATCACCTTCAGACACAAGGTTTCGTCGGCGCCCTCGAAGATGGAGAGTACGCGCGCATCCACATAGAGACGACTCACGGGGTACTCCTCGGCGTAGCCGTAGCCACCGTGAATCTGCATGGCCTCGCGCGTCACCCACTCGGCTGCCTTGCATACGTAGGCCTTCACCATGCTGGCTTCCATGGCTCCTTCACCTTTGCCCATCATCTTGGCCACTGCGTAACTGAACTGACGCGAGGCCTGGATCACCACCGCCATGCGTCCGAGCTTCACCTGGGTCAGTTCGTAGTCGATGATGTTCTTGCCGAACACGTTGCGGTTGTTCGCATAATCGAGTGCTGCCTCGTAGGCGGCTTGCATCAAGCCCACTGCACGCGCCGCTGTTTGCAGTCGGCCGTTTTCGAAACCCTCCATCTGGAAGTAGAAGCCCTTGCCGAGTCCGTCGGATTCACCGATCAAGTGGTCGGCGGGCACGAACCAGTTTTCGATTGCGATCTCGTACGAGTGCATACCGCGATATCCGATGGTGTCGATCGGACGGCCTTCCATCTTGCCGCCGCCCTCCTGTTGGAAAACGAATCCATGTGCCTCGCCAAGTGGCTTGGGCACGATGAAGAGACTCAGTCCGCGGTGCGACTTGGAGCGGTCGGGATCGGTTCGCGCCAGCAGCATCAACACGTTGGCGCGTGCCGCGAACGTGCACCATGTCTTTACGCCGTTGATGACGTAGCCGTCGACTCCGTCGCGCTGCGCTGCAGTCGCGGTGGTCTTGAGTGATGCAACGTCGCTCCCGTAGTCGGGCTCGGTAACGGCAACAGCAGCCATCACCTCTGCAGTGGCAAGCTTGGGCAACCAGTAGTGCTTCTGGGCCTCGGTTCCACCCTTCACCAGAGCGCGCGTGAGAATTTCGGGGCGCGTAATCAGCGAGCCGCCGATTCCGAGCGATGCACGCGACAGTTCTTCGGTTGCAACGCAACTGGCCATGTACTCGCCTTCGCCACCTTCACTGAACCCACCGAACTCCGACGGAATGGAAAGACCGAATGCCCCGATATCGGCGAGACCGCTGATGATTTCCTCCGGTACGTCGGCATTTTCGCGATGTACGTGTTCGGCGTGCCGTCCGATGACCTTCTTGCCGAAACTACGGAAGGTGTCCTGCACCATCTCGTAGTCGCTGTCGAGATGACGTGGGCCGGTGCTCGCAGCGAGCGAAGCCAGCAGTTGCGGCGCACGGTATGTGGCGACGAACGACTCGTGCGCGGACAGCTCGGAAATCTGTACGGACCACAGTTGTTCGCGACCGATCAATCGGCTCGAGAGATCGTGCACCATGTCGGCGACGAAGGCGCACGTGATGGTTGCTTCGAGTTCACCCTTTGCGCCGTAGTCGATGAGCGAACGCGCAGTTTCGAGTGCAGCACTCGCGTGGGCCAGGTCGTAGGCGAGCGTTTGTTGTCGTTCTGGTCCGCCGGCTTCGGCCAATCGTTGAATGGCGCGTCGCAGAAGTGCGGCTACGCCTTCGACGATGGTGGCGGCAGTGGTGAGGTCTTTGGCGGAGTCGTGCACGAAATTCAACGGTAGTGAAGTGACTTTCGTTCTCCCTGTCCCAGCACGGAAATAGTGGCACGGGTGGCCGTGGCACACGCCACGGGCTCATTTACGCTGGGGTCATGCTGAAAGCACTGCGCTGGGTGCTTTTTGCCGTCGTGGTCTACTTCTTCATCCTGCCGTTGCTGCCGGCGTTCCGAAATGCCATCGGCGACCTCACGCGCATCGACCCGGTCCTGCTGGCCGTCGCGATCGGGCTGGAGTTCGTGGCGCTGTACTGCTACACACTGCTGACGCACGCAGCCCTGGGACCGGACGCCAATCGCCTGACTCGATTCGACTTGTTTCGTATCCAATTGAGCACCCGAGCGCTCGGCAGCATCCTGCCCGGTGGCAGTGCGGCGAGCAATGCGCTGGGATTCAGACTCATCACGAGCTCGGGAATCTCCAAGGCTGATGCCGGGTTTGCGTTGGCGACCGCAGGTATTGGGTCGGCGGTCATCCTCAACGTCTTGTTGTGGATTGGTTTGGTGGTGTCGATACCGCTGCGCGGATCCAGCCCGGTGTACGGCACGGCCGCAGTTGCCGGCGCGGTGCTGATGGCCATCGTCGGGGCGGTGGTGTTCGGCATCGTGGACGACAAAGGTCGACTCCATCGCCTGGTGCGCTGGTTCTTCGACAAGCTCGGGCGAGACGGCGAGTCGGCGGCGAGTCTCATCGACCATCTGCGCGACCGCATTCGTGGGTTGTTGGCCGAGCGAGACGTGTTGCGACGAGTCATCATGTGGGGCACCGCCAACTGGTTGCTCGATCTCCTTGCACTGTGGCTGTTCCTCCGGGCATTCGGTGGAAGCGTGTCACCCGACGGGCTCTTGGTGGCGTTCGGTTTGGCAAACGTGTTGGCGTCGGTGCCAATCACACCGGGTGGTCTGGGCATCGTGGAGGGCATCTACATTCCGACGCTCGTGGGTTTTGGAGTCCCTGCGGCGACGGCAACCGTAACGGTGCTCACGTACCGCATTGCCCAGTACTGGTTGCCGATCATCGTCGGTGGTGTGAGTTACGCATCGCTGCGTATCGGCGCTGTGACACCCGTGCCCACACCGCAAAGCCGCTTGGGTCGACTGCAGTCGGCTGCGCGCGCAGGTTCCCAGGTAAGTGAGTCGAAGGCTCGATGGATCGAACGCAATGCTCCTCGTGATCGCACCGGCATGTTCGAAACACCGAAATACGAGGACACGGGAGAGCAACCCCAGCAGCCACGCGACGAAGATGGCCGCTCGTCGCGTGCGGGCGACGAGTGAACCTCTACTCTTGACTTCCATGACCACACACGAGCGTCCCTTTGGTCGACACCTCGAAGACTTCGTCGTCGGCGATATCTACAAACACTGGCCCGGTAAAACCATCACCGAAGCCGACGATCACTTGTTTTGCATGATCACCATGAACCATCACCCGTTGCACACCAACGACTGGTTTGCGTCGCGCAGTGTGCAGGGCCGCAACGTGGTGGTGGGCAACCTGGTGTATTCGTTGGTGCTGGGCATGAGCGTTCCCGACGTGAGCGGAGCGGCAATCGCCAATCTGGAAGTGGAGACGCTGCAGCACAAGCACCCCACGTTTCATGGCGACACGATCCATGCCGAGACTCGGGTGCTGGAAGTTGCAGAGTCCAAGTCCAAGCCGGATCGCGGCGTGGTGACGGTGGAGACCAAGGGCTTCAATCAAGACGGTAAAGAGGTCTGTTACTTCCGTCGTCGGGTGATGGTGTGGAAGCGGGCTGCAGCCCCGACCCGCGAACGTCCGTACGACGGTCGCGACGTCTGGTCGGAGTGAATCACTCGCTCTTCGTCGAAACGTTGCTGACGTGGGGGATGCCACGTCTGCGAGATTTGCCATGGCGCAATACCCGTGATCCATGGGCGGTGTTGGTCAGTGAGGTGATGGCACAGCAAACGCAGGTGTCGCGGGTGATTCCCAAGTACCTGGCGTTCATGCGCGAGTATCCGACGCCAACAGCATGTGCCGATGCGCCGCTTGCAAATCTGCTCACGTTGTGGAGCGGTCTCGGGTATCCGCGACGGTGCAAGAACTTGCACGACGCTGCACGCGCAATGGTGCAATCGCACCATGGAGAAGTTCCACGCAATCTCGACGAACTCCTCGCGTTGCCAGGAGTCGGGCCATACACCGCTCGTGCCGTGTTGGCGTTCGCTGCGGCGCAAGACGTTGCAGTGGTCGATACCAATGTCGCTCGGGTATTGGCACGTGTCACGAATCAGCCGTTGACTGCGCGTGCCTCCCAGGATCTTGCCGATCATGTTTTGCCGCGCGGGCAGTCGTGGGAGTGGAATCAGGTGTTGATGGACTTCGGTGCGCAAGTGTGCACCGCACGTAGGCCGCAGTGCGGAGAGTGTCCGATTCGCACGCACTGCGCCTGGAATGCCGAATGCAGTGGCGAAACTCCTGCGGATGGCATCGCGCACGCATCGAATGATCCGGCGCGCTCCAGTGCGCTCACCAGCAGACCACAAGCACGTTTCGAAGGATCGGATCGTCAGGCACGTGGATTGCTCATGAAAACCCTCGCAGAGCGAGGAGTGAAGCAGCAGGACGTCGCAAGAGTGATGAATCTCAACGGCGATACACGACGTGCCGGGAGGTTGTTGGAGTCGCTGGTGAAC
Source organism: Actinomycetota bacterium (assembly GCA_017853375.1). Lineage (GTDB taxonomy): Bacteria > Actinomycetota > Acidimicrobiia > Acidimicrobiales > Ilumatobacteraceae > F1-60-MAGs027. The sequence continues at coordinate 13,317 of JAFMJP010000020.1, forward strand.
GACGGTCTCGTCGTGGTGCGCGACGGCTGGTGTCGCCTGCCGTAGTTCGTGGAGTGTCGCCTTGCGACGCCGCTCAGCCCGCGAGAAAATCGACGATGAGCTGGTTCACGCGAGTTGGCTGTTCAACCTGCACGAAGTGTCCGGCATTCGCCACGTACTCAAAGCGAACGTTCCCCGGCGCCGTTGCCTGGGCGGCTCTTGCAACCTCGACCCCGATGCATCCGCAGTTCTCGCCGTGTAGGTAGAGCATCGGCTGTGTCGGGAACTCGCTTCCCATTCTCTGCTGGAGTTCGCCAAGAACGGGGTCGCGCTTTCCGTCGCCCAATGTGGCGCGGTAGTAGCCGAGCGCTGCCTGCAAATGCTCGGGGTTGCGCAACGCATCCTTCACGTGGGGGAGATCTTTGCTTGCGTCGTAACCGGGCGACCATTGCGCCCACAACATGTCGATGAACGCCAAGTCGTTGGCTGCCACCACGTGGTTCGACAGCGCATGCTGAAAGAAGAACATGTACCAACTGCGCTGAATCTGGGCGAGGTTGCCGAGGAACGAGATGCCGAGCGCTGGGCCGGGCGGCACCGACATGCTCACCACTTTGCTCCAACGTTGCGGCTCGTCGATTGCTGCACCGCACACGGTTGGCGCACCCCAGTCATGGCCGATGATGACAGCGTGCTCGTCGCCACCCAGTGCTTCGTGCAGGGCGTTCGCATCGCGCGCCAATGCCGCAGTTTGGTACACCCCCGACGGCGCCACACTCGTTGGTGCATATCCGCGCTGGAACGGCGCAACCGCGCGGTAACCACGCTCGGCCAACACGGGCATGAGGTGACGCCACGTGTGTGGTGAGTCGGGGAAGCCGTGCATGCACAACGCCAGCGGACCGCTTCCGCAGCTGAGATAGCCGACATCCAACTCGCCGGCTCGCACGCTGGCGTGTTCGATGCGCTCGTCGTTGCGAGGTGTCGTAGCCATGGACGCGACGCTAGACGAGCTCGCGGCTTTGCGACGAACGTCACCGTCGCACGAAGGGGCGAGGTTCTCCCTTCCGCCTTAGCGTCAGCACAGCCCATGATGAGCGTGACGTTCCACGGCGTACGTGGCTCCACTCCGTGTCATTGCGACGACACCCGCCATTTTGGCGGCAATACGTCGTGTGTCTCGTTGCATGCCGAAGGCGAGGTCCCGATCATCTTCGATCTCGGCACCGGTCTGCGGTATTTCGGAAAACGAGTGAACGGTACGGCCAAGTTTCATGCCGTATGTCTGCTCACGCACTTGCACTACGACCACACCATGGGCTTGCCGTTCTTCGAACCGCTACTTCGTGCCGATACCACCTTCGAGATTTATGCACCGAAACAACCGGATGGCAGGTCGGTGAAGGAATTGTTCCTCGAAAAGATCAAGCCACCGATGTTCCCGATTCCGCTCGAGCAGTTCGCGGCCAGCTTGGTGTTCCACGAGGTGGGTGACGACGACTTCACGGTCGGCAACATGCAGGTGCGCAGTAGATACGTACCGCACGTCGGGCCAACGCTCGGCTTTCGGGTATCGCATGCCGGCACCACCGTGACGTATCTCTCCGACCACCAACAGCCCGCGGGAGACGAGTTCTCGCTCGCCGACGGTGCGCGCGACTTGTGCGAGGAGGCCGACCTGTTGATCCACGATGCACAATTCACCGCCGCCGAGTTCGAACAGAAGGCGTCGTGGGGACACTCCACGTACGCCTATGCCCAATGGGTTGCAGAAACGTGCCGCGTCAAGCGGCTTGCGCTGTTCCACCACGATCCGTCGCGAACCGATGCGTCGCTCGACATGATTGCCAAGGACGTTGCCGCTGCCGCCAGCGTCGACGTTTTTGCTGCGCGCGAAGGTGAAACGGTGGACGTCGTAACGTGTAGTGCGTGAGCAACGCAGCCACGCCGCCGATTGACTCCAAAGTTTTCCGATCCGTATTCGGCCATTTGCCCACTGGAGTGGTGATCGTCACCGGCAAGGGTCCGTCGGACGAACCATTGGGAATCACCATCGGGTCGTTCGCGTCGATCTCGCTCGATCCGCCACTTGCCGGGTTCTTCATCGGTCGCGCTTCGCGAACGTGGCCCCTCATCGCTGCTCGTGGAGCATTCACTGCCAACGTGCTCAATGCGGAGCAAGCCGAACTGTGTTGGCGCTTTGCCAAGGATGCCACCGACGGATCACGATTCTCGGGAATTCAGGTTGCTGCTTCGGGAAATGGATCGCCCGTGTTGCCCGGTGCGGTGGCCACCATCGACTGCACGGTGCAAGCCACGCATACGTTGGGTGATCACGACTTGGTGGTGGGAGCCGTTACCGGCGTGCAGGTGCGCAATACGTCGCAGCCGTCGATGGTGTTCTACAAAGGAAAGACGGGCGACGCTCGAATCGAATCGTGAACGTTTCCGACATCTCTGCATTCGTGATCGGCGCAGTGTTGGTGTACGCGGGAGTCACCAAAGTGCTCGCAGGGCGGGAATGGCCGGCGTCTGCCAGCCGGCTGGGTGTCCCACCAGTGGTAGCAGTTGCAGTGATGATTGCCGAGGTGGTGATTGGTCTCGGAGTGGTGTTGGGTGACTCGCGGCGGGATCTTTTTCTTCTTGCAGCAGCGGGACTTCTCGTCGGTTTCACTGCGCTCTTGGCGTGGCATCTACGTTCCGACGAACGCCCCCCATGCGCCTGTTTTGGGGGCACATCCCAGCGACCCATCGGAGCTCGCGACATTGTGCGCAACATCGTGTTGCTGGTCTTGGTGATCGTGGCGATTGCTTCGTAGCCTGAACTCGTGCGCGTGTGGATCGACCAGGACTTGTGCACCGGTGACGGACTGTGCGTCGACCATTGTCCCGAGGTGTTCACCCAACTGGAAGACGGCATCGCCTATGTCGTCGAGGATGGTGTGGTGCTGAACGATCCTGGGAGTGCCGGAAGTTTGGCGAACGTCCACCATAAGCACATGGGTGCAGTGGTGCTGGCCGCCGATGTGTGCCCGGGTGAATGCATCTTCATCGACACTGCGGACGAAGACGAACGACTCACGTTCGTGGGTGGCGCAACGGCTCTGTCGTGAAACTGCGCGTCGTTGCTGCGGGAGCAGTGTTGGCAATCACGGTGAGCGCTGCAGGTGCATTTGCCGCCAATCGCCCGGTGGACTTGCGCGTCGAGGGCCCCAACGACACCCTGCTGGCCATCGAGGTGCTGAAGACCATTCCGGTGCAGAACGAGTACACGCGCGGATACAAGCGGAGTCTTTTCCCGCATTGGCGTGACGTGGACGGAGATGGTTGCGATGCCCGCGAACAAGTGTTGCGGCGGGACGCACTTGGCTTGGCGCAAGTAGATCCATTCAGGTGTTTCGTGGTGGAAGCCGATTGGTTGTCGGCATACGACGGAAAGAAGACGACCGATCGCACCGATGTGGACATCGACCACACCGTGGCACTGAAAGAAGCCTGGGACTCGGGCGCCTGGCAGTGGACTGCCGAGCAGCGTCTCGCCTATGCGAATGACACCTCAGATTCGCGCACGTTGCTTGCAGTGTCGTCGTCGAGCAACCGATCCAAGGGGGACAAGGACCCCTCCAACTGGATGCCGCAGTTGCGTGGGTATTGGTGCACCTATACGGCCAACTGGATTTCGGTGAAGGCTCGCTGGGGAATGTCCATGGACCAGAGTGAATGGGGTCGTCTCAACAACGTGCTCTCCGAGACGTGTGCGGGAACGACCATGCGCGGGTGGAATCCGCCGTTGGGTGGCAGTGCGCCAACATCGACCACATCGACGGCACCGACTGTGTCGACGACGACCACGACGAGCGTGTCCAACATCTCGCCTTCCACGACGCGCGCAACTCCGGCAACCTCCGTTGCGTCGGCGGTTGGTTCGTCGACCACCTCCACCACACCGGCGCCGGACGGTGCACTGCCAACCATTCGCCCGGGCGCTTTCTGCGCACCCGAAGGTGCACTGGGAACCTACGGCGGCCGCATCTATGTGTGTTCGAAAACCGATGCGAAGGGCACGCCGTACTCCAACGGCTCGAAACGCTGGCGTCAACAGACGTAGTTGCCGCCACTACCCTTAACACCCATGTCCAAGAAGACCAAGAAGCGCAAGGCGCGCATGCGCCGCTCCAAAGCAAATCACGGCAAGCGTCCCAACATGGGTCGCCGCTAACCGCTCCGGCATAACTCAAGCCGTTTTTCTGTAACGCCTCTGACGCGCGTCGTTGCGATCACCGTTGGTGGTCTCGCTGCGCCATGGCACGACATCGGGATCGTTGATTCGCAGGATCTGCAATCGGGCGTCGATACGTCACATCATGTGTGGACCACGTCGCTCGGTGACGTATCGCTGCACATCGATGAGTCACTGGCGCCGGGGTTGCGTCGTCTCTCACTCGCGGGTTGTCCCAACAAGGCGGTGAGTATCGCGGGTCTCCCGGTGGTGCACGTCGACGACGTGGGTGCACCCTCGCCTCGAGCCGTTGCGCGCGCTGACGAATCATTCGTCATGAATGTCGTGGGCGTCGACCATGTCGTGGTGTTGGCTGACGATGTGCATGCCACGTGCGGAGAAATTGCCAGAGTCTCTGGTGCCGAGCTCAAGCGCGTGAAAGAAAGTGAGAGGGGAGTCCAGGGTTTCCATCGTTTCGGCAGTGTGATCATCGAAGTTGTGGAGCGTCGGTTGGTGGAGCCCCGCAGCGAACCGAGTGTTGCGACGTCTCCTTCACCCGATGACGCCACCTATTGGGGCCTCGTTCTCCTGGTGGACGACATCGAGGCGGCGTGTGCCCACCTCGGTCCGGATGTGATCGGCGCACCGAAGCCTGCAGTGCAACCCGGGCGACTGATTGCAACGGTCCGCTCCGGTGCCGGTCTGGGCGTTCCACTCGCGCTGATGTCACGTTGACGCATCACGAGTGAGGTCTGTGGGCGGGGCAATCCCCGTGGCGCCAGGTCGGCGACTACTCCTCGTCGTGGTCGCGTGAGAGATATGCAATACCCGGTGCACACTCTTCATTCAGTGGGCACCAGCGGCAGTGGGCCGCAGGCCGGCGCGTTGGTTCGTCCTTGTCGAGTTCGACGGCGACGATTCGCAGCACTCCGGCTACCACGCGACGGACCGCGGCTTGCAACACTCCTTCGGAAACATCCTCGACGTCGGCACGTGCTGCCGCAAGGGAATACGTGGCCAGTCGGCGTGGTGCCATTCCGCTTCGAAGCGCTTCGACCAATGCATAAAAGCGGAGGTCTTCACGATGTGAAACATGCAAACCACCGCTCTTCACGTCGATGATGACCTTTTGTTCGGCGGTGCCGAGGGTGAGATCGGCGCGTGTGCCCAGCACGATGGCACCATCGAACAGTTCATAGCGCGCCGACGATTCGGTGACTGGTCGCCACGACGGCTTGAGCTTCGGGAAGCACTCTTCGAAGCGCGTATAGAGGTCGACGGCGTAACCGCGAAGTTGCGCAGCATCACCGGGACCCATGCCGATGAGAAAGTCGGCGACGTTGTTGTTGGAGTCCGCAAGGCGAGCAATTGCTTCGTCGACGATCTCGGCAGGTGACGAGTCGCCTCGCCAATGGACACCCAGTTCCACCGCCTTGTGCAACACGGTGCCGCGTGCCGTGATGGGCGTCCAAGCAAACGAATCCTTGGTGGCGACGTGGTGGGCTTCGCAACCATGGATGGTGGTGAGTTTGTTCTTGCTCAACCACAACGGGTTGTCCTTGCTGAATCGTGGTGCGATACCGGACAGCTGGTCGTGCAACATCGTTCGCACGGCATCGACGACGCTGGCGGGAAGTGGTGTCCAATCGGGAGACTTGCCGAGCGTGTCGACCACTGCTTGCTGCATGGGGTTGAGCGGCGCTTCCGAAGACGCCGGGGGAACGGGGGGTGTCGCCATCGTGTGGCAACAGTAGTGAGCCGGTGCGCGGTTCTGCGTGTCACCCCCATGACATGCTGAGCGGTTCCATGCGCACCGATCCTTCATCGCTCACCACCGTGGAGTTTGCGGCGTTGGCGCGATCCATTGCGTCAACGGCACGCCAACTGGGCTTGGCTGCGCCGGGATTCCGATGTCCAACGCGCATTCTCGGAGTCGATCGCACGATGCGTCGATTTTCTGGTGACGAAGTTGCCGGGATCGTTGCGGTGAACGTCAAGGATCGTCCGCTCGCTGCCGTGGTCGCCGACATGATCGAGGGTGTGGTGATGCTCAATCAACTGCAACCCACTCATGCGGCGCAAGTTCGTGGTGCGCTATGGAACTCCCTCGAACACACCAGCGCCGATACGCGACACGGCAATGATCACCCCACGACTGCGCACGTAGCCTGAGAAGTGGTCGAACGTCTCGACCACTCAACGACGTCGCATTGCCCGGGTGGCGAAATGGTAGACGCGGGGGGCTTAAACCCCCCTGGCCAGAAATGGCTGTGTGGGTTCGAGTCCCGCCCCGGGCACTCCGACAGAATGAAGGCACATGACTGTCAGCGTCTCCGACCATCGAACTGCGGCACAAGTGCGCGCGCATCTCGACGAGCAGGGCAATGCGATGATCGCCGACCTCGAGAAGTTCGTCAACGTTGAGTCGCCATCACTCGAGCGCGAATGCTTGGAGCGCAGCGCACGTTTTCTGGCAGACCTCATTACCCGAGTGCTTGGAACTCCACCCGCAATCATCGAGAGTGATCGCGGCCCGCACGTGCACTGGAAGGGCAGTGACGACACCAAGGTGCTGATCGTCGGCCATCACGACACGGTGTTTCCGCTCGGCACCGTTGCGCGCCGACCGTTTTCCAGAGAAGGAAACGTTGGTCGTGGCCCTGGCATCTTCGACATGAAGGCCGGCATCGTGCAGGCGATTTACGGTGTGGCGGCGGTGAAGGAGTGGTACCACACCGAGATCCTCATTACGGCCGACGAAGAGGTGGGTTCGCATGCATCCCGCGCATTGTTGGAGGAACGCGCCAAGGCAACCGGAGCAGTCTTGGTGT
>JAFMJP010000021.1 GCA_017853375.1 Actinomycetota bacterium
GTTGCAGGATTGCCCGGTCTCGGTGATTGATGAAGACGGTTGGCTAAAGGTTTCGGCATGCAATTCGGTAACGAGAATCGAACAGTTCGTAGAGAGAACTACTGGTTCAGCATTCAGATATTCGGTTGACGGCTACATCCATTGGTTTCAGAAGTGGTCGGAGTCGGAGGGTGCAGCACGCTATGACTTCGGCTTCTACATCGGCGACCGTTTGATCGAGACGTTGTCGGTAAGTGGCGGTGGCGAGTCAGCCGGGGCGAATGGCAGATTTCAACAAGAAACGTTTGCCGACGTTGAGAGCGAATTCACTGGCAGTTTCGAACGAGTAGTTGAAGAGTCGGGCGAAGTAGTTTCGGGCGGCGAAGGCGGTACAGGCGACCTCGGACCACGCGATGGCTACGTGATCTGCACGGCAACAGCAAGCGTCAATGGTGCACGCTTTAGTTGTGCTCGACCGCTTCAGGTTCAGTTCATGGCAACGGTCCGGGAAAACTCTTATTACTTCGAAGGAGATGAAACGTCGGTTTTCGGTCCGGTTGAGAACGCCGAAAACGGCTATGTGTTCGTTTACAGCAAGGCAACCAACGAGGTCGTGCTTGATATTAGAGCCTGGGGAGGAGCGCTGGGCACCGAAGAATTGGAGTATCAGTTTTATGTTCCTGATGTTGATATCCCAGAGGAAGAGTTCTTTGGCGAAGAAGACGGGCCATACTTCTCGGGCTGGTTCACGCCCGACTTCCCGACTGACTCGGTGTTGAGCTTCACGATTCCTGACGACTACTCCGCCGACTACTTTGAATTGACTCTCACAGGGGAGACTGATGAAGTAGGCGGCTGTTCGAAGGGCGAATTCGGCGCGGCGCTTCGATCACCTTCGGGTGAGATTGTCGCTCAGTTTGTGATGGCACCATGGGCCGGTTGTTCGGTTGGTCTCTATGCCGAAGGCGTAGATCCCGAGGAATTTCGCGGAGCAACCTTCGACGTAATCGTGTATGAGATCAATCCCGACGAGACCCCGTGGGAAGGCTCAATTGAATGGTGGGGTACCGTCGATCTCTCTTACGGCGGCGCGGGCTTCGTTGATGAAGGCTCTTCTGACGAAGAAGAGTCGCTCTCTGATGTCGAGTGGGGAGAGCCAAAGATTCTGACGGTCGATGCACCGCAATCGTTCTCGATTGAGATCGGTGCCGGCGGTGAGTTCTTTGAGTTCCGCGGCAACAGCCTGCAATTTGAGGACGTCTACTACTGCCCGAACTACGTTGACCCGTATCTCAAGTTGTATGACGGCAGCGGCCAAGTGATTGCGACGGATGACGACAGCGGCGAAAATGACGCGGGCACGGGGTATCTCTCGTCGCGTATGCGCGGTTTTCTGCCTGAAGGCACGTACACCTTGCTTGCAACGACTCGATTGTTGGAGAGGTCTGAAGGCTGCGGCGAGCAGACGGACTATCAGCTCGCTCTGCGATTCGGTAGTCGCGTGGTGATCGGCGATGTTGAAGAAGAAAACCCCACAGGCGTGACGACGACGACAACGACGACAGTTCCGTCAACCGAAGCATCGACTGAAGAGTCAACGACCACTGTGCCAGTTGCTCCGGTTGATACCGAGCCGGTGGTGACGCCGCTCAGTGAGCCGCCGACGAACCTGCAACTAGATTCTCCGACGTTTGCTGTGCCGGTCAAGGAACTTCAAGTGCTGGTGCCCGACGATGTTTCGGCGGAAGAACCATCGCAGCCGACCGAGGCGAGCATCGGCATTCCCTCAACCTTGCGCGAGTTGGTTTGCGATGAGACGTGCGTCGAACTTCTCCTTGAAGAAGCCGGTGTCGACGAGGCAGCAATTGAAATCACCCTGGGCTCGCAGTCGACCGTGATTGACGGTGTGAAGCGCAGTGGAGTGGTAGCGATTCGACCTGGCGCACGGCAACTGACGGTCACCATTACGCCGACCGATGGCTCTGCACCCGTGGTATTGACCCGAGACGTCGTCGTGCTGTCACCCCGCGTAGCTCCCACGAAGGTCGCCGAGACGGCGTCGCTCGTCGTGTCGAAGAAGGTTCCGCAGTCGAACTCCCTGCCGTTGGTGCTCGCGTTGGTCGGCGCTCTCGTCGTGCTGGCTGCTGCCGGTTCGGTGCTCGCGCGTCGCCGTAAAGGTCGAGCAGCAGCCTAAGGAAAACATCAGATGAGCCGCACCGTGCGTCTCGTTCGGGCGATGGTTGCGTTTGCGCTGGTCGCATCGTCGTGTGCCGGTGGAGGCGGCGGGGAGGAGGCCGCTCCTGAGGTGACGATGCCGATTGCCACCGAGTTGCGGCCCACACCCGACGGCTACTCATTCCCGAATTTTGCAGCCTCGGCAGTGCCTGAGGTGTATGACGACGTTGACCTTGCCGCGATGTTCGGAGAGCAGGCATGTGTCGACGGTGTCATGACACCTTGCGTAGCAATTGCCGAGGCTGCTGCGTGGGCCCGCATGGTGAACCAGTCACGGCTGGCCGGACACTGCGAGGGTCTCGCAGTTGAAGCGGCGTTGCGCTTCGGCGGTCGTATGACTCCGCCCACGTTTGAACTCGCCAATCAGGGTGATGTCACGCGACAGATTTTGCGGGGATTTGCCACTCAGTTCCTGCCCGAGGTGCAGGAGGAACGCGATCAGTGGGCGACTCGTTCATTACGCGAGATTGTCAACGAGCTGGGTAGGAGTTTTTCTACCGGTACCAACGAATACGTGCTTGGTCTTTACACACCGCGCGGTGGTCATGCCGTCTTACCGTACGCCGTCGACTTCGAGACGCAAGATGTCGCTCTCGTTCGGGTGTACGACTCGAATTGGCCCGGTCGTAACAGGTACGTGCGAATGGATCTCACTGCCGACACCTGGTCATTCTCGTTCGCTGCTGAAGAACCCACGAAAGACCCAAGCCCGTGGACTGGTATTGCCGGTGATGTCGATCTCGCCTCCCTTGATACACGCTCGCAGTCGAAGTGTCCGTTCTGTGGAGAAGGTGGCGGCACCTTGAATTCGGTCGTGGTGATTCGTGCGAGCGATGACGACTGGATGATTTCCACCACCGACGGCGAGTTTGATGCGCAGAGCAAGGCGAGTGATGTGGTTGAAGTGCGTCCGATTCTGAACGGTCTTGTTCTTGCCGATGATGGCGACAACCACGGGGCAGGTTCAACTGCGGCGGCAGGTTCGACTGATTTGTCGGCGGACGAGACCGCAACTTCACCACGCCCGGTGCGCGACTACGTCGTAATCATTCGTGGCCAACAATTCACCCTGACGTTGAAAGATGCGGCGTCAGCGTTCGTCGTGCAGCCAGATTCGATTACCCAAGTTGTCAACCCAATTGGTGAGGCCACCGTGGTGGTCGGCGCGAACTCCATTGCGACGGAGTCAACCGCCGCCACTACCACAGTCGCTGCGGCCGATGTTGCTGTCGAAGTCACTGGTGCGAAGTCGGAGGTGCAAGTTGGTGTCGAGCAGATTACGGCAAGCCTCACTACCGAGTCGGGACGAGAAGCATCGGTGGTGGCGACACCAGAGGTTCCCCAGGCGGTGCTGGTCGCACCAGTTGCACGACCAGAAGCCGAGATCGTGATCAGCACCCAGAGCCGTAGCGGCCAGGTCCAAGTGACGGAGGTGTCGCGGACCGGCGACTCAACGACCCGCACGACCGATGAGTCGCTTAATCTGAACTCCTCCAAAGTTGTTTTGCCACCGGCAATCACCGAGGTGGTTGCCAAGCAACCGTTGCCGCCTGCGGAAGAGCGTGACGTGAGGAATCCCGAATACAAGGTTGATGCAGTCTTCGTCTCGGCACAGACCGAGGTTGTTGAGCGTGAGCAGGTACTTGCGGCTCTCGGCACAACTACCGAGGTGTCGACCACCATGGCGGTGTCATCAACCACGGTGGCTGAAACCACGACGACGACGGTGGCGCCTACCACCACTTCCACCACGACCACGACGACTACCACGGTGAGACCGACGACGACCACCGCAGTGCCGCGCCGCACCACCACGACGACATCGTCGACCACCACCACGACCGTGCCGCCGACCACGACGACGACTACGACGACGACAACTACAACGACTTCGACGACCACGACGACCACGACGACCGTGCCGCCGACGACATTTGGAGTGATCTACAACGGAAATACGAACGGTTCTGGCAGTGTGCCGACTGACGGTGCGATGTACTCGAGCGGCGCAACAGTGACCGTCGCGAGCAACTCAGGCAGTCTCGCAAAGTCGGGCTACACCTTCGCTGGTTGGTGTACCACGCAGCCTTCGGCGGGGGCAGCATGCGGTGGCACGTCACGATCAGCTGCAAGCACTTTTGCAATCAGCGCCAATGTCACCCTGTATGCAGTGTGGACGGCCAACACGTTGACGGTCAGTACCAATGAGCAGGGTGGCAGTGCGATTGCGGACGCCTCGACCACGACGGGTTCGTCGATGAGTTCGCCGAGCACTCCGACGCGCGCCGGTTTTGCCTTTGCGGGGTGGTTCATCGCTTCGAGCGGTGGGAGCGCAATCAGTTTCCCCTATGCCCACGGCCAGACGGCGAATTTCACGCTGTATGCGCAGTGGACCGCGCTCAGCGCTCGCACCATCTCGATTGATAGTGGATCGTACTCTGCCACCCACAACCGATACTCGTCTGTACCAACGTTGACCAGCACCGCATCGGCAGGAACTGGTACCAAGACCTATACGAGCACGACGACCACCGTCTGCACCGTTGATGCGGCAACGGGAACGGTTGCCTTCGTCGCGGCGGGCACCTGCAGCATTGTCGCGGCAATAGCGGCTGATGACACCTATGCATCGGCAACGTCGTCGGCGATTTCATTTTCTGTCACTTACACCGTTGGTGACACTGGTCCTGGTGGCGGCAAGATTTTCATCCTCCCGTCAACGGTCGGCAATTCGTCGGGTAACTATTTCGAAGCCGCGCCAACCTCATGGAGTGGCGGTGCAGATCCAACGAGAAACTGGTGCAATATCACGAACGGCGCTGTTGGTACGTCGGCTCAAGGGACGACGATTGGCACGGGTCAGGGCAACAGCACGGCCATTGGTTCGTACTGCAGTTCGGGTGCAGCGGTAACTGCGCGTGCATACAGCGGCGGAGGACTCAGCGATTGGTTCCTTCCTTCCGAAGATGAGCTTGAAGCACTGCAAGCTGTTCGGGCAACTATCGGCGGGTTTGAGAGTGCGTCCTATTGGTCGTCGAGCGAGATCGTGGCTGGTCGCTCTGGGGCATTTGCTGGACCCACGCAGGAGGCTTATCCAGTGCACTTCCCGACGGGCGGTTCAAACCTGTGGTACAAGTATCAGACGTACCACGTGCGACCGGTGCGAATGTTTGCGCCGATCAGCTAGCGGTCGTCACCTTTTGCCGTCGGGCGAAACGCAGCATCAAGTTTTTGCACCAGCGAGATGAACTCCTTGGGAGGGATGTCGGGCATTCCCACCAGAGTCAGACTCGACAGTCCAATCGGGATGGCGAGGAATATCCTCGCCAATAGTCGGACGCTGAGTGAATCGTCAATGAAGCCCTCATCAATTGCTCGCTGGATGATCGACTCGTACTGGCTCAAGAGCGCGGACACTTGCGGTTGGAGGTGCTCTTGCGAGTCATCTTCACGCCATGCCACACGAAGTGCCTCGAGCAGGATTCTTTGGGCATCCGTGGGACCCTTGTCATCACCCTGGCGGGGAGCCAGCGCAGCTATGAGCATCAACCAATGATTTGGCTGATATCCGACCTGCGCAGATATGTCTGGCTTCGTCAAGTACGAGGCATTCACATCCTGCTGGCCCCGCAGTGCAAACTCGAGCGCAGCGTTGAAGAGAGATGCCTTGTCATCGAACCAGTTGTAGATTGCGCCAACCGTCATATCTGCTCGAGCGGCAATATCCACGAGACGCGCATGTTCATAGCCGCGGTCCGCAATTTCTGCAACCGCAGCTCGCAGCAACTTTTCGCGACTGACAACCGCCCATGGCCTACGATCTCGGCCATCAATATTGACAATGTTGGTTGGCTCGGTGGACACGCTCATAGTCTTGCCGCACGAACCAGTACTCGCAAAGTTGGCCGCGATAACTCACCCCTGAGCATTGCCAGGTAGTTTCGTTGCAGGTAGAAGTTGATGCTCCCGTAGCTCAGTTGGATAGAGCGACGGTTTCCTAAACCGCAGGTCGCAGGTTCGATTCCTGCCGGGAGCGCCAATTGCCGTTCAGTCGCGCGTATAACGCGCGAGAGCCGCAGCGATTTCCTCCTCGGCGGCCTTCACGTCTGCCCACTCTCCGACACTCGACATCTTGCCGGGCTCGATGAGTTTGTACACCTCGAAAAAGTTCGCAACCTCGGTAAGCAGGAAGTCCGGAGCATCGGTGAGGTCGCGGTGCTTGTCGTACCGGGCATCACGTGACGGGACGCAGAGCACCTTGGCGTCCGGCCCCTTCTCGTCTTCCATCCAGAAGACGCCGATGGGCCTTGCCCAAATGTGGCAACCGGGAAACGTCGCCTGCGGCAGCAAGATGAGCGCATCAAGTGGGTCGCCATCTTCGCCAAGCGTGTTCGGGAAGAACCCGTAGTCGAGTGGATATTGCGTTGCAGTGAAGAGCGTTCGATCCAGCCAGATGGCACCGGTGTCGTGATCCATCTCGTACTTGTTGCGCGAACCTTGTGGAATCTCCACGATCATCTCGATTTCCATACGACCATTTCTATCCGCCGTTCAAGTGGGGTCGACACCTTTGCTGATGTCGCCAATGATGACTACAGCGGTGGAAGGGCAGCGCGGAACTTCGCCAACTCGTCCTCGGCAATCGGTACCAGATGTGCTTCCGTAGGGAACACGCCGGACTCGACATCGGTTCGGAACTCGTTGAATGCCGCAATCCGCTCACGCTGCAACCTTGCGTGCTCTGCGGAAAAGTCCCGGTACACCTTCGAATGTCGCGGAATGTGCGCGGTTCCCGAGAGATCACGATTGGTCGGGTCGTTGAGGATGTCCATCGCAAACAAGTACTGCGCATCGCAACCCGCTCCGGCTCCCATCGACCACAAAGAGAGGCGGGTGAGCCTCTTGCTGATCTCGGCGGCGACTGCGGCAGGAATGACTTCAACTTCGGCGGCTATTGCACCTGCATTTTCGAGTGCGACACACTCGGCGTGGATCCGTAGGGCTTCGTTGGCGGTCTTGCCAACGGCACGGAACCCGCCCGTCCAGCTCGCGCGAGACGGCACGAGGCCAACATGGCCGACGACCGGAATGTATTCCTTTGCGAGATACTCGATGCGGTCGAGTGAACCCGAGTAATAGATGCAGTCGGCACCAGCCCTCAACATCTCGCCGGCCCACCGTAGGTGATCGTCGGCTGAACCCACTTCAAGGTGGGTACGCCCAGTGAGCGTGAAGAGCGAGGGGGCGACTTCGCGATAGCGCGGGTGGGTCACCAGCTCAGAAGGGGCAGATGCAAGATCAATTCCGGCAATCTCTGCGGCCTCCGCCTCCTCGAGGGTGAAGATTCGCAACATCGTGAGTTGTCGCTTCCCCTTCAGGGCCGCGAGGTCTGCGACGGTCAGTCGGCGTCTGGTCACGTTCGCACACTAGTTGCCCACCGAGATGCCGAGTCCAGGTGAAATCGGACCGTCCAACGACGGTCTCGGTGACTAGTGCGTCGTTGTAGTCGAGAGCCAGTGGTCTCGGGCCTCGGCGTAGCGCTCTCGTACATGAGGTACGGGGCTTGCTTCGTGCGAGATACTCGGTGAATCGAGCGGCCAGGTCGGGAACTCCCCGGTGAGCGCCCAGGTGGCCTGACGTGCAGCACCGTCGGCGACGTACTCACTTGCAGGTGGAACTTCGACGGGCACACCGAGCACCGCTGGTGCGATCCGCCGTACTGCCTGCGACGAGGCCGCTCCGCCCACGAGTGCGACTCCGCTGACGTGAGCCCCATTGGCGATGAGTGAGTCGAGAGCATCGGCCATGCCACACAACACTCCTTCCACGGCAGCCCGTGCGAGGTTGGATGGTGTTGCGTTGTCAAGCGTCAGGCCCAGCACGCCACCAGTGGCGAGTGGCAAGTTCGGGGTGCGCTCACCGGCAAGATACGGCACAACGACGAGACCTTCGGCACCGGGCGGTGCCGACAACGCGAGACTCGAGAGTTGTTGATGATCCACGCCAAGCAACGAACACATCGCATCGAGCACTCGAGCGGCATTCAACGTACACACCAGTGGAAGGAACGCTCCAGTTGCATCGGCAAAGCCGGCAACTGAGCCCGAAACGTCACGCGCACTCATCTCACTTCGCACATAGGCCGTCCCGGATGTGCCGAGAGATACCACTGCTTTGTCTCGTGCGTCGACTCCGAGTGCAGCTGCTGCGTTGTCGCCCGCACCAGCACCAACCGTTCGTTGCCCCCACGACACCGAATCTGCAGGACCGAGTACCCGTGGAAGTGTGACGTCGTGACCCAGCGCTCGCACGAGCAAGTCACGTCGGTACTGATTGGCCACGGAGTCGAAGTACCCGGTACCCGATGCATCGGATCGATCGGTGGTGATGTCCTCAAGTTGCGCCGATTCGCGCAATCTCCATGTCAGCCAGTCGTGCGGTAGACACACGGCTGCGATGCGAGCCGCATTCGCAGGCTCGTGTTCTGCAATCCATCGGAGTTTCGTCACCGTGAACGAGGCGACCGGAACGGATCCCGTTGCGTCCACCCATGCCCGAGCGCCGAGCTCATTGACCAGCGCCGAGGCAGCCTCGGCAGAGCGAGTGTCGTTCCACAGCAGGGCGGGGCGAACGACGTTTCCGTCGGAATCGAGACACACTGCACCGTGTTGCTGTCCACCAATCGATACCGCTGCAACGTCATCCAATCCTCCCGCAGCGCGAATGGCTTGGTGAAGCGCATCCTCCCAACGTGCAGGGTCAACTTCGCTTCCGTCGGGGTGTTTGGCTGACCCATGACGTACGAGTACGCCCGATTCCGCGTTGCGGATAACCACCTTGCAGGACTGGGTGGAGGAGTCGACTCCCGCAACGAGTGTCAATTCAGCGGGCGCCCATCAAGTGCTCAACAGCCAATTGTTGCAAGCGAACGAAGCCGTAACCTTTCGCGCCGGCAGTATCGACATCGAAGTTGGCGATGCCGTCGTTGGAGATGATGTCCTTCCACGACTCATTCGGCGACAGGGTTGGTGTGGAGAGTTCGGCAATGCGTGCCGTTCGCAGTGCTTCCTGCACTTCGGGGTCGGACCGGAATGCAGCAGCGCGGTCACGTAGCAACTTGTACATCCGCATGTTCGCGGCGGCAGAGAACCACACACCATCCAAATCCTCCGTCCGCGAAGGTTTGTAGTCGAAGTGTCGGGGACCGTCATAGGCAGGGGCGCCGCCTACTCCGCCAAACTCAAGGAGATCCACCAAGCTGAAGGCGTTGATCAGATCCCCATGTCCAAAGACCAAGTCCTGGTCGTATTTGATGCCGCGCTGACCGTTCAGATCGATGTGGAACAATTTGCCCTGCCACATTGCTTGGGCGATACCCGAGGTGAAGTTGAGGCCAGCCATTTGTTCGTGTCCGACCTCGGGGTTGAGTCCCACCAGATGCGAGTGCTCGAGTTTCTCGATGAATGCAATTGCGTGTCCGATGGTGGGAAGGAGGATGTCGCCGCGAGGCTCGTTCGGCTTCGGTTCGATCGCAAAACGAAGGTCGTACTTGCGCTCGATCACGAATGATGTGAGGGTGTTCATCGCCTCTGCATAACGGTCGAGAGCGGCACGAACGTCCTTGGCGTGGTCGTACTCCGCGCCTTCGCGACCACCCCACAGCACGAATGTGCGTGCCCCGAGATCGGCCGCCAACTCGATGTTGCGCAGAACCTTTCGAAGGGCAAAACGACGCACATCGCGATTGTTGCTGGTGAATCCACCGTCTTTGAACGCGGGATGGGTGAACAGATTGGTGGTGATCATCGGAACGCAGATACCCGTCGATGCCAATCGCTCCTTGAAACGCGCGACGATGGCGTCGCGTTCGGTTGCGCTGCTGCCGAACGGCACAAGATCGTCATCATGGAAGGTGACACCCCATGCCCCGATGTCCGCCAGCTTGTCGACAATGTGCATTGGGTCGAGGGCCGGACGAGTGGCATCACCGAAAGGGTCGCGTGCCTGCCAGCCCACGGTCCACATTCCGAAGGAGAACTTGTCGGACGTTGCCTTTGCCATCATCGTTTCCATTTCGTCGAGTGTCTGCGAATCATGAACGTTCGTTACGAGCGCAAATCCTAGTTGTCATGGGTGGGTGGTCGGCCTGCCCGGGCCCCAAGCTTTTGGCTACTGTGGGCTCATGAGAGAGCCAGGCTGGTTCTTTGCGGACGACTGCAAGATCGACGACCTGCGGCGAGTCGTTGACGTCGAGACTCGGATCTCCGATTATCCGCACGCATCAGCGATAGAAAACAACGTCGTCATTTTTGATGCTCCCCGAGTTCGCAAGGCACTCTCCACTCCGAGTGCCCGCCGAGCGATGATGACGGAAGTAACGAGAGCTCTCAGTGAAGGCCCGGGAGTGATTGCGTTTCGCAATGCCTATGAAGATGTCTCCGTCGTTGATCGAGCCACTGCCGTGTATCGGGCCATCATCGAGGAACAGCATGCGGCAGGCGCGAGACGCGGCGACCATTACGCAAAACCCGGCGCGAACGACCGTGTCTGGAATTCACTCGAGAAGCTTGCAGTTCGCGAACCCGCCGTGTTCGTCGACTATTTCAACAACGACATTCTCTCCCTCGTTGCCGCATCGTGGCTCGGGCCTCGGTATCAGTTCACCACACAAATCAATGTGGTCAATCCGGGAGGGGAAGCACAGAGCCCGCATCGCGATTACCATCTCGGCTTCATGGAGACGCATGAAGCCGAGATGTATCCGGAGCACATCCACGGTCTCTCGCCGCTCCTCACGTTGCAAGGTGCCGTCGCACACTCCGACATGCCACTCGAGACCGGCCCGACCTACTACTTGCCGCACTCCCAGAAGTACCCCATGGGTTACGTGGCATGGAAGCGCCCGGAGTTCCGCGACTTTGTCAACGCACACTTCATCCAAGTCGAACTCAGGAAAGGCGACGTATCGTTCTTCAATCCGGCGGTGTTCCATGCCGCCGGCACCAACCGAACGACCGATGTTCGTCGTATGGCGAATCTGTTCCAGATGAACTCACCCTTTGGCCGCGCAATCGAGACCGTCGATACCAAGCGGGTATGTCTCGCGATTTATGACGAACTTCGCGAGCGAGTCGGCAAGGGAATGCCCGTTGAGGAATGGCTCGCTGTCGTGGCTGCCGCGTCGGAGGGTTACCCATTCCCGACGAATCTCGATCGAGACGTGCCTCTCGACAGACTGACACCGCCCGCACAGTCGGACATCATGACCACGGCACTACTTGAATCGTGGTCGTCGGAGAGATTCGTCAAGGAATTGGATGAATACGAATTCCGCCACCGTTCGGCGTGAAATGAAAGTGGGACCGAGTCCCTTAGGAGATGCGAAACTCGACGATGCCGTCACGTACGCGAGTTTCATGCGTACGAATCGCTAGTCGTGCAGGGGTGGCGACTGCAGCCCCAGTTACGGCATTGAAGCGTCCGTTGTGTTTCGGGCACTCGATGACGTCACCATCGACGAATCCCTCGGCGAGATGGGCCTTACCGTGAGTGCACACACCGTCGATGACGATGCATCGACCGTCACCAGTCTTGACCACGGCGTACGTTGCGTCGCCGACGTCGCATCGACGAACGTCATTGAGTGAGAGCGCCGACTCGGGGCCGGCGTTGAACCACTGGTCAGACATCAGGCGTTGACGGGAGGTACGGAACGCTGAACGAAGAAGGTGTCGTCAGTGGCCTGCTTTCGAAGTGCAGGCAATACTTCTTTCAGCGCCGACCACAGGCTGGGGTAGGGAGTAGGTAGCTGGGACTTGACCGCCTCGTGCAAGTTCTTCAACTGATGGAACGGCACCGACGGATACATGTGGTGCTCCACGTGGTAGTTCATGTTCCAGTAGATCCAGCGGTTGAGCGGGTTCATGTAGATCGTCCTGGTATTCAGACGATGATCGGTGACGTCTTCAGCCAGCCCGGCGTGTTGGGTGATGCCGAGCACCACCATGTAGAAACGCCCGTAGAAACTGGGAAGCACTGCATACATGAGTGGTTCGAAGCTCCTCAGTCCGATTGCGAGACCAATCACGGCTGCGATGACTGCAAGATATGCACGCGAAGCCCATGCAGACGTTTTCAGGGTTTCGACCGGTTGGTAATCGCGTTGGTCAGCCGGAAAGATACCGCAAGCATTGCGAACGAGTTTCATGAACTCTGCGGGTACACCCATGATGCCGATCATCTCAAGCACGTATCGGAGTACCGGCACGTTGCGCTTGAACGAAATCTCGTTGTCGCGACCGACGATGATCGTGTCGCTGTGGTGCCGCGCATGACTCCAGCGCCACGATTCCGGCTCGCGAAACACCATGAACGAAGCTATGTAATAGACCACGTCGTTGAGCCATTTGGTACGAAATGCGGTTCGGTGTCCGCACTCGTGCCAACGAGAGTCGCTCATCGACCCGTAGAGCAATCCGTACACGGCGAATGCCGGCACCGCCCACCAGGTGCCCCAGGCGCGATGACCCAGCCAGCCTGCAACGATCAGGGCCGCAAGCCAGCTTGCAATGTGAAAACTTGCGAGCGCATTGTTGCGCTGCATCAACTGGCGCATCACATCACGATCAATCTGGGGTTTGAACCAATCTGCATCAACGAGTCCGCGCTCGGCAGCTACGGCTGCCGACGGACCGCCCACGGTGTAGTCACGCATGGTCACAAGTTACCCGTCCGATGGAGGATTTGTCGCGCCGTGCAAAACGGTGCCGTCGTGCTCAGCTGATTTCGCTGGTCTTCACCGGGCGCTGTTCGCGGTACGACCTCCATGCAGCAAGGCCGGCAACCAGCGATGCCCGTCCGTCGGCTACTCCGACGCTCGGCGTTGCACCCTGCACGACCGAGAGGAACTCCGTCCACTCGGCGAGGTAGCTCGGAATGTACCGCTCCAAGAAGAAGTAGGGGATGGTCGTATGTGCGGTTCCTTTGTCCGATCGCACCACGGTGGTGTGCGAGTACGGATTTTCGGAAGCTGCGAGCCCTTTCGAACCGAACACCTCGACGCGCTGGTCGTAGCCGTAGACGGCCTGACGCGAGTTGTCGATCTGGGTGATTGCGCCGTTGGCATGCACCAGCGTCAGCGCGACCGTGTCCAGATCGTTGGCTTCCTTGAATGATGGAACGATCCGCAAGTCACCGACGGCGTACACCTGCACGATTTCGCTCCCCGTCACGTAACGAGCCATGTCGAAGTCATGGATCGTCATGTCGACGAAGATTCCTCCCGACACTTTTGCGTACTCAAGCGGTGGTGGGGCGGGGTCGCGACTGGAGATTCGTGCGAGGTGAACTTCGCCGACGGTTCCGTCGGCGACCCGATCGCGAACCGCGCGGTGCGCCGGGTCGAATCTCCGGTTGAATCCCATCATCACCGGAGTGTTCGATTCGGCAACGGCTTTCAAGGCGCGGTCGGTTTCACTCAAGGAGAGCGAAACCGGTTTTTCGCAGAACGTCGGTTTGCGATGACTCGAGGCCATCACCAAAAGGTCGACATGGGTGTTTGTCGACGTACAGATGGCAATGGCGTCGACATCCTTCGAGCCCATCAATTCATCCGGGCTCGCGAACGTCTTGCACCCGAGGCGCTCAGCGAGATGTTTCGCCGAGTCGGCCACGACGTCATAGACGCCGCCCAATCGCGCACCAGGTACTCGCTGGGCAATCAACTCAGCGTGCATCACGCCGATGCGACCGGTACCGAGAACTCCGATGGAAATGGTCATGGCCACACTTCTCCTTCTCCTGGTTTTGATGGCGAACCTGCACCGACCACTGACTGGTCGAAATCGATGATCGCACCGGTCATGAGTCCCGACTCGTCGCTGAGCAAGAAGCAGATCGTTCGCGCCAACTCGTCGGGTTTGATGAGGCGTCCAAGGGGCTGTTGTTTTTCTGCGGCTTCCAACCAGCCGTCGGTAGCGCCATGCCATTTGCGCTGTGTCTGGTCTTCGGTTGGAGTATCCATCCAGCCTGGATTGAGCAAGTTCACGCGAATCCGGTCGCGCATCAAGGAGAATGCGCAGTTGCGAGTCAACGTATGGAGCGCCCCCTTGGAGATTGCGTAGTGCGTCAGTGCGACGTCACCACCCCAACCAGTGACGCTGCCGATGTTCACCACCGAGCCCGGAACTCCATTTCGTTTCATCAGGATTGCGCAGTGCTGAATGAGCATGAATGGAGCCCGGACGTTCACCGCCATCATCTTGTCGAACATCTCGGGGGTCGTGTTCCAGACGCTGCCGCGGGAGG
Source organism: Actinomycetota bacterium (assembly GCA_017853375.1). Lineage (GTDB taxonomy): Bacteria > Actinomycetota > Acidimicrobiia > Acidimicrobiales > Ilumatobacteraceae > F1-60-MAGs027. Next base: position 14,521 of record JAFMJP010000021.1, read on the forward strand.
TTTCGGCCGCCGAATTGAGGAGCCCGTGCACTACGCCGAACTCCCTGTCGACAACGTCGACGATTCGTTTCGGCTCGTCGGGTAGCGACAAGTCGGCCTTCACGAAGATTGCGGTCGTGCCATCACCGGTGAGCTCGTTGGCCAGACCTTCACCGGCTTGCTCATCGCGACCGACGAGTACCAAACCGCGAGCACCTCGTGCTTTGGCCTGACGTGCGACGTGCTCGCCAACTCCGCGACTGGCGCCACTCAGGAGCAGAACCTTGTCGTCGAAGCGCGAATGTTGATGCGTCACGCCGTTACCAGCCCACTCGTTGTTGCTTCTTGGCCTCGCGAATTGCCTCGCCCGCAGCGACTACCTCGGGGCGGTGGCTGGTGTCCGGGACGCCAACCTCCCAGAACGAACCCCCACCCGTCCACGCGTCCGGGCTCGTTTTCATGACGATGACGTATGTGGAGTCATGTTTGCGAGCACGCTGCAGGGCGGCGGGGAAATCGGCGATGTGTTGTACGGTCTCGGTGGTGGCACCCATGGCGGCAGCGTGCATGGCGAAGTCGACATAAGTGAGTTGGGCCGGTTGACAGTCCTCCAATTGATTGTTGAACGGACGCCCACCTTGGTTGACCTGCAGGCGTCGGATGACCGCGTAGCCGCCGTTGTCGCAGACGATGAAAATCACCTTGTGACCGTTCAGCACCGTTGAGTAGAGGTCACTGTTCATCATGAGGTACGAGCCATCGCCGACGAACGAAATGACCTCGCTCTTGGGAAGCGCCATCTTGGCTCCCCAGGCACCTGAGATTTCGTACCCCATGCATGAGAACCCGTACTCGCAATCGAACGAGTTTCGGTGCTTTGCTCGCCACCCGTTGTTGAGTTCTCCGGGGAATCCACCAGCCGCAGTCAGTACGTAGTCGTTCGGCTGCGCGTCTCGATCGACGACACCGACGACTTGCGCGTAGGTGGGCAGACCGTCATTGGCAAGCGCGGTGAGCGACGCGATGGAGTCGATGTAGGCGTGGTATTTGCCGGTTTCCGCGCGTGCGAAGGAAACCCATGAGTCCTCGGATTTCCAGCCCGATAGCTGCGAGTCGAGTTCGGCAATCGTTTCTCGTGCGTCGCCAACCACCGGCAACGAACGGTGCTTGATTGCGTCGAAGCGTGTCGTGTTGATTCCGATGAATCGGGTCGACTCGTCCTTGAAGATCGTCCATGAACCCGTCGTGAAGTCCTGCAAACGCGTGCCAACGGCAATGACGACGTCCGCTCGAGCGGCAAGTTCGTTGGCGGAGGTACATCCGGTGACTCCGACCGGTCCAGCATTCAACGGATGTGCCGCCAGCAGCGATGCCTTGCCTGAAACCGTCTCCACCACCGGAATCGAATGCTGCTCGGCGAACCGTTGCAGCTCGTCCTCGGCTCCCGAATAATGCACTCCACCGCCAGCGATGATGAGCGGGCGCTTGGCGCTACGGAGCAGGCCAACTGCCGCAGAGATTTCGTCAGCCGCCGCACGCGGACGCGGCATCGTGCGAACGTGTGGCTCGAAAAAGGCGAGTGGAAAATCCCACGACTCCGCTTGCACGTCCTGAGGAAGAGCGATGAACGCCGGCCCGGCAGTTGCCGGGTCGAGCATCGTCGACACCGCGGCAGGCAGGGATTGAACGATTTGTTCGGGGCTTACGATGCGATCCCAGTAGCGAACAACTGGCTTGAACGCATCGTTGACGGTGATTGACGGGTCACCGAAGTTTTCTCCTTGTTGCAACACGGGGTCCGGCGCACGATGCACGAAGGTGTCACCGCTCAGCAACAGCAACGGCAGACGATCCACATATGCGACACCCGCAGCCGTGACCATGTTCAGTGCACCAGGGCCGATTGACGACGTTGCAACCATGATTTGGCGCCGACGCAATGCCTTGGTAAATCCCAACGCTGCCAGTGCCATGCCCTGCTCGTTTTGTCCGCGCCACGTTCGAATGTCGTGGCGATGTTCATCGAGGGCGACGCCGAGGCTCGTCACATTGCCGTGACCAAAGATGGCGTAAACGCCAGGGAAGAGAGGCTTTTCGACACCCTCGATGACGGTGCGCTGGGCGACCAAGTACTTGACGACGGCTTGGGCAGTGGTGAGTTTGATCGTTCGCATCGTCCCGACGTTACAACGTTGGACGGACGATCTTTGCAGCGCGCTGAATCGCGCCAGCTACGTCCCCATCGTGGGGAAACAACAGGGCGCGACCCACCACCAATCCGCGTACGTTCGGTACCCGCATCGCACGTTCCCATGATGCATATGTCGCGTCCGGGTCGGGACCTGGTGCACCACCAAGAATGAGCCCGGGCAACGTGGTTGCAGCCATCATCCGTTCGACTTGTGAGGCAGCTGGCACCTTCAGCCAGGTGTGGGCGGAACTCGAACCGAGGCCCGACGCAATCGAGACTGCCTTCACGAGCAAGTCGTCATCGTCGATCATCTTTGCCGGGCCGGGCACCCCGCCCCGGTAGGGCAATGGTTCCACCATGATCGGGAGTCCGAGGTCGGCCATCTCCGTCACCGCCCCTGCACAGGCTTCGATCGTGGGTGCCGTGCCGGCATCGTCGTTCGCCAGTCGGAGCAACACCTTGCCGCCATCGAGTCCGCGTTGGGCGATGTCGATGGGGCGGTAGGCCGTCATGCGATCGTCCAGTTCCCATGAGGCGCCCATGATGCCTCCGCGATTCATGGTGCCAAAGACCAACTTGTCGTCGAGCGCACCGAGAAGTGCAAGTTCGTCGATGACGTCGGCACTTCCGAGCACACCGTCGCAGCCTTCGTGGCTCAATGCGACGAGCAAGGCGTCGAGCAGTCGACGGCGGTCGGCCATTGCGAACGGATCGCTTCCCACGCCGAGCATTCCACGCGCTGTGTGATCGGCGGCGACGATGAAAAGTCGTCCATCGCGCAACAGGGGGCGTCGTTTGCGTCGGCGAAGGAGTTCGCCGGCTCGAGTGGGGTCGTCGATGCGGGCGTCAATGAGCGAACGCCACTGAGCATCAGAAATGGACATCGGACTTCTCAGCTCGCGCGAACGCGGCCCGACATCAATTCCACGAGACGATCGAGAGTCAGCTCATGCTTCTCGAACTCGCCCAGCGACTGTCCACGATTCAGGAGGAGGAAACGGTCCCCGACGGGAAGCGCGTGCTGTGGGTTGTGGGTGATGAGGATCACGCCGAGACCGCGCTCTGCGGCTTTGCGCACGAATCCGAGCACGAGATCGGTCTGGCGAACACCGAGAGCCGATGTCGGCTCGTCGAGAATGAGCACCTTTGCGCCGTAGTAGACGGCTCGGGCGATGGCAACGCTTTGGCGTTCGCCACCCGACATGGTGCCGACGGGTTGGTCGATATCCCGCACGTCGATGCCCAGCTTCAACATCTCCGACTTGGCGGTCTCGCGCGCAAACTTGGTGTCGATTCGCTTGATCGGCCCGAAGCGCTTGACCGGCTCGGACCCGAGGAAGAAATTGCGCCAGACCGACATGAGTGGTGCGACGGCAAGGTCCTGGTACACGGTTGCAATACCGCGCGAACGCGCCTCGCGGGGCGACTCGAAGAACACTTCCTGCCCTTCGAACATGTACTTGCCCTTGCTGGGCGTGTGCAAACCACTGATGATCTTGATGAAGGTGGACTTTCCGGCACCGTTGTCGCCGAGCACACAGGTGACTTGGCCGGGGAAGACCTTGGTCGAAATGCCTTCCAGGGCGGTGACGTTGCCGAAGTACTTGCTGATGTTCTGTAGTTCGAGCAGAGGAGTCGGGGAGTTCATCGTTGTTCGTTCGCTTTCTTTCGCACGTAGTTGTTGACGAGAACCGCAACCAGCAGAACGACACCGAGGAAGATGAATCGACCATCTTGGTTCCATCGTGCGGCGGGAATGCCGTTCTTGGAGATGGCCATGATCATTGCGCCGAGGGAAGCTCCGATCACCGATCCGTAGCCGCCGGTCATGAGGTTTCCGCCGACCACTGCAGCAATGATGTACTCGAATTCCTGCCCGTCACCTTGCTGGGCTTGGACGGAGTTCAAGCGCATGAGAATCATCGTGCCGACGAAGCAACCCATCAGAGACGTCACCATGAAGAGTGCGGTCTTCACCTTGTCGGCAGGCACGCCGACTGCACGAGCGGCATCCTTGTTGCCGCCGACGGCAAAAATCCAGTTGCCGTATTTGGTCTTCGTCAGGACGAAGCTGCCCACGATGGTGAAGAACAACCACCAAAAAATCGACATGCGGAAGACACCGTCGCTGAAGAGCAAGCGTTGGCCAAGCGCCACGAATCCGATGATTCCACCTGCGATGACGAGTCGCTGGCCGAGTTGGTCGCTCTTGGAATCGAAGCTCTTTCGTTGCACGTGGCGGGCTTCGACGAATGTGCTTGCGATGGCGAGGGCTCCAGCAATCAAGAGCACGCTGAAGATGCCGCCGCGGAAACGTGGCGCCGACGAGTCGGCGCGGAGTGCGAATGCGACCACCACGAAGGCCGCTCCCATGAGCACACCGATGTTGCGGAACCACATCGTGCTGACCTTGCCCGCAATCGACCGAGCGCGGTAGAAGCACACCGCTGCCGCAACGCCCGATGCGGTGATCACCACGGCGCGGACGGCCTGCACCGTGGTGAGTTGCAGGATCGACACCACGAGCGTCAAGGTCACGAGACTGATCACTGGAAGTCGCACGATCAACCACCCGATTGACCTTCCGGATCGATCGGCTTCCTGCTTGCGCACGTCACGAATCGCAGTGACGACTGGGTAGAGACCGCCGGCGATCGCGAGAGCCCAGACCAACCACACGGGAAGCCAAGGGCGAACCTCGAGGCGCTCGTCGCGGCTGAATACTTGTCCGGCGAGTGAAGCAACGGCACTCCCAACGATTCCTGCAAGGGCCAAATTGCGAGCTTGGGCGGGGAGTGAACCGGTCAGCGCAGGTCGTGACTCGAAGCGGCTCGCGGACCAGCCGACGATTGCGACGATGACGCCGAGAAGGCCGATGACGCTGGCGAGTGCATTGCCAGCAACCGAATCGGTTCGATGCAGGATTCCGACGCCGGCAGCGACCGCCACGAGGCCAACGAGCGAAGCCAGCAGTGTGCTCGCGTGTCGTGATGCTCGACGCACGAGTGATTGTTCAAGGAGCCCGGCAATCAGCAGCGCGCCGCACAGCAGCCCGCCAATGATGAATGCTTGGTCACGGAATCGCCAGTTCTCAAAGACGTTTTCTCCGGCGAACACCGCCTTGAAAAACTTGAATCCCTCGGTCTCGTCGATGTCGGAGATATTGACCTTGTCGTTGACTCGCTTGGAAAAAACGAGGTTTGCGCCCTTGATGACAAAGAACGTACCCAGCGTGACAATGAAGCTGGGGAGTCCGGTTCTGTTGACGAGAAATCCGTTCCACCATCCCACGCACCCGCAGAGAATGAATGCGGCCCCGATTGCCAGCCACAGTGGTGATCCGCTATCGGTGAAGTATTTGGCCATGAGGGCGATGGTGACGCCAGTTGCACCGGTAATCACGCCAGCCGACAGGTCGAACTCACCGCCGATCATCAAGAGCGCGACGGCAATCGCCATGATGCCGAGTGGTGCGGCAACGTCGAGAAAGTTTGCGGTGCTGCCGGCAGTGCCGAACGTGTCACCGTTACCCCAGAAGAAAGCCCATACGACGACCGTGCCAATCAGGGCACCGATCTCGGGCGATACAAGAAGTCGTTTTA
>JAFMJP010000104.1 GCA_017853375.1 Actinomycetota bacterium
TTGAGTCTCGGCCGAGTACACCTGGTACTCGGAGTACAGCTCGTTCTTTCCGATTTCTTGTGCCTCCCGATGACGCGGATTGTCTCGCCATGCGGCGTGGCTCTCGGAATCCGAAAACAAGACGAACGTGAGTCGCTCTCCGTCATCGGCAATGAACGTCTTTTCCTCAAGAAAACCTGGGGCCATTCTCGCAAGTTGCGAGATCTCGCCTGCAAGTGTTTGGTATGCAGACTCGATACCTGGCCTCAAACGGCTACGAAACACCGTGAGGACGGTCATAGTTCGTAGCGATATACGTTGGTGTCACGTCGTGCAAATCCAATGCGTTGATACAAGCGGTTGGCTGCTTCACGGCTCGGGCGAGAAGTGAGATCAACGGTTTTGGCACCGCGTTGTCGTGCTTCAACCAAGGCGGCACGGTTGAGTGCTTCTCCAACCCCTTTCCCGCGAGCAAGGTCATCGACGACCACATCTTCAATCCATGCTCGTACACCGGTGGGAATGCGAAACGTGGCCAACGTGAGGAGACCGACGATGACACCGTCAATGCGCGCTGCAAACAACACCGTGCTGTTACCTCGAATGATTTCCTCCAAGTCGTCCATGGTGTTTGGCGAGCTCGATGAAGACAACTGAGGAATGAGACGATGGCATGCGGCAAGCACCTCGGCCGTAGCCGACACGACAGGCGCAACCTGGACCATCGTCATGTTGCATCAACTGTACCTACTGCTCGGATAGCGTTCAGATCGCAATGGCAACTCCGACATCCGTGCACTGGTTGTCGAAGCCCACACTTCGTAACCCAACCTTCGTATGCGCGTTTTCTGGCTGGAATGATGCCGCCGATGCCGCATCCAGCGCGGTGCGCCACCTCATAGATGGATGGGGGGCATCACCCTTGGCGGAGATTAGCCCCGAGCCATACACCGACTTTGCGACGATACGTCCACACGTGCGCCTCGGCGAATCCGGTGAGCGCAGCATCGTGTGGCCCACGGTCACGCTGTGGCACGTGAGTGGAGCCGGCGGCGATGTGATTCTGTCACTGGGGCCCGAACCCAGCCTGCAGTGGAAACGTTTTGCCGGCGACATGTTGGCCATTGCCGAGCACTTCAGCTCGAAGCTGTTTCTCACTCTTGGTGCTTTGTTGGCGGACGTGGCACACCGCCGGCCTGTGCAACTCATCGGCACCGCGACGGATGCCGATCTCATTGAACGACACAACCTCCGCAGATCGAGATACGAGGGTCCTACCGGAATCATTGGTGTCTTGCATGAGGTGTTTTCGCGTGCTGCACTACCTTCCGCCTCATTGTGGGCTGCAGTTCCCGCGTATGCGTCACAAGTTCCATCTCCCAAGGCATCTCTCGCGCTCATGAAGCGCACCTGCGAAATCATCGGCACTCCAGCACCAGTTGGAGTAGTCATGCATTTGGTGGAGCGCTACGAGGAGCAAGTGAACTCGATCGTGAACGAAGATGAAGACTTGGTGGAGTACGTCGACAGATTGGAGACTGCCACCGACTCCGGCATGCTGTTGAGCGACGAAGTGAGCGACGATCAACTGCAGCTTGACTTTGCGGAAGAAGCTTCCGACGCACAGGCTGCCGAGCTCGTTGATGAGGTTGAGCGATTTCTGCGCGAGCAGAACTCCGACTAGCTCGGACTCATCGGGCGTTGGAAGAGTCCCGCCACATTGGGATTCGCGGCACATCAAATGTTGCTATGCATCGTTCACCATTGATCGCGGCAAATGCACGATCCTTCCACCATCCCACTCCCGCGGTGGCTGTTGGCAGATTTGTGCGAGTGAACCATCCACAGCCATCAGTCTCCAGAGGGTGTGGCGTGATTTCGCCCCCGATGGCGCGGCAGTGAAACAACAACAGATACATGCCGAACTTGGTAAAGCCCATTCGCATACCGTCCACTACGCCGAGCAACTGCACGGGTTCAGCATCTATTCCCGTTTCCTCTTTTACTTCTTTCACCACCACTTCTGCAGCGGAGTAGCCAACGTCTGCCCAACCAGTGGGATACAGCCATACGCCACTCACGGGTCGCTTCACTAGCAAAATCTCGCCAGCCTCGTTGCCAACGATTGCTCCAACGGCCACCTTCGGAGTTACATACCCGGGAATGCCTTCTCCTATGTTGTCCATCCATTCCTGCACGAAATGGCGCTGTTCGCGTCGTAGTTCTTTGGTTTCCTCCAGCGAGGCCTTGATGTCTGCGGCAACGTGCAGTACCTCTTCGTAACGTTCGCGCTCGTACAGATTCTGGGTAAACGCAAGGCCCGTTCGCGCGATTGCAGAAAGTGTTTCACTCCAGCGCGCAAGCTGCGCATCGATTGCAGCAGATTCAGTGCTCATGTTTGTTCAGAGTACCCGAGTACGGTGAGTTCAACCCCGTGCGTCTGATTCTTGGAGGACATAAACGTCGGTCCCCCACTCGTTGTTGTGAATCGCTAACCCAACTCGGCGAGTAGTGCCTCTTTTACGATTCGCTGGCGGTTGGCTCCTGTGATCTTGCTGCCAGTGCGCTCCCGAAGATAGAACGTATCCACGACGTTGTCGCCCATGGTGGCGATTCGAGCATGACGAATATCGAGACCCTGCTGCATGAATACGCGGGTGATGTCACGGAGAAGACCGATGCGGTCCGGTGCATGCACCTCTACCACGGTGGCATTTGATGATGCTTCGTCGTGAAACATCACTTCAGGAGGTTGAGGGCCGAGAGCAGACTCACGTTTTCGGCGCGAGTAGGTTGCCACCCGTTCTGCGAGTCGCTCATCAACGTTCAAACCACCATCAAATGCCTGATGAATGTCACGAATAATCTCCGACCACCCGTTCTGCGGTATGGCTCGAAGATGAAAACGTGATGCCGCGATTCCCTGCTCGTTGCTATGTGCCTCGGCACTGAGAACGTCAAGGCCGTGTATCGCGAGCACTCCCGCCACTGCAGTGAACAGTCCGGGTTGATCAGGGCTCACTATGGTGATGGCCCCGTCATGCGCGTGGATGTGACGATTCCCCTGCGCCATGATCTCCAACGTCGCGGCATCGGGAAAGAGTCGCCATGCCGTCGAGTCAATCGAGTTGCCTGCCAGCACATGCTCCGTCCGACTTACCAACGTTCCGACCAGTTCGGCTTTCCAGGCTCCCCATGCAGTTGGGCCAGTTGCAAGTGCATCGGCTTGGGTGAGTGCGTACAGCAATTGGAGGGTGGTTGTGTTGCCTACACGTTGCGCAACATAAGCGATCGTTGAGTCATCGGATACGTCACGTCGTGTTGCCACATCAGGAAGAAGCAGGTGGTGCTCAATCAGCGTTGCAACCAACGCAACATCGTCCGTACTCAAACCCATGCGCGGTCCGATGTCGGCGAACAGTCTGAGTCCAACTTCAGTGTGGTCGCCTGGGTAGCCCTTTCCCAAGTCATGAAACAATGCTGCAATCACCAACAGGTCCGGGCGTGTCACTTGGTGGGCAAACAGAGCAGCGTTTGCTGCCGTCTGCCATAGGTGGCGATCCACGGTGAATCGATGGAACACGTTGCGTTGTGGCTTGCATCGCACCGCGCTCCATTCGGGAAGTACACGGCTTACCAAATCCCGCTGTTCGAGCGCCTCCCACACCGGAATTGCACGCTCCCCTTCGAGCAATAGTGCGACCAAATCATCACTTGCCCCGGCCGGCCATGGTGCTGGCCATGTTTGCGAAACACTTCCGAGCCGATCAAGTGAATCACGATCTATGCGGCGCTTCGTTCGAGCAGCAGCCGTTGCCACACGCAACACCAACGTTGGATCAGTTGCCGGATTGGCATCGTCAGCAAGATGGATCTCGCCGTTCATCAATGCAACCCCAGGGGCAAGTCGCGCAGAGCGTGCAGATCGATCAGCTGGTGGGTCGAGTCGTGCCCATGTTTCGTCGGAAATCCACATCACACGCCGAGCAACGGCAGCGAGAGCAGCCATCAGTTCATCGTCGTCCACAAATCCGGCTTCACTGGCAACCGCCCTCTGATCTTGGAGACGCAAAACATCGCCCGGATGTCCAGTGATGTGATGCAATGCCGTGCGTACACGTAACAACACTTCATTGCACTCGTTGAGCACCCGCAAATCTGACTCGCTCATACCAAGACCTACCGCATGGGCCCACCACATCGCATGAATATCCCGCAATCCACCGAGACCATCCTTGAGATTGGGCTCCAAAAGATACGCCACTTCGCCTGCATTGGCGTGACGCTCCAGCACTCTTGTATGCAACTCGCCGAGCCATTCACGACTCTGTCTACGCAATTTGATATTGCACCGATCAATCACCTTTTGGCCGAACCGTTCGTCACCAGCCACAACTCGCGCAGTCACCAAGGCAGTTGCGGTGTCGAGATCGGACTTGATCATTGAGTACGTCTCTCTCGCTGTCCTTACTGCGTGTCCGATCTTGCGGCCGGAGTCCCAGAGTGGATACCACAGTGCAGTAACAAAAGCTTCCTCAATTCGAGGTTTCTCGTGGATGAGCACGATGTCAAGATCACTGAATGGTGCAAGTTCTCGGCGACCATACCCTCCTATGGCAAGCAGAGTGACTGCACCTCGTGGTCGATGCTGCGAAACTGCAGTGTCAAACAGTGATCGCAGGAGCGCATCAGTTTCGTCAGCCAGCCGTTGCCACGCAGGCTGAGGCACAACGGTGGTGGACATCGTCAATCTATTTCAATTCGGAGGCGCTTGTTGCCCTTGCCTTTGCTCTCCGTCTTCACCACCCGAAAGGTACCAACCTC
>JAFMJP010000105.1 GCA_017853375.1 Actinomycetota bacterium
CGGGTAACGGCGGCCACATCACCATGCAGTTGTCGCCGTTGGTGCCAAAGCCGGTCTCGTCGTGGGCGGTGTCGTCCTAGGCGGTGTCGTCGAAGCGCGCCGTTGGCGACTAACGACGGCGGAAATTTTCCGCCAGGTTCACCAGTAGCCGAGTTCCGTAGGCAGTCGCGCCGCGTTGCAACCAGCCAGCATCGGTCTCCGACCACATCGGACCTGCAATGTCGAGGTGCGCCCATGGATAGCCACCGGTGAACTCGTCCAAGAACAATGCGGCCGTAATTGCCCCTGCCTCGCCCCCACCAACGTTCTTCATGTCGGCGATGTACGAGTCGAGCATTCGGCGGTACGAGCGCTCCAGTGGCAGTTCCCACACGTCTTCGTCGACGGCCTTGCTGGCTTCCTTCACTTGGTCGAGGAATCGTGCGTTGTTGCCCATGACTCCCGACATCTTGGGACCGAGTGCCGCAGCACACGAACCGGTGAGGGTCGCAATGTCCACGATGGCGTCCGGCTCTTGCTCGGCGGCCAACGACAACCCGTCGGCCAGGATCAGACGACCCTCGGCGTCGGTGTTGTGGATTTCCACGGTCTTCTTGTTGCGCATGGTGAGCACGTCACCCATGGCCATTGCGCTACCCGACGGCAGGTTGTCGGTGCACATGAGATACGCGGTGACCTGGTTCTTGCAACCGAGTGCCTTCAACGTGCTCATCGCCGACAACACGGCCGCTGCGCCGCTCATATCAGCTTTCATCTGAGCGTGCGACGGATTGCTCGGCTTCAGGCTGATACCACCCGAGTCGTACATGACACCCTTGCCCACCATGATGAGGTGCGGCAACGCCGTCTTCTTCCCCTTGCCGGCCGACTTGCCCTTGAGCACCGACTTGCTCGGACGGTACGACAACTTCACCATGCGTGGTGGGTTCACGCTGCCGCGGTTGACACCGATGATGCCACCACAACCCATGGCGAGCAGCTTGTCCTTGTCGAACACTTCCACCTTCAAACCGGATTCGGATGCGATGAGTTGTGCGCGATCGGCGAACAACTTCGCAGTGAGATAGGCCGGCGGCATGTTGGCAAAATCGCGTGCCATGCACACTGCTTCACCAATCACCGTGCCACGACGTGATCCGTTGGCGGCCGCACCGAGTGCCTTGGATTCCACCACCAAGACTGCCGACTTCAGTTTCGAAGCAAACGATTTGTCCGACTTGAGCGCCGCATAACGATGCGTGGCGAGCATCAGGCCTTCGGTGACCGCCTGGGCCACATCGGCACGATCGTCGCGACCAACTCCCGCCAACGTGGTGGACAGCGACGCATGCTTGCTCGCGGTACGTGCAAGTGCCGCAGCCGCGTTGCGCAGGTCGTGCGCAGTGGCGGAGTTCCCCTCACCAACACCCACCGCGATGAGCGTGGCCTTCCCGCTCGATGGCACCACGAGGGTTTGGCCGACCTTGCCTTCGAATCCGGCTGCAACCAGCTGCGAGCGAGAAACGCCGAGTTCGGCCGGTACGGCTTTGTCGGAAGTGACGGGAATCCCGACCGCCTCAGCGGCAGGGGTTTCGCGGGCAACCGTGACGACAAGTTGGGAATGTTTCATGTTCGCAAGGCTAGTTGGCAGTGGTCGATGCGGTTCGTCCGCAACACCGCCGAATTCGGCTAATCGGCAACGCTACGAACTGGCAACGACTCGCCTTCTTGCCAGCGGGCCAAGGTCCACAGCAAGTCGCTCAGGCGGTTGAGGTACGGACCTGCCTGTGACGGTGGCGGCGCTGCAGAAAGTGCGTGACGTTCCGCGCGGCGAGCCACGGTTCGGGCCACGTCCAAGAGTGCTGCGATCTTGTTCTGCCCCGGCACGACGAATTCCGACGGTGGGGTGAACTTCTCGTCGAGTGAATCGATCATGGTCTCCAACTTCACCACCATGTCGGCGGTCACGCGTGACTTGCCATCGGTGAGTTTGTGACGATTCTCGGGAAGAGTTGCCAGCTCCGCCATCAACACCCACAGGTCGCGCATGATGTGTACGAGCACATCGTTCAACTCGTTCTCGCGACCCAGTTCTGCACGTACCAGACCGAGCACCGCCTGGGCCTCATCCACTGCACCGTACGCACGGGGCAATGCCGAGTCCTTCTTCACACGACCGCCGTAGAACAGTCCGGTGGTGCCGTCGTCACCACCGCGGGTGTACACCTTTTCACGAGTCATGAGCAAGTCACGCTACTTGTCTTAGCCTTACCCTGACGATGCGAGCCACCAAAAGACCGGGCTATCTGGAGACCATCAACGAACGCGTGGTGGTGTTCGATGGTGCTTTTGGCACCTATGTGCAGGACGAGAACCTCACCGCCGATGATTTTGGTGGCCAACACCTCGAGGGGTGCAACGAATTGCTCGCAGTCACTCGCCCCGATCTCATCGCCAGGATGCACGAAGACTTCCTCAAGGTGGGTGTCGACGCCCTGGAAACTGCAACCTTCGGATCGTTTTCCACGGTGCTCACCGAGTACGGCATCGCCGATCGGGCACACGAGATAACGCTGGCGGCTGCGCGAATCGCCCGTGATGTCGCCAACTCATTCGAAGGCGACGGACGACCTCGCTTCGTGGCCGGCAGCATCGGACCCGGCACCAAGTTGCCCAGCCTCGGACACATCTCGTTCGTGGAACTTCGCAACACCTACGAAGAGCACGCACGGGCACTCATCGAGGGCGGTGTGGATCTCCTCCTCATCGAAACGTGCATGGATCTGTTGCAGATCAAGTCCGCAATGCAGGGTGGTCGCCGTGCCATGAAGGCTCTCGGGCGCGAGGTTCCGATCCAGGTACAAGTCACCATGGAAACCACCGGTCGCATGTTGGTCGGCACCGAAATTGGCGCTGCTCTCACCGCTCTGCTGGCGATGAAGCCCGACGTCATCGGCATCAATTGCGCAACCGGTCCTGCAGAAATGCAGGAACATCTGCGCCACCTCTCGCAGCACTCTCCTATCCCGATCAGTGTGTTGCCGAATGCCGGATTGCCCAGCGTGGTGGACGGACGAACGCATTACGACCTCACGCCGGCACAGCTCGCCGACTTTCACCGCCACCATGTGCAAGATCTCGGGATCCGCGTCGTGGGCGGCTGTTGCGGAACCACACCGGAGCACTTGCGTCAGGTGGTGGAAGCCGTTCGCAACATCACACCGGCTCGTCGCTCGCCGATACAAGAGCCGAGCGTGACCTCCCTCTATTCTCCCGTCACGCTCAAACAGGACAACAGCGTGCTGTACATCGGTGAGCGGACCAACGCCAATGGCTCGCGGGCCTTCCGCGATGCAATGCTGGCCGGCGACTGGGACACCTGCACCAAGATGGCCAACGAACAAATTCGTGAAGGCGCACACGTGCTCGACGTCTGCGTGGATTACGTCGGTCGCGATGGCACCACCGACATGGCCGAGATCGCCGGTCGCTTTGCCAGCCAAGCCAGCGTGCCCCTCGTCATCGACTCGACCGAACCACAGGTCATGGAGGCGGCCCTGCAGTTGGCAGGCGGTCGTTGCATCCTGAACAGCGCCAACTTGGAGGATGGCGAAGATCCCGGTCGACGCATGGACCGCATCTTTTCGCTCGCACGCGACTACGGCGCTGCAGTCATCTGTTTGCTCATCGACGAGCGTGGTCAGGCACGCGACGTGGAGTGGAAGATGCAGATCGCCCACCGACTCCACAAGATCGCCACCGAGCGCTACGGTCTCTCGGCGAGCGACCTCATCTTTGATCCACTCACATTCCCGCTCACCACCGGCGACGCCGATCTGCGTCGCGACGGAATCGAGAGCATCGAAGGCATACGTCGCATCAAGCAGGAGATTCCCGGAGCCCTCACGGTGATGGGGCTCTCCAACGTGAGTTTCGGCATCAATCCTGCTGCGCGCCAGGTGCTCAACAGCGTGTTTCTCGACGAATGCGTCAAAGCCGGCTTGGATGCCGCAATCGTGCACGCCAGCAAGATCCTTCCTCTCGCCCGCATCAAGCCCGAGCACGTCACGTTGTGTCGCGACATCATCTTCGACAAGACCACCGATGACTACAACCCGCTGCAGCTTCTCCTCACCGCATTCGAAGGCGTGAAGTCCACCAAGCAGGAGAAGCCCGACCGCAGCGGTTGGCCGGTGCGCCAGCGACTTCGCCAGCGCATCATCGATGGCGACCGCGAAGGACTCACGGCAGAACTCGATGAAGCACTCGGCGAGGGTTTGAAGGCGCTCGAGATCGTCAATGACGTGCTGCTCGACGGCATGCGCGAGGTGGGCGAACTGTTCGGTTCGGGACAAATGCAGTTGCCGTTCGTCCTCCAGAGCGCCGAGACCATGAAGATGGCGGTCGGTCACCTCGAGCCACACATGGACAAGGTTGCCGGGTCCACGAGCAAGGGCAAGCTCGTACTTGCCACGGTGAAGGGCGACGTGCACGACATCGGCAAGAACTTGGTCGACATCATCTGCACGAACAACGGCTACGAAGTTCACAACATCGGCATCAAGATCCCCATCAGCGAGATGATCACCAAGGTGCAGGAAGTCGACGCCGACGCCCTCGGCATGAGCGGCCTCCTGGTGAAGAGCACGCTCATCATGCGCGAAAACCTGGAGGAGCTCAA
>JAFMJP010000106.1 GCA_017853375.1 Actinomycetota bacterium
GCCGCAAGCTTTTTCTCATCTAACTGATTGGCACCACTCACATACGCCATCACAATCTCACCGTCAACCGCAAACACAAGACTCTTCACGATTTGTCCGACCGACACACCGATTGCTGCAGCCGCATCTTGAGCAGTCTTTGTTCCTTCTGGGAAACGGCGAGTAACGATGTCCAAACCCAGCCGACGACCGGCTTCCACGACACGAACAACATTGGGATGTAGCGCCTCACTCATGACTACATGACCGTAGCAAGTACGCATGTTGAAACACTCACTACTCCGATTGTGACGCAATCAACTGCAGCGACTACGAATCAACGCACCACAGCTCGGATGAACTTTGTACTGTCAATGACAAACCCGTCCCGAAAGGATTCGCCATGAAGTGCCCGACTTGTCCTGAAGCAACCCTCGTGATGAGCGATCGCCAAGGGGTGGAAATTGACTACTGCCCCACTTGTCGCGGTGTGTGGCTCGACCGTGGCGAACTCGACAAGCTGATCGAGCGCTCAATCGGCAATAACCCAATCATCAGTGCACCAGCTGCCCCCGCTCAGCAAGTGGTTCGTAGTCGCGACGACTCCGACGAGCACGAACGTTTCATGATTCGTCATGACAAGCACGGACGCCCCTACAAGAAGAGCAAGACGAAGAGCATGCTCGGAGAGATTTTCGACTTCTAATTAGTCGTCGCCAGCAGAGCCAGCCAGGGAGAACAACAGTGCCCCGATCAGGGAGCACGCACCGGCTACGAGATAGCTCGTGCGATATCCACCGGCAAAGTCGTGCAATGCTCCGAGCAGCAGGGGTCCCCCGGCAGTGCCGGTGAACGAAATCAGTCCTTGTCGTGCCGCGATTCGCGGATAGTCGAGCACACCGAACTTCTGGGCGATGAGCAGGCTCTGCATCATCAGCATGTTGCCGATCGTCGCGCCGAAGAGCGCGACACCGACGAGCAGACCAACCGACGAATTCATAAAGCCGATCAGCGCCAACGAAACTCCCTGCATGACGGCAACCAACACCGTGAACCGGACCATGTCGAGCCGATTGATTGCCCTACTCGCGGTGAACCGAGCAATGATCGAGAACAGCGACAGCACCACCGTGCCGAGTGTGGCCGTGGTGCGATCGGTGCGCTCTTCCACCATCTTCACCAACTGCTGCACACCTCCAACTTGTGCACCAAACGCAAAGATGTAACCAATCGCGATCATCAAAAAGAATCGTGACTTCACTGCCACCGCTACAGGCGTACCGTTGAGCGTCGGAGCCTCCGTGCCAACTGCGCGAGCCCCGTCGGGCATCCAACCAAGTTGGTGCGGGAACGGCAGCAGGAACAGCAACGCCACCGGCACAATGCCGAGGAACCAAATTGCAGCCAGCCATGGTGAACCGGCCTTCACTCCTTGCGAGTCGAGAATCCACTTGATCACCGGGGTCACGACGATGCCGCCGACGGACAAACCGGTCGACGCAATGGCGAGTGCAGAAGCCCGCTTGGCCTCGAACCATCGTGTCACCACGGTGGTGACCGGGTTGACGCCTGATGCCGACCAGCCGAGTGCGTACACCGCGTAAACGGCAAAGAGATGCCAGCGTTCCGTGACGAACTGCATGCACAACAGCGCGCCCGAGCCGAGGAATGCTCCACCCACAACCACCAACCGGACGTCGTACTTCGCAACGAGTTTGGCGATTGGAATTGCCGAGAGTCCGCCAACGAGGAAGAAGAACGTCGTCGCAGATGAAATCGAAGCAACCGACCAACCAAGTTCTCGACTGAACGCCTGCAGATACACCGACAAGCCGTAGAACCCGACTCCGGAAGAAAACGTCAACAAGATGAACGACGCGGTGAGCACCCACCGACCCGGGAAACGCTCGAAGGTGCGCACTTTCACGCCCGACAGTCTTGCTGACAGAAGGGTGCCGAGAAGCCCCCGGGAATGCGTCAGTTCGATTGCAGAATCAGGTTGACCTCGGCTGCGAAGTCATGGTCACGTTGGGTGACTACTCCACCCGCGTCATGGGAGCAAAGCGAAATTCGCACCTTGTTCCACGAATTGCTCCAGTCGGGATGGTGACCATGCCGTTCAGCCAGCATCGCAACCATCGTCATGAAGCCGAATGCCTCCGAGAAATTCTTGAACTCAAACTCGCGTCGCAACACACCGTCGACATGGTGCCAGCCTTCAGGAACGACGGTCATGACGGAAGACTATGCGTACTCGGCGATGAATACGAACGACTTCAGTACTCGTTGAAATGTCGATAGTCGTTGGAACGTCAGTGTGAGTTGAGCGGAGCATGACAGGCAACGCGGCTGGCATTGCGTGACACCAGCTCCGGCCGTTCGCTGACGCACTTTGCGGCCACTTCGGCTGGCAACGTTGCACGAATCTGACAGCGCGTGTGAAAGCGACAACCCGTCGGCGGGTTCGCCGGGCTGGGCAAGTCGCCTTGCAGAATGATGCGCTTGCGAACGCGCTCGACTTTCGGGTCAGGAATCGGCACGGCGGACAACAGCGCTTGGGTGTACGGATGCTGCGGCCGGGCAAACACATCGTCAACCGGTCCGGATTCCACGATGCCGCCCAGGTACATCACGGCGATGTCGTCGGCAACGTGCTGGACGACCGCGAGATCGTGGGACACGAACAGATAGGACAGCTTCAGCTTTTCCTGCAATTCAGCAAGCAGGTTCAGTACACCTGCACGCACGCTCACGTCGAGTGCCGATACCGGCTCGTCCAGTGCGATCACTTTGGGATTGAGAGCGAGCGCACGGGCGATGGCGATGCGCTGTCGCTGACCGCCTGAGAACTCGGCCGGATACCTACTGGCATGATCACGCTGCAAACCAACGAGTTCCAGCAGTTCCATCACACGCTGGTTCTGCTCCGCCTTCGGCATGCCGAAGTTGTCGAGTGGTTCGGCAATGGCGTCGCCAATCGGCAAACGCGGATCGAGCGAGGCGAAAGGATCCTGGAAAACGATCTGAAGGTCTTTGCGCATCTCCAAACGCTGCTTCTTGGAGAGATCCGCAACGTTACGACCAAGCACCGTGATGGTGCCGGATTCGGGGGCAACCATGTTCAAGATTTCCAGCAGCGTGGTGGTCTTGCCGCAACCGGACTCGCCCACCAACGCAAGGCTGCGACCTTCGCGCAGCGTGAGGTCGACTCCATCAACGGCAAACACCGAGCCCACACGGCGACGCAGGACGGAACCCTTCATGAGTGGAAAGGTCTTCTTCAAGTCGCGCACTTCAAGTGCAACTGCCTGGCTCGCCGTTGTCGAAGCCGAGTACGCAGGACCATCGACGAACAACTTGCCGCTCGCCTGAAGGGCGGTGATTTCCGATTGGCGCACACAGGCAGTCATCCGAGTTGGTGACAACGGGACCAGTGTGGGAACGGACGCATCGCATTGCGGTGCAGCCCCAGGACAGCGTGGCGCAAATGCGCAGCCAGGTGGCAGGGCCACCGGCGATGGTGGTGCACCGTCGATCGACGTGAGTCGACTCGACCCCACGCCGTCGACACGAGGAATCGAGCGGAGCAAACCGATGGTGTAGGGCATCGCAGGAGATGCGTACACCTCGTCGACATTGCCAATTTCCACCACTTTGCCCGCGTACATGATTGCGACGCGATCCGCCAGACCAGCCACCACGCCGAGGTCGTGTGTAACGAGCACCACTGCGGCGCCCGTCATGTCGCGCGCGGTTTTGAGCACGTCCAAGATCTGCGCTTGCACGGTGACGTCGAGTGCCGTCGTTGGTTCGTCGGCCAGGATCACCTTGGGTTGGTTCGCGATGGCAAGTGCAATCATCACTCGCTGACGCATTCCACCGGAGAACTCGTGCGGATACGACTGCGCGCGCTCTGCCGGACGTGGAATACCAACGATCTCCAACAACTCAACGGCACGCTTCAGAGCAGCTTCCTTGGAGATGTCGCTGTGAATGTGCAATGCCTCGGCAATCTGCCGACCGATTGAGTGCACCGGGTTGAGCGCCGATAGCGGGTCTTGGAACACCATGGCGATGTCCTTGCCGCGATACTTCGACATCTCATTGTCGTTGAGCTCGAGCAGATTGACACCGTTGTAGGAGATGGAACCCGTGATCGATGCACTCTCGGCGAGCAGACCAATCATCGACAACGACATCACGGTTTTTCCCGAGCCAGATTCGCCCACGATGCCGAGTACTTCACCCGCGCGAATGTCGAGCGACACGTCACGAACTGCGCGAACGATGCCGGCCTCGCTCGGGAAGGTAACCGAGAGATTTCGAATCTCGATGAGGTTGCGCTGCGAATCGACGGTGCTCATCTAGATCTTCTTGCTTTTGGCCGAGCCGGGGTCGAATGCGTCACGCAGACCGTCGCCGATGAAACTCACTGCCAGCACCGTCAGCACCAGCGACACTCCGGCGAACATGAAGAGCCACGGATAGGTAAGCGCTGCGGCCGTGCCTTCGGCAATGAGCGTGCCCAGGGAAACATCGGGCGCCTGCACACCGAATCCAAGATACGACAATCCCGTCTCCGCAAGAATCGCACCGCCGACGTTCAACGTTGCGGCAATGATGATGATGGAGGCCATGTTGG
>JAFMJP010000022.1 GCA_017853375.1 Actinomycetota bacterium
CGGCATTTGCCGCTGCCAGTGGCAGCAGCAACCCGACGACTCAGGCCGTACCTGCAACACCTGCGTCACCCGTCGCTCCCGACGATGTCACCGACGATGCCACCGTCGAGCCACCGGCAGATTCTTGACATGACCCGCACCCGGCGCAGCTCCAACGACATGTCCATCATGGAGCACCTGGCGGAGCTTCGCACCCGTTTGGTCTTCAGCATCCTGGCAATCGCCGTCGGTTCGATCGGCTTGCTCCTTGCGTACGAGCCGGTGCTGAAATTCCTCACTGCGCCATACCGAGACCTGTGCGCGACGAAGACCGCACTCAACTGTGATGGATCGCTGTATGCGCTCGGGCCAATCGACGGTTTCTCCGCTCGTATGCGCATTGCAGTGTGGGGTGGTGTGGTCATTGCGCTCCCCGTGGTGCTGTGGAACATTTGGCGATTCATCGTGCCGGCGCTGACGAAGCGCGAGAAGCGCTACTCGTACTTCTTCATCTTTTCGTCCGTGGTGTTGTTCGCCGTCGGAGCATGGTTGGCGTACTGGACGCTGGATCGGGCACTCGAGTTTCTCATCGGGTGGTCTGGTGCCGACGTCACCCAGAACTACCAGATCAACAAGTACGTGAATTTGGTGGTGTTGATGATGCTCTCGTTCGGGGTTGGATTCCTCTCGCCGGTGCTACTCGTCTTCTTGCAATTGGTCGAAGTGGTGACGCCGCGAACGCTCATCACGCAGTGGCGCTACGCCATCGTGATCATTTTCGTCGTGGCGGCCGTCATCACCCCGAGTGGCGATCCCGTCACCTTGATGGCACTGGGTGTGCCGCTCACCGTGCTGTACCTCATCGCAGTAGGAATCGGAGCTGCATTGCTCTGGCGTCGTCGCAAGACGACAGTCGTGTGACGAGTACCGCCCGCCAGCAGCGCCTGGCTCGCTACGACTTTGCACCTGACCCGTTTCAAGTGCAGGCCTTCGACGCACTGGACGCAGGGGAGTCGGTGCTGGTTGCCGCTCCGACAGGATCAGGGAAAACGGTCATCGCCGAATACGGCCTCGCCATGGCACTCGACGACGGCAAACGCGGCTTCTACACGGCACCAATCAAGGCACTCTCCAACCAGAAGTACCACGATCTTTGCGCGTTCTACGGCCACGATCGCGTTGGCCTCCTCACCGGTGACAACGCGATCAACGTCGACGCACCGCTACTGGTCATGACCACCGAGGTGTTGAGGAACATGATTTATGCCCGCTCTCGCGCGCTCGACACGTTGGGTGTCGTGGTCCTCGACGAAGTTCATTTCCTGCAGGACGAGTATCGAGGACCGGTCTGGGAGGAAGTCATCATCCACCTCGAGCCCGAGGTGCGTTTGGTGGCACTGTCGGCCACCGTGTCAAATGCGGAAGAGATTGCTGATTGGCTCTCCACCGTTCGAGGCCCGACTCGGGTGATCATCGAAGGCCGACGCCCCGTGGAGCTTCGAAACATGTATGCGTACGGCGACAAGATGAACGACGAGATCGTGTTGGCGGACACCCTCGTGGACGGTGCCCCGAATCCCAAGGTGCTGCGCGCAGAGGCCGGTGAAGCCTCCAACCGTCGATTTGGCGGAGCAGGCTCACAGGGGAGCAGATCGCGCGGCCGGGGCGGACCGGGCGGGGCTCGGTATCGCAGCCGAATGTTTCCGCCGTCGCGAATCGACATGGTGGATGTCCTTCGCGAACAGGACTTGCTGCCGGCCATCTACTTCATCTTCAGCCGCAACCAATGCGACGAATCGGTGAATTCCTGCTACAAAGCCGGACTTCGGCTCACGACCGATGCCGAACGCAACGAGATTCGAGACATCGTCGACTCGCGTACCGCCAATCTGAGTGACGACGACCTCGCAGCGCTGGGATTCACCACGTTCAGCGCCCAAGTGGAGTCGGGGATTGCTGCTCACCACGCCGGCATGGTGCCGACCTTCAAGGAAATCGTCGAAGCGTTGTTCGTTCGTGGCCTGGTCAAGGTGGTGTTCGCCACCGAAACCTTGGCCGTGGGGATCAACATGCCCGCACGTGCAGTGGTGATCGACAAGATGTCCAAGTTCACGGGCGAACACCACGAATTGCTCAAGGCGTCCTCGTACACACAACTCACCGGACGAGCCGGACGACGTGGAATCGACACGCTCGGCCATGCGATCGTGGTGTGGAATCCATTCGTCACGTTCGAACAGGTAGCCGCAGTAGCGGCGAGCCGAACGTTTCGTTTGAGTTCTGCGTTTCGGACCACCTACAACATGGCCGTCAACCTCGTGCGTACGCATTCACCCGACGAGACCCACCATTTGCTCAATCTCTCCTTGGCCCAGTATCAGGCGAACAAGGGTGTCGTCGAGGTTCAAGCACGGATCGCAAAGCGCCAGAAGGAACGCGATCGTTTGCGTCAGCAGTCACGAAGCAGTTTTGGGGACATCGACGAGTACCGCCGACTGTTCGTTCGGGAGCCGGGCGAGCGTGATCGAACCGAGATCGAAATGAGCCTGATGTCGTTGCGTTCGGGAGACGTTGCGTGGTTCGACGACAATCTGGGTCTCGTACTCAGCACCTCGGTGCGCGCGAAGGGCGTGAAGGTAAAGGTGTTGTTCGGCAATCGCTCGTTACGGGCGCTGACAGCAGACGAGCTCGTGCGATCCGTACGCACGGCAACCCATCTCCCCATCGAGGGAACCGCCGTGACGGGACACAAGGGACAGATCGTCGACCAAAGCGACCCTCGTGTGCTTCGAGAGTTGGCGCATCGCCTCGTGAGATTGAAGGTGGACAAACCCAAAACGCCATCGGTGACCGCCAGAAACACGCATCCATGTGCCCAGGATCCCGAACTGAAGTTCAAGATCAACGCCGCCAAGAGTGCCGACCGAATCGATCGTGACCTCCAGCAATTGGTCTCCCGAGCCGACAAGGAATCGGAGGTGGTGAGTCGTCGATTCGACGAAGTGGTGTCGCTGCTCGAGCGTTGGGACTATGTGAAGGACTGGAAACTCACCGACCGAGGAGTCTTGCTGTCCCGTGTCTTCCATGAGAGCGACCTCCTCGTTGCAGAGGCCATCGCAACCAAATTGCTCGACGGACTCGATGCAACATCCTTGGCAGCTGCATGTTCCGTTTTCGTTTACGAGCATCGCAGCCCCGAACCGGCTTCCGAGCCGATGTTTCCATCAACCCAGCTGCGGTCTCGCTATCGCCAGATTGAGGTGCTGAGCAAACGCCTGCAACGCGACGAAGCCGCGGTCGGGATCACGCCGCACCGGTCGCCGGATGCCGGATACGTTGCGACGGTTGCTCTCTGGGCAGGCGGAGCAGAATTGGCGGACGTACTGGACGACGACACCACGCCGGGCGATTTCGTGCGGACCATGAAGCAACTCATCGATTTGTTGCGCCAGGTTGCCCAACACTCGCCGAATGAGCTGACGCGGGCAGCTGCAGATACCGCAGTTCAGCGCGTGCTTCGTGGTGTGGTGTTGAGTGCAAGCACGATGCCGATCGGCGGGGGATCATGACCATTCGCAAGGCGACTGAATGGGGAGTGGTCGCACCAACACCCCATGATGTGGTGGTCGCAGAGTCCGAGGAGGCCGCAGCACGGGCAGTGCAGCGAGGAGCAAAGTTCGTCGCGCTCACCGACGGGGATCTCTTGCGGGCACTTGGCTCGGGTGGTGCCGGCAATCAGAAACCACCGAGAGCGGGTGAGCCGTCCCTGCAGCTTCCCTGCGACATCTTCGAGGTGTCGTTGAATCACGAGAGTCGCGTCATCACCGCAGTGTCCACCGTGATCGTTGGAACTCGAGTACGGCCGCGCTGGTGGGTGAGTGCCGGAGGCTTCTTCGGTGCGTTGAACGTGGCCCCTCGTGCGCATCCCAATGACGGTCTCGCCGATGCGCTCGAGTTCGATTCCGCACCCTCCATGCGGCAATTGCTGTCCATACGCAACCGCATGCGGCTCGGCGACCACCTGCCGCATCCCCAACTGACGATGCATCGTGCGCAACAAGTCCAGTGGCACCAATCGGACCAACTCGGCAAGACGATGCGGAGATCGGCGCCGGTGCGGATCGACGGCAAGACGTTCGGGCGAGCCAACTCCGTGCGGGTCACGGTGTGGCCCGATGCATGGACGCTGTGCGTCTCGCAACGCAGCGCGTGATCATGCCACGGTGCAGCCTCCCGCTTCGGCGATGGGTAGCCTGACCGCATGGCCCTGGACGACAAGCAGATTGCAGAATTGAAGGCCCAAGTAGTCGCCGATATCGATCGTCGCGCCGCGGATCTCATTGCTGCAAGCCACGACATTCACGCACATCCCGAGCTGAACTTCGAGGAACACTTCGCCCACGAGCTCCTCACCTCGATGATCGAAAAGAACGAACTGCCCGTGACCCGCAAGGCGTACGGATTGGACACCGCGTTCGAAACCAAGATCGGATCACGTGGTCTCGATGTGGCCGTATTGTGCGAGTACGACGCCCTCCCGGGTATCGGTCATGCGTGTGGCCACAACGTCATTGCTGCAGCCGGACTTGGCGCAGGTTTGGCTCTGGCGCAAGTCGCCGACCACGCTGGCGGCCGTCTCACGCTGATGGGCACACCAGCCGAAGAAGGCGGTGGAGGCAAGGTCGAGATGGCGCGCGCCGGCGCATTCAATGGTCTCGCGGCAGCCATGATGGTGCACCCGGCGGATCGGGACTTGGCGCGCATGAACGCCATCGCCATCCAACAGCTCATCGTTCGTTACTACGGTCAGGCCGCCCACGCAGCCGTTTCACCACATTTGGGTCGCAACGCATTGGATGCTGCCGTCTTGGGTTACATGAACGTCGCAGCATTGCGCCAGCACATTCGCCCCACCGAACGCATCCACGGAATCTTCACCAAGGCCGGCGAGAAGGCCAACATCGTTCCGCGCGAAGCCGAAACCAGTTGGTACGTGCGTTCCGACACCATCGAAACCCTGCAGCCGCTCAAACAACGTGTAGCTGCCTGTGTGGAGTCGTCAGCCGTTGCCACGGATTGTCGGGCTGAGCTGCATTGGGAGATCAACGCCTATGCCGACATCGTGGACAACATACCCCTGCTCGATGCCTATGCAGAAAACTCCACCTCGCTGGGTAGGCCGCTCACCTCTGCGTTCATGCCTGGCACGGGTGGTGGGTCCACGGACATGGGCAATGTGAGCTACCTCACACCCACCATTCATCCGATGTTGCAGGTGTCGCCACGCGGCGTCTCGTTGCATTCGCCGCAGTTCGCCGAGTACACGGCGTCAAAGGAAGCAGACAAAGCCGTCCTGGACGGAGCAAAGATCATGGCAATGACCGTGATCGACTTGTGGACCAAGCCCAACTTGCAGGAACACGTGAAGTCCGCGTTCGGCGACGGTGCAGTGCCTGCAGGGGTGCTCTAAATCCACGGCCCGTTTTCGTAGTATCGACTCTCGTGTCGGTCTACGTCCCAGAGCAGTTCACGCCGGACGAGTCGGCAATTCTTCGGCGCTACTTCACCAATCTCGATCTTCCGGTTTTTGCGCTCGTCAATCTGCCCGAAACGGTGAAAGGTGCGCTGTTTGCGCGCTACAGCCGAACCGCCAAGAGCTTGCGACGCTTGTTCTTGGATGAGTTCGTCAGCGACCTCGATTTGAAGGGTGACGAGACCGTCGATGCAACCATTGGGGTTGCGCGAGCCGAAGAACTGTACGAGCGCATCTTCGTGGAGTACGGCGACGACTCCGTTGCCCAACTTGGTGGAGTCCATTTGGCCTGTGAACAGGCTTCGAACCTTCTCACCAAGATTCTCGAGTGGGGTCGACTCATGTCGTACCTGGAACAAAGCACGAGGTACATCTCCTACGACGCACGCCTCGGCGGGAGATACCGCTACTACCGGGACCCCGATGTGCTGAGTGGACCCTTCGGCACCCGATACGTGGGGGACATGGATCGCATGTTCGACACGTACAGCGAGTTGGTGGAGATGGTGACCACGCACGTGCGAGCAACGGTGCCGCGCGGAGCGAATGATTCGGATTTCATCTACCGGCAAGCCACACGGGCAAAGGCGCTCGATGCAGTTCGCGGTATTCTGCCTGCGGCGTCGCTTTCCAACGTCGGCATCTACGGCACCGGCCAGGGCTACGAAGCTCTGCTGCTACGGATGCGTGCCAACCCGCTACCCGAGGCGCGTGCCTACGCCGACATGATGCTCACAGAACTTCGCAAGGTGATTCCCACGTTCCTTCGACGTGTGGACATGCCGGATCGTGGCGGAACTTGGAGCAAGTACCTTTCCGACAACGCCAGCAACACCGCCGATCTCGTGGACGAGTATTTCGGCATCGTCGAACCCAAGCAAGCACCCGAAGTGTCCTTGGTGGATGTTGATCCAGACGGCGAGGACAAGCTGCTCGCAGCAATCTGCTATTCGTCTTCGCATCTTCCGGAAACACAGCTGCTCGAGCGGGTTCGTTCGCTCAGCCATGAGCAGCGCGTTGCACTGATCCGCGCCTACGTGGGCGAACGTACGAACCGTCGCCACAAACCAGGTCGGGCTTTCGAACGTCTGTCGTACCGATTCGACGTGCTGGGTGACTACGGGGCATTCCGCGATTTGCAGCGCCACCGTCTCCTCACCATCGAATGGCAGCGTCTGACACCCCACTTGGGCTACGCCCGACCAGAGCTCGTGGACGAAGCGGGTGGGGCAGAGGTCTTTGACACCGCCATGGAGCGCTCACAGGCCTTGTACGAGCTCCTTCGACCGGACTATCCCGAGCAGGCCGGCTATGCCGTTGCCATGGCTCACCGCATGCGTTATGTCATGCAGTTCAATGCCCGTGAAGCCATGCACATGCTGGAATTGCGCTCGGCACCCCAGGGTCATCCCGCCTATCGCCGGGTGGTCTTGGAGATGCACCGCCTGATCGCCACCCAGGCCGGCCATCGGGCGGTGGCGGAGGCCATGACGCACATGACCACCGAGGCACCGTTGCTGGAGCGCCTGGAGTCGGAGCGCCGAATCGAGCAGCGACGGGGTTCACAGCGGCCCTAGCCGACAATTCGCCCGATTGTGGCGGAAATCGGCTAAGGTTCGCGCGCGATAATGAGTAACGACGACAGCACCCCCGAAGACGACATCGACCTGGAGGGCGGCGACGACCTCGCCGGTCTCGAGGTCGACCCCGACGAACTTCCCGAAGGCGAAGAGGTCGACCCCGACGCAATCAGCGGTGATGACGCAGCAATCGACGCCGACTCGCCGACGGCTGACTCCACCGATGAAGTTGCCATCACGGACGAGGAGCGTTTGAACCTCGATGATGACGAAGAAGTCGAGAAGCCAAAGCGCAAGCGTTCCGAAGACATCGACGAAAACGAACTGTCCGGTGCAGACGACGAGGAAGCCGACCTGGCCACCATCCTCGCGGAGAAACTTCGCAGTAGCGACGAGTTGGCTCCGGACGACGAAGTTGCCGTGGCTGATGTGGACGACCCCACCGACGGCACACCTCTTTTGCAGCCTCGGCGTCCGGACGAGGAACACTGTCAGCAGTGCTTCTTGCTCGTGAGAAAATCCGCACCGAAGTGTCCGGTGGACCACGACTTGTGCCCAAGATTTCCCGTCGCCTAGTGCCATGACATCCGACGAAGGGCGCTCGAATCAGGAGTCGATCAACGAGCGTCTCGCGTCTGCCAAGGCGATGGCAGAAGCCCTCGTTGGAGTGCCCATCGTCCTGAGCCAACAGCTGGTGCAAAACATCGGGGATATCAAGCTCGGTGGTGAGGTCACCGTCGGACAGCGAATTGCGCAACTCCGCAGTCTCGGAGAAATGACCGTACGTTTCGGAACTCGCGAGCTTGGCAAACGCTTCGGCGGCTTTCGTCAGTGACCCCCGCGGTTCGGTTGGCGACGCTCGCTGATGCGGAGCCATGCAACCACTTGGAGAGTGAAGTCCGCGCAAGCAACAGTGGTGGGCGAGGGGCAAGCGCATTTTTCGCCGAATATCCCATGGCGTTCCACATCGACGACGAGGCCGGTTTCACGTTGGTCGCCGAAGTGGATTCGGTGATCGTGGGTTTTGCAACGATCCAGGTTCGGCGTGTGGAGTTGGACGTGGTCGCCCGAATCGTACGTATCTTCGTCGTGCCATCTGCCCGTCGAGTCGGCGTGGGCGATGCATTGATGGCGACCGCAAAGGCGTTCGCGCGAGAGCGAGGATGCGTGCGTATCGACGCGTTGTCGCTTCCCGGTGATCGTGAGACGAAGAATTTGTACGAACGAAACGGTGTGACGGCGCGCCTCATCGTGGCGGCTGCGCCGCTCTAGTTGCGTCTCTCGACTTAGCGGCCCTGCCAATTGGGCGGACGCTTCTCGATGAACGCCGTCAAACCCTCTTTGGTGTCTTCGCTCTGGAGCACCCGACCGAATCCCTCGTTGGTCATCTTGATCAGCGTTGCATCATCGTTCGTGTGGGCGGCGAGCACCACCTTTCGGCTCTCCCACACCGCGATTGGTGCGCAGGCACACACTTGTGCCGCAAGAGCGAGCGCAGCCTCGTCGGCTTTGCCCGGCTCGCACAATCGATTCACCAAACCGAGCTCGTACGCACGCTGAGCGGGTATCGGTTCACCGGTCAGAATGACCTCCATCGCCACATTGCGACCGAGGATTCGGGGAAGGCGGAACAGACCGCCGGCACCAGCGATGAGATTTCGTTTCGCTTCAGCCAATCCGAATGCCGAACGGGTGCTTGCCACCACCATGTCGGCGGCGAGCACGATCTCGCATCCACCTGCAGTCGCCAGACCATCCACGGCGACGATCACTGGCTTCTTGCGTTCGCGATAGACGAAACCCGCGAAACCACCCCGTGCGGTGTTGAGGTCGGCGGCCTTGCCGGAGTTGATGGCTTTCAGATCGGCTCCCGCGCAGAACACCGGTCGCTCCTGACCCGTGGTATTTGCCTTCAGCACGCCGACCCACACGTTGTCGTCGGCCTCCATTCGATCGATGGCTGCTTCGAGTCCTGCAGCGACATCACCGTTGACCGCATTGCGGGCATCCGGGCGATTCAAGGTGATGAGGGCAACTTTGCCCGAAACTTCGTAGGTGACGATGTGCGCATCTGACATGCGCGAGAGCCTAGTTCTCGGCGGAAGCAGGGGCTTCAGCCGACATGACCTCAGCCGACATGACCTCGGCTGGCTTGTCGGCTGGCTTGGCTGAGGGCTTTGCTTTTGCCCCCGCCGTCTTGGCTTTCTTGTCACGCCATTCGTTGCGCAATGGGCGGGGCATCGGAGCCTTGGGGTCCGCGGTGATGCCGAAGAGCGCGGCGATGCGCGGAATTGCCGGCGCGAGACGCTGCACGGTGGCGGTGAGTTCCGGAGTGGTCCGAGCGGGCACACCGACCGGAACGACTTCGTTGTGGATGGGAGCAAACGCCAATGCTTCGAGCACGATGACCCATCGCTCCGGCGTGCTCTCTGGTGACAACTGCTCGAGGGTGAGCGCGATCAGCCGAGCGCGAACCTCCTCTGGGGGACGTGAACCCGCCTTGGGAGGCTGCGCCGAAATCTTGAGCGCAGCAACGATGCGACCCACATCGACGGCCGCCCGAAGATCATCCGACCAATTCTGCATTTCCGTTGCTTGACGTTGCTCGAGCGCAGTTCGCAGGGCATCGCGTTTTGCATTGAGGCTCGAGTCCTTCAACAACGTGGGATCGTTCGACTTGGCAACCACCGCACGAAGATCGCGCAGATCGACGGTGTCGAGGATTTTTTCCACTGCATCCACGCTGTCCTGCCATTCGGCAACGCGCAGTCGTGGGAGCAACTCCACTACGAGGTTCACCAACGCATCAGCATTGATCTTGGGCTTACCAGCCTTGACGAGTTGGTCGTTCTGCTTGTTGACGGCGCGGCGCACCGCACCGATGCCGCCTTCGAGTGCTTGTTCGGCCAGGACGCGTTCTTCGGGCTTCAGCGCCTCGAGTACGGCCTTGCGATGAACGTTGAGCGGACGCAGGCGTGCTGCACGCGGACGCTTCGGCAGTTCTGGTGGGGGAGGTGTGAATTCGCGGCGTGGGGCGCGTGGGGCCCCTGGGGCTCCGGCCTCCGGACGTGCACCACGTCCAGGTCCGCGCTTGTCGCCTCGAGGGCCCTTGCCGTCCTTGCCGCGACCATCACGCTTGGTGCGACGATTCGTGGAGACTTCGGTGACCGGCTTGAACTCTGCTCCGGATCCGGTGATTGCGAGGAGCGTGACGTTGCGCTCACGTTGCTTGATCGGCGCCACTCCGAGAATGACCGGACCGTCCATGTCCATTTCGATGTCGGCGCGCAGCACATCGCCGATCTTTGCGTCGCTGGGCAACAGGTCGGCCGGACCTGAGCCCTTCGGTGCTCGTGCGCCAGCCTGACGCCACGTGAACGAGCCGTCGGGGCGCGTGCTGGTGACTTCGATATCCATCCGCCGCGTCATGAGCAACCCACGCTAGTAGAACTATTTCGTGCCCATCTACGCGCTCGGCTCCCAGGAGCCCACCATCGATTCCAGTGCTTTCGTGCACCCTGACGCGGTCATCATCGGTTCGGTCTTCATCGGACCCCAATCCAGCGTCTGGCCGACGGCGGTACTCCGCGGCGACGACGGGGAGATTCGCATCGGTGCCCGCACCAGCATTCAAGACGGAACGGTGGTCCACACCACGTTGGAATGGCCGACGACCGTGGGCAACGATGCACTCATCGGGCACCTCGCACATCTCGAGGCATGCATCATCGAAGATGGTGCACAAGTGAGTTCGGGGGCCATCGTGCTGCACCGCGCTCGCGTGTGCTCCGGCGCCATCGTGGGCGCCAACTCCGTCGTGCTCAACGACACCTTGGTGCCTGCACGTGCATTGGCCGTGGGCAGCCCAGCCGTGATCAAGGAAGGACGAGCACGCTCACAGGACGTCGCATATGGTGCCGCCAACTACGTGCAGCGCACCGCACGGTTCCAACGCGAACTGCGTCGCATCGACTAACCCGGCTCACTTCAGCGTCGGGTTCAGGCATCGACGTCGGGTTCAGGCATCGACCACGTCGAGCAACGCAGACAGATCGAGACGTGTGGATGCCTCCAGATAGCCGTGCGCTGCATCGCGACGAAACTGTGCGCAGAGGTCATCGCGGAAGAACCGCGCGCCCTCACGAACCACGTAGTTGAGGATGAAGAACTGATAGGCGAAGGGCAGAAACTCGATGTCCCGACGACTGAGCGGATTCACCTCGTGGTAGGCGCGGACGAACTCCACGAATCGCGGCTCGGTCAGTGTGTGCGGAGAGTACGTAAATGACGTGCGGTCACCGGTGCTGGAAGACACGCGTGACAAGAAGTAGAAGTCCAAGAGACGTGACTCGATTCGAAACCAGTCGTAATCCCACCGGGAGAAGAGCCGTACTTCGCCATCGTTGCGTGTGACGCTGAAGTTGCCGAGATTCCAGTCGACCAGAATGGGAATCTTCACCCATTCGTCATAGTGCACTGCTTCGAGTTGTGCCAGCAGATCGTGCGTGAATCGGGCAAGGACACCGATGTCCTCTGGTGGTAGTTCGAAATTTCGGGATGCGAACGGATTGGTGAGCTGGTCGAGCAGGTGAATCGCATCACCCTTCACGGAATTGGAAACATGCGGCAGGGCCGGGGCGATGTCGGTGCATGCGTGGTGAAAACGCGCGATTTCACGCGCAAGCGCCGTGACGTCGGAACTGCCGAGCACTTTGGGCAGCGATTCTGCACGTTGAACCTCGGTGTAGAACGCACACCAACGACGACCGTCGTACCAGGTGTACGGGCGTTTCTCCACGGTGAGGACGTCGGCAAGAAAACCTGCCCAGCGTCCGTGTCGGAGCAGCGAACTGCAGCGGGCGAGTCGGTCGTGGTCTTCGGCAAAAAGAAAATACGAACCGTACGACGACACCTTTGCCACCACCGAGGAGGCATCGCTGAGTACCACGCGAAACACCCTGTTGGTGCTCACGTGGGCGCTCATTTCCTGCATCGACACCACGCTGCGGGCGTCGCCATAGTCGACCCATGCCAGACGAACGACGTCCTCGGCGTCTGCAAGAAGAGCGACGGCGCTCACCAGCACTCCGTCGGCGTACCGAACGTCGAGAAGGAACTAGACGCGAACGCCGATGGGCGCAATGAGGCGAAAACCGGCCTGGTGCCGTTCTTCTTCACTTTCGCCGCCCCAGAATCCGTACTCGCGGTGTGCTCGTGCAAAATTGCGACACGTGTCGAGAACGGGACATTCCAAACACACTTTACGAGCCTTCTCTTCGCGACGTAGACGAGTTTGCGGACGCTCTGCGAGGGGAGCAAAGAAGATGTCGGACAATCCGCGGCATGATCCGAGTTCCATCCATGCATCATCGGTCTCTTCACGGAACTTGAAATCGAGGCTGGTCACGTGTCCTCCCATGGCGAGGCGAACCTCGCGACGTGGCGAGCGTAGACCAAAAGTAACCAACCAGTCAATTAGGCAACCTGCGCGCGGTAAGGGCGAGGCAGGGGGCGTGGCGCTACCGGGCGAGGACTGCGTCGACGCCTGCCGCAAACTGCGCAACATCGTCCAACGTGACGTCCCACGCGGTCATCCAACGCACCTGATGGGCAGCCACGTCCCAATCCCAAAAGAAGGACCACTCCTGGAGGCGGCTTTTTGCGGGGTCGGCCAGGATCGGAAACACACTGTTGACCGCAGGGGGAGTGGTGAGCCCCAGGGAGGCATGGTGTTTGGTGGCTTCATACAACCCCATGGCGGCGGCGTTTGCGGCCCGACCAAGGCCGATGAACAAATCATTCGCCAGCAGCGCTTCGTACTGAGCCGAGATGTAACGCATCTTGGAATGCAATTGAGTGACGTTCTTGCGCAGGTACTCGGCGCGGGCGGCTCGTCGCGGATCGAACCACACCACGGCTTCGCCGAACACGATGCCTGCCTTGGTGCCCCCGAACGACAGCACGTCGACACCTGCATCCACGGTGAACGCCCGCAACGCGGCACGCGAAGCACCAAGCGCGGCAGTGGCGTTGCCGATCCGGGCTGCATCCATGTGCACGAGCATGCCGAGCTCGTGAGCAGTATCGCAGAGCGCCCGGACCTCGGCCGGCGAATACAAGGTGCCAAGTTCCGTTGGCTGGGTGAGTGACACCACAGCAGGTTGTGCATGATGCGGATTTCCACGAGCACTGGCCGCAGCGCGAATCTGATCGGGAGTCAACTTGGCATCCGGTGACGGAAGGTCGAGCAACTTGGCCCCGAGAATCTTTTCGGGTGCACCGGTCTCGTCCATGTTGATGTGCGACCAATTGGTGCACACCACGCACTCCGCGGGCTGCAGCATCGATGCGAGGGCCAACACGTTGGCGCCCGTACCGCCGTACACGAAGAGAGTTCGCACCTCACGACCAAACAGTTCGTTGAACGCAGATTCTGCTCGCCGTGTAAATGGATCATTGCCGTACGCCAAGACGTGTGTGCTATTGGCCGCCACCAACGCCTCGAGCACCAGGGGATGGGCACCAGCCACGTTGTCTGACGCCAACATCCGTAGGGGAGCTTGGGGCATCCCGGAGGCACCGAGGGCCGGCGAACCGTGTGCACTCGCCATGGCGTTCATCCTAAGATTCGTGGCGGGGGTTTCGTCATGACGAAATCAGGAAAACAGGAGAGGTCGCGTTGCGAGTGGTGCCGAACACCCCTGCCTGCACGTGACGGGGTGGGCCGACCCAGACGATTCTGTTCGCAAGCCTGTCGACAATGGGACTGGGTTGCCCGGCAACGTGCGAGCGAGCTCCAGCTCAACGAGAATGAACTGGTCATGACCCGCGGTGAGCTCAATGCATTACGAGACCAAATCTTCGTGTTGCGCTGCGCAATAGACGACGTTGAACGAGACTTGGATCCCAACGTGGATCCCACGACACGCGACTACCGAGCAGCTTTGAAATGGCTCCTCGAGGCAGCCAAGCCCGTGGTGGCCGAACCGCTTCGTCCGAGTCACCGCCCATAATCATAGTTATGTAAAGTACGAAGGGACCAATAAACATGGGGCAAACTGCATCCTCACCGCCTGGCGCTCTCCCGTCGGTCCCACCTGCGCACTCCAGCGGCTCACCGGAGCTCCCATCGATTGGGTGGTCAGTCGACCACACTCTGGCGCAACTTGAGGGACTTCGTTCGCGCGACGTGCGGTGGAAGGAGGGTCGAGCATTCTCACTCGCCTACCTGGCAAGCACGGAGGTTCATGATCTCGCCACGGAGGCCTACCGGAGGTTCTCCGGCGAGAACGCCCTCAACGTAGAGGCGTTCCCCTCGCTACGAACCATGCAGAACGACGTGGTGGCCATTGTTGCTCGTTGGCTGGCGGCTCCAGGCAGCGCACGGGGCTTTCTTACGAGCGGTGGAACCGAGAGCATTCTGATGGCAATGAAGGCTGCACGCGATCAATTTCGTCGTGACAAAAATCGGCCCATTCTCCGACCCAATGTGGTGCTTCCCACCTCGGCACATGCGGCCTTCCACAAGGCAGCCGCATACTTCGATGTTGAATTGCGACTGGTGCCGGTGTCCGCCGACACGTGGCGGGCAGATTCTGCAGCCATGGCCGATGCTGCGGACGACGACACGATCATGTTCGTTGCGTCTGCACCGCAGTACCCGCAAGGTGTGGTGGATCCCGTCGAGGAAATAGCCACCCTCGCGCGTGAGCGAGGAGTGAACTGTCACGTCGACGCTTGCATGGGTGGCGTCACACTTCCCTACCTGGAACGACTCGGTGTGCATCTGCCTCGCTGGAACTTTTCCGTGGATGGAGTCACGTCCATGAGCGTTGATCTCCACAAATTCGGTTACACCGCCAAGGGTGCTTCAGTCATCATGTACCGAACCGCAGAGTTGCGATCACACCAGGGATTCGTCACCGACAATTGGCTTGGTGGCTTCTACGGTTCTTCCGGAGTCTTGGGAACCAAATCGGGCGGGCCCATCGCTGCCGCATGGGCCGTGTTGCACCACATCGGCGATGCCGGCTACCTCCAACTCACCGCAGCAGCACGAGACACCACGCTGGCCATCACTGCCGCACTGAATGCAGATGCTCGCCTCGTCGTGCGTGCTCAGCCGGATGCCACGCTCGTCTCGTTTGGCTCCGCCAGCCCGAACCTCGACATCTACGCGGTTGCCGACGGATTGTCCGCTCGCGGCTGGTACGTGGACCGCCAGGCTCCCCCGCCGTCCATCCACCTCACGGTCAATGCGGTGCACGCCAACACATACCAAGAGTTCCTCGCGGATTTGTCCCATGTCATGGATCATGTGGGGTCCGGTAGCGGAAACCTCGGCAGTTACGGCACGCTGGAGTAGCCATGACTGCCCGACGTCGTCCCGTAGCGCCGCGACGAGCCTCGACTGCTGCCCGTCGTACAACGAGTGCGGTCGAGCGAACCACGTCCCAGCCCCAGATGCGCAAACGTCCTCGTACGCGGAGCCAACAAGCCAACGCAGAGAAATTGCTCGACGCGATGGTGGCAGAGACCGTCCAACATGGCCTCGACAACCTGCAATCGGCCCGTGTCGCCAAGACTGCCGGGCTCACCACTGGTGCGCTGTACAGCCGCTACGAGAACGCCGACGAGATGCTCGTAGCCCTGTGGCAAGAGCGGGTTCGAACGCCGTTCCTCGCGCATCTTCGTGAGGTGGTGCAGTACGTGCAAGGGCACCTCCCTGCCGACCACCCGATAACCCGAGCCGTCGAACGCCCAGGGCCTCTTCTGCAACTTGGTGCGGAGTTCCTCGTGATTGCACAGCGCAACGACACCGTGAGCGAGGTGGTCACACCGGCCGTTGTTGCCACGCTCGACGATCTTGGTCTCAACGGCTCCTGCGATCCTCTTGCTGGCGCCGTCGTCATGGTGGGCGCATGTGCCGGACTCGGCACCGTCTACCGCTCGTTCATCACCCCGGCAAATTCAGGCTGGGCGTCATCACTGCGCTCGCTACGCGCCGCTGCGGCTCGCGCAACCGTCGTCTCCCACACCCATCACACGGCCGACGTTCCGCCCGAGCCCATCAATACGGGCAACCCAGTTCGTGACGAGCTCCTCACCAGCGCCAAACGAGTCGTCGCGCGGGTCGGTTTCCGTGCAGCAACCGTCACCCGCATCGCTCGACGTGCAGGATTCTCTACCAGCGCCATCTACCAACTGTGGCCCGACAAAGAAACCATGCTCGATGAGGCCATCCATGAAGTATCGGTGATGGACTACGGGCAGAATTCGCGCGCGAAATCGCTGGCGTTCACTTCTTCGCGCGGCGACTTCGGCTTCACCGACAGTTGGTACTTCGGAATGATGCCGTCACGCAAAGCACGCCTGGACTTCCGCATGGAATGCATCATCGCCTCCCGCTACCGACCATCCACCCGCAAGGAGTTGCAGGGATTCATTGGTAATGCCGACTCCATCCTGCGTGCCATGTTCCCGCAACTTCCGCACGCACTCACCGCACAGATCTCGTCGATGGAGCAGGCGCTCGGCTACGGATTCATCGTGCTCATGAGATTCAGCCCGGATGCAAAACGGCTGGACTACTTCTCCCTCATGACTTCCTTGGCAAAACTCGCGCAACTGAATTAGCGCAGGGCCAACCGGTCACAGCATCGGGTTGGGCCGTCGCGATACAAGGTGCACCACCAGCCCGACGACAAGTACGGCTCCCACCATCCAGAACGACTCTTGCTGCAGCTCTCGCGCCACCACCAACACCACCACGAATGCTGCAACCGGAAGAAGCGGCAACCGCCCGACTGTTCCGCGGATGCGGAAGGGACGCTGGAGATGGGGTTTGGTAAAACGAAGCACGATGACAACGACGTTCACGAGCAGGAAAATGAGATAGATCAACGCATCGGTGGCGGCTGCCAGCGTCTTCAAGTTTCCGAGCAACAAGAACCCCAATGCCACGGCTACGGTGAGCACCAGCGCATTCAGCGGCACTCGGCGGTGCCGCACGGCCGCCAACGCACCGGGAAAGTCGGCAACGCGTGCCATTCCGTAGAACATCCGCGATGCGGCGGTGACCACCAACAACACCGTGGTGCCCGTACTCACCAACGCGGCAACGGAGAGAGCATCTGCTGCCCAACTTCCCACCACCACTTGCCCGACCTGTGCCAACGGGCGTTCGGCGCCAACCACACCACTCACACCGAGCACACTGACTGCAGCAATCGCGACGGCGACATACAGCACGGTGGAGATGGCCAACGCGGCAAGGAGCGCGCGGGGAACGGTCCTGGCGGGATCCCTCGTCTCCTCGGCAAGCGTGATGACTTCATCGAACCCGATGAATGCAAAAAACACCAAACCAGCGGCGCTGAGTACGCCGGAGAGGGAGCCGGAAAAGAGATCGTGATCACCGATCGAGGGCACACCAAGGAGCGCCACGATCACGAGTGCCCCGATCTCGATTCCTGCCATTCCGATGATCATCCACGCGGCACGCTCCATGCCCAAATACGAGACGTACGCCATCACGAGGATGAGCACTCCTGCAGTGATGCGTTCGTCGACGTCGAAGAACTCCCGGAGATACCGACCAAAGCCGAGCGATACGGTGCTGGCTGCCACCACGAGAGCAGTCGCCATCGACCAACCAACGACCGCCGACACCCAACGCGGAAACACTTGTCGGGTGAATTCGTGCTCAGAGCTGGCCTTCGGAAACATCGAGGCAAGCTCCATGTAGCTGAACGCCGTCAACGCCGAAAGTATGGCGGCCACGACGAACGAGAGCCATACGGCTCCCCCGGCTTCCTGAGTTGCCGGTCCCAGCAGCACGAAGATTCCCGCACCGATGATGACGGCCACCCCGCTCATGGTGACTTGCGGCAAACCAAGCACGCGGTCGAAGGCGTGCTTCTCTCGCGACGTCACTCCGTGAGGATTACTCACCAGTTTGGCCGTCGACGGCTTCCCGCAACAGGTCGGCATGACCGTTGTGACGGGCGTATTCCTCGATCATGTGCACCAGGATCCATCGCAACGACGGACGCTCGCCGTTCGGCCACGCCCGCTGGGCAAGGACACCGAGTGGGTCGCTTACAGCCGTCCCCCGGCTCGTTGCATCCAGCAACTTCTGCAACACCTCTCTCGATCGTTCGACCGACGTTTGCCATTGGGCTCGCACCGTACCTGGCATATCGCGAACCGCCGACTCCCACTCCCAATCGGGATTTTCATTCCAATTCACTTCCGACCACGGCGCCATCTTCGGTAGATCGAGCATGAATCCGCTGAACCAATGGTCCTCGACGTACGCCATGTGCTTCAGCAATCCGGCCAACGTCATTGACGATGCTGCGGTGGTGTGCGCCAATCCGTTCGCATCCAGCCCACGTGTCTTCCACTCGAGCGTGGCTCGCTGGAACTCGAGATAACCGACCAAGGTGTCCTGCTCGTTGGCGGCGATCGGTGGCTCAGGGCGACCTTGGTCGTCGAAATGGGTCACTCCATGAATGTAGTTGTGGAGCATCGCCCCAACTCGGTAGGTCTGTGCCGTACTCTGGCGTCATGAGTCCTACCGTTCCGGGATTGCGCAAGCTCAACGTTGCTGCTGGTGCACTCCACCTGGCGTCGTTCATCGCAATTCTCGCGCTGTCCACCGACGTGACGTTGCCGATACGTGCCACCTACTTGTCGGAGGCTCCAGGCACCGGGAACTTCTCCGACCCCGCCACCCTCATCGACCTGAACATCTCATGGATGGTGGCGGCGTTCATGGCGCTGTCGGCATTCTTCCATTTCTTGGTTGCGTCTCCGCTCGGTTTCCCTCGTTACGTGGCAGGGCTCGCACGACACATCAACGTCTACCGGTGGGTGGAATACTCCCTTTCTTCGTCGATCATGATCGTGTTGATCCTTCAACTGAACGGTGTCTCGGAGTATGTGGCACTGCTTGCAGTATTCGGAGTGAACGTGTCGATGATTCTCTTCGGCTGGCTGCAGGAGAAGTACACCACGCCCGGCAACGGCGATCTCCTCCCCTTTTGGTTCGGCTGTATTGCGGGAATTGTGCCATGGATCGCCGTCGTCATCAACCTCTTTTCCCCGAATGGTCCACCGAATACCGAGGTTCCGGGTTTCGTGTACGGCATCGTCATTTCTTTGTTCGTGTTCTTCAACTGCTTTGCACTCGTGCAATGGCTGCAATACCGCGCCAAAGGCCGTTTTGCCGACTATCTGGTGGGCGAACGCACCTACATCGTGCTGAGTTTCGTCGCCAAGTCGGCGCTGGCTTGGCAGGTGTTCACCGGCGCGCTCATTCCACCTGCCTGACGCCATCACCATCGCGCCAAAGTCCTGAC
>JAFMJP010000107.1 GCA_017853375.1 Actinomycetota bacterium
TTGCTCGCGTCGAGTTTTGACGTGAGCAGCGCCGCGAGAGCATCCGGACTTCCCTTGCACCCGTCAAGCTCGACGGGTGTCACGAGCAGTGTGATGCCGGAGTCGGTGCGGGCCACGATCGCCGGAAGTTGATCGCCGATGCACGCACGCACGTCCTCTGGTTGATCATTCCGGTGGTAGGCGGAAAACGGTACGGGAAGTCGATCTTCGCATGCCTGCCACTCCGCCTTTCTCGTGAACACGCCATGGGTGATGTCGCACAAACCACAGTGGCGTCGTCCGAGGCGAGCACCGATCCAATACGACACCTCGCCCCACACCGTGGCATCTGCGTCGTATACCCCGATGAGTTCGCGGACCGCCATGTGACGAGGCTACGACGCCGACGTGTGGGCAGTGTCTGTCGTGTGTTGCGCTGGGGAAGAACGGCGTGGGGACAACTACCGTTGGGGCGTGCTCATTGCCACATGGAACGTGAATTCACTCAAGGCCCGCTTGCCGCGAGTGCAAGCGTGGTTGGAGGACGTACGACCGGATGTCGTGCTGATGCAGGAAACCAAGATGACCGACAAGGCGTTTCCTGCACTGACGTTCAGCGAGATGGGATACGAGTCGGCGCATTTCGGCCAAGGTCAGTGGAATGGCGTTGCGGTCTTGTCGAAGGTGGGGCTCACCAACCCCAGGGCGAACTTCGTGGTGGGCGAGCCGGACGCGGAGGCACGGATCATTACTGCCGACTGTGGCGGCATCACGGTCGTATCGGTGTACGTACCAAACGGCCGTGCGCTCGACCACGAGCATTATCAATACAAGTTGCGTTGGCTCGACCAATTGGCCCAGCACGTGGCAGCAATCGCCACGCCCTCCGGCAACTTGGTGGTGGCGGGCGACTACAACATTGCTCCGCACGACATCGACGTGTGGGATGCAAAGGCACTCGAAGGCTCCACCCACGTGAGTGCGGCGGAACGCCAGCGACTCCAAACACTTGCCGAGTGGGGCCTTCGCGACATCGTGCGCGAGCAACATCCCGAACCCGGCATCTACTCATGGTGGGACTATCGCAACGGCTCGTTTCATCGTGGTTGGGGAATGCGAATCGACCTGGCCCTCGTGACCGCCAACGTGGCGAAGCGAACCGTGTGGTCGGCAATCGATCGCAATGCGCGCAAAGGTGAACAACCGAGTGATCATGCGCCCGTGCTCATCGAGGTGAAGGAGTGACTCAAGGGTCAGGTGGCGTCGGCGATGCCGACGTTTCGCTACAGGGCGGCACCAACGAGAACCAATTCGGTGGCTTTCACATTCAGGCTGGACCGTTGTCGGAGCAGGACGTGGCCCGCGTGGAGCTGGCCGACGAAGTACGCGCCATGATTCGCGAGATCATCTCCACCGACGCCAGCATCGAGGAGATTCGTCGAGTTCGCGATCAGGTTCGTGCCGGCGTGAACGCACTGGTGGCGAACCGTCACGCTGGTGCAGACGGAGTGAATGAGGCTGCACTCGCAGAGCGACGCAAGAACTTCCTTGCACGTAGCCCGGTACTGGGCACCATCAACCCAATTGCAGTACCGCTGGTCGTCAACGTGTTGCAGGAAGGCGCCAGGGCAACCGTGGAAGGCCGAATCACCTTCACCGAGCCCTACGAGGGTGCGCCCGGCTGCGTGCATGGCGGATTCATCGCCAGTGCGTTCGATGAAGTGTTGGGCGTTGCACAATCGGCCTCAGGGCAACCAGGCATGACCGCGAATCTCACGGTGGATTATCGATCACCCACACCGCTGCTTCGTGAATTGGTGTTCCGCGGGTGGTGCGAAAAGGTGGAGGGTCGCAAGATCTTCACCCGCGGCACGTTGCATCACGGAGACACGTTGTGCGCGGAGTCCACCGGACTCTTCATCTCGATGCGACCTGAACTGTTCGAGCGTCTGCTTGCATTGCGCGACGCACACAAGTAGCTCAACGTCGAGCCAAGCAGGGACCGAGTAGTCCGCTCGCGACGGACGTCAGTTAATTCGCGATGGACGTCTGTGGCGACACGGTTGCCTCCGTCGTCACTGCGACCGCAACTTCTTGATTGCGGAGATTTCGATACTTTGCGCTGCGCAATCCGACCGGGGCTGCGATGGTGAAACCGGCCAGGTGACGCTCTTCCTCGCTTTCGCCACCCCAATAGCCGTACTCGTGATTCACCCGGGCAAACTCGCGACATGTGGTGTTCACGATGCAGTCATTGCACAACGAACGCGCCTTGGCCTCGCGGCGAGCGCGGGCTTGTGGTCGTTCTGCCTTTGGTGCAAAAAAGAGGTGCGTTTTGCCCTTGCAGTTGGCGAACTGTGTCCAGTCGATGTCGCCGATCGGCCCACGAACTTCGAAGTCGTCGGGCAGGTTGGACTGGTGTTCGGTGCGTGTATCGAAGGTGGTCATGTGGTTCCTCGAAGATGTAGGGGTTCGCACCGTCCTCTTGCTTCCCACGCTGGAAGCAAGACCCTCGTCCGACCGTATGGGAGGGGGCGGGTCGGACGAGGGGAGACTGTGCTCGGCATTTAACACTAAATGTCGAGCAGCGGGCTGTCAAGCCGATGGCGGCATCCTGGCTGTGACGTTTGACAAAACCTCCACGGGTTGGCGGGGTGCGGCCCAGTTGGGCTGGGGTGGC
Organism: Actinomycetota bacterium; assembly: GCA_017853375.1. Lineage (GTDB taxonomy): Bacteria > Actinomycetota > Acidimicrobiia > Acidimicrobiales > Ilumatobacteraceae > F1-60-MAGs027. The sequence continues at coordinate 2,660 of JAFMJP010000107.1, forward strand.
GCCGGGCCGGGCTAGAGCAGCTCAGCAGCCAGGCTGGCCACTTCGGAGCGCTCGCACGCTGCCAACGTCACATGCCCAAACAGCGACTGACCAGCGAATGCGTTGATCAACACCGCCAAGGCATTGTTGCTCTCACCCATGTACGGTGCGTCGATCTGGCTGGTGTCGCCGGTGAACACCACTTTGGTGCCCTCACCGATTCGGGTGAGGATGGTCTTCAGCGTGGTGGGCTCCAGGTTCTGTGCTTCGTCCACCACGACGAACTGGCCCTGCAGGGAACGTCCGCGCAGGAAGGTGACGGACTCCAATGTGAGTTGTCCACGATCGGACAAGTCTTCGATCAGGCTTCGAGCATCTCGGCTGGAGCGTTCTTCGGTGAGCGCGATGATGGCGTCGTGAATTGCCGACATCCACGGATCGAGTTTTTCTTCCAATCCGCCGGGAAGAAATCCCACGTCGGCACGGCCCACCGGAACGAGTGGCCGGTACACCGCGAGACGTTCGTAACGGCGCTGCTCCACCACTTGTTCGAGACCGGCAGCGATTGCCATCACGGTCTTGCCGGTGCCCGCGCGACCGTCGAGTGCGATGACGGAGATGGTCGGGTCGAGCAGGAGTTCCAGCGCGAAGCGCTGTTCCTTGTTGCGCGGTCGCAAACCCCATGCCTCGGGGGTGTTGGTGTCGATGAGGCGCATCTCACCGTCACGCACTCGGGCAAGGGCACTTTGTGAGCCATTGCGCAGCACGGCGAAGTTGTTGTTGTACAGCAGCCCGCCACCTTCGACTGCTTCCACCGGGGTGACACCGCGGGAATACAGGCTGTCCACCACGTTGGCGTCGGCCTCGAAGGTAACCCAGCCCATGGCGCGGTCGGTTGCCGAGCGGGCAATGGGGTGATGCTCACTTGCGGTGAGGCCAAGGTGGGCTGCCTTGATTCGCAGAGCTGCATCGTTGGACACCATGCAGGTGGGGGCAATCGCGGATTGCCCGAGCGCGGCTCCGATGATGCGGTTGTCCGGCACGGAGGGGTCGAGACCATGGTGCTCGAGACGCTCGCGATCCACGTGGTTCACCTCGATATGCAGGGTTCCCGAATCGGGGTTGTCCGACAGTGGGGTTGGTTCGGCAAGCGAACCGCCGGCCTGGCGTCGCAATTCTTCGATGTTGCGAAGCGCAGTGCGTGCCGAACGTCCCACGTCGTCCATGCGCGTCTTCAAACTGTCGAGTTCCTCCACGACCGTGAGTGGAATCACCACGGCACACCCCGCGAATGCGTGCATCGACATCGGGTCGGCAATCAACACGGAGGTGTCCAGCACGATTCGCTGTGGCACGAGTGAGAGTGCAACGGCATGTCGCTCGTGCACGACGTCTGCATCGTGCAGTGACATCTTGCGGAGCGGTTCAGCGGTCAACGGTTCCAAGCATGGTCGTTGCACTTGGCGGAGTGGTGGATTGTTGTGCAATTTTTCGGTGAATTTTTCGAATATCGCGAAATATTTTTTGGCGACTCCGAATGGGACGTCGCGCATGTGGGTCGTGCCGATGAGTCTGGAGCGTTGATGGCGAACAATGACGATTCATAATCGTCCGACGAAATGATGTTTACAAGATGACCGATACATGCTTTGTGCCAGCCGAAACACGCCACAACATGCAAGTTCGTCAGTTTTTATCGTGGTTTTTCGCATCACTGGACGGATCAACGCCCCATGGGGAGACCAATGTGGCATTGTGGACCACCGAAAAAATCCGACGAAATAGGGTTTGGCGCAGTCACTTCGGCGCGAATCGCAGTGCCGCAACGCGTGTTGCGAGGTACGCGGCGTGAGTGTCACAGGTGCTGCGCTGGTACTTGCAATCTTTCGCTGAATCCACTGAGATTGATGACTACGGAACTCCGATTCCGAGAAAGCAAGGAATAGCAATGACCAAAGCAGACCTCCT
>JAFMJP010000108.1 GCA_017853375.1 Actinomycetota bacterium
GTGTTCCTGTTCGTCATGCGGGTGTTCCTCGTGCCGAAGGTGAGAAAAGGCATGGCGCTGCGTTACGGCGCGATTCGCGAAGGCCACGAAAGTGCCGATGCGACTCGAGCGGCTGCTCAGAACGATGTCGCAGCGCACGAAAGTGCACTCGCTGAGGTTCGAGCCGAAGTCGCAAAGCGAATTGACGGCGCGCGTCAAACTCTCGATGCAGAGCGTCAGTCAAAGATGGCAGAAGCCAATGCGCGAATTGCGGCCAAGCGAGCCGAAGCTGATCGTGCACTGGAAACTGCTCGAGCAGCTGCACGTGGCGAGGTTGCCGCGGCCGTCGGCAGCGTCACCACGCGAGCGACCCAGTTGGTGCTGGGCAAGTCCCTCGATGCCGGCATCGTGAAACGTGCCGTTGAGGGCACGATGAATGGAGGCAGGTCGTGAATTTCTCCGTGCTAATTGCCAAGACATACGACGATCCGACTCAGTCGATTAGTTGGCTCGTGCCAAAAATCGGTGAATTGATTTACGGTGGAATCGCGTCCCTGCTCGTTTTCTTCATGCTGTTCAAGTTTGGTTGGCCTGCAGCGAAGAAAGCCCTGGAGACACGTACTGCCACGATTCAAAAAGAGTTGGACGATTCGGCTGCTGCGCGCAGGGATGCGGAGAATGACGCCGCAAACATTCGCAAGGCTCTGAGCAATATCGACAGTGATCGCGCAAAGATGCTGGCAGAGGCAGATGCCAACGTTGCGTCGATGCTCAGCGAAGGTCGAACCCGAATCGCAGCGGAAGTAGCCGAACTTGAGGCGCGTGCATTGGCTGAGATTGCCGCATCGCGTGCCCGCGTAGGGGACGAATTGCGAGCGGAGATCGCGCGCTATGCGGCGATCGCTACGGCCGACGCAGTGCGCGCCTCGCTCGACAACCAGACACAACAGGAACTGGTCGACAGTTTCATCGCCAAGGTGGGTGCATCACGATGAGCAGCCAGCAAGTCACCGCCTACGTCAACGCGATGTTCGAAATCGCGGCAGCCAACGGCGCCGTAGCGATCGTGGAGGACGAGATGTTCCGTCTGGCTCGTGCGTACGAATCCAACGAAGCACTGCGCTCCTCATTGAGCGACAGCACGCTGCCAACCGATCGACGTCAGAAGATCGTCGAGCAACTCCTGGCCGGTAAGGCACACAACGTCACCGTGCAGCTCACCTCGCTGTTGGTGGGAACCGGACATGTGTCGTTGCTTCCGGAGGTTGCCGACGCCCTGGTGAAGCGTGCTTCGAGCGAGAAGCAGCTCGAAGTTGCAGAGGTCCGCAGCGCGGTTGCGTTGAACGACGCACAAAAGTCACGACTTGCCGAGGCTCTCTCCAAGGCCACCGGCAAGAAGTTGAACCTGAAAGTGGTCGTCGATCCGAACGTCATCGGTGGCATCGTTGCCACGGTCGGCGACGAGGTCATCGACGACTCGATTCGCACGCGTCTCGATCAAGTTAAGTCACGTTTCTAAGCGCCATTCGAAAGGAAATTCACATGTCCGAACTCACACTCTCCGCCTCAGACATTGCGGCGGCAATCACCAAGGGTCTCGACGGCTTCACACCGTCGGTGGAAGCACGCACCGTTGGTCGCGTCGCGGAAATTGGTGACGGCATTGCACGCGTGAGCGGCTTGCCCGACTGCGCCGTGAACGAGTTGCTGGAGTTCGAAGACGGCAGCGTGGGTTTGGCGTTGAACCTCGATGAAGACTCCATCGGTGTCGTGGTACTCGGCAATGCAGATCGCATCGAAGAGCAGCAGACCGTAAAGGCCACCGGTCGAATCTTGTCGGTGCCGGTCGGAGACGCCATGCTCGGTCGCGTCGTCAACGCACTCGGCATGCCGATCGACGGCAAGGGTGACGTCGTCGGCGCGCAGATGCGCCGTGTGGAAGTGCAGGCGCCAGGCATCATGGGTCGCAAGCCCGTGCACGAGCCACTGCAAACGGGCATCAAAGCCATCGATGCAATGACCCCGATCGGTCGCGGCCAACGCGAATTGATCATCGGCGACCGCAAGACCGGAAAGACGACCGTCGCCATCGACACGATCCTCAACCAAAAAGGTCTCGGAGTGAAGTGCATCTACGTGGCGGTTGGTCAGAAAGGCTCGACCGTTGCCCAAACCGTGGAGACATTGCGCCAGTACGGAGCGATGGAATACACCGTGGTGGTGGCAGCACCGGCAAGCGACCCCGCACCGTTCAAGTACTTGGCACCGTACGCGGGCTGCGCCATGGGTCAGCACTGGATGGAAAAGGGCGAGCATGCGCTCATCGTGTACGACGACCTCTCCAAGCAAGCAGAGGCGTATCGTCAGATTTCGCTGTTGCTGCGACGTCCACCGGGTCGTGAGGCGTATCCGGGTGACGTGTTCTACCTGCACAGTCGTTTGCTCGAGCGCGCAGCCAAGCTGAGCGACGAGAATGGCGCCGGCTCGCTCACTGCGCTACCAGTGATCGAAACGAAAGCTGGCGACGTATCGGCATACATTCCGACGAACGTCATCTCGATCACCGATGGCCAGGTGTACCTGCAGGACAGCCTGTTCAAGTCGGGTGTGCGTCCGGCCGTCGACGTAGGTATCTCGGTGAGTCGCGTAGGTGGTGCCGCACAGATCAAGGCAATGAAGAGCGTGTCGGGAACCTTGAAGCTCGACTTGGCACAGTTCCGCGAACTCGAAGCGTTCGCCACCTTCGGGTCCGAACTGGATGCAATCTCCAAGGCGCAGCTCGAGCGCGGTTACCGCTTGGTGGAGTTGCTCAAGCAGCCTCTCAACAGCCCGATGCCAGTCGAGGAACAAGTGGTGTCGATTTTTGCCGGAACGAAGGGCTACCTCGACGACATTCCCGTCGCCGACGTGCGTCGATTCGAGCAGGAACTGCTCGAGCACATGCGCTCGCGTCAGGGCAGCATGCTGGCCGGAATTCGCCAGAACCCCAAGGCTGACGTTCCTGCAGATCTTGCCGGCGTCGTCGCGGCGTTCAAGAAGACGTTCACGCCAACACCTGCGGGCGGAGCATCCGCGGACCCGACCAAGACGACGGCAGGCGAAGTCGGTCAGGCCGCCAGCAAGAAAACCTTGGCAACGGAGTAACCACACCACATGGCCGGCGGTCAAGAACGCATTCTTCGAGGACGGATTCGTTCCGTTCAGGCAACGAAGAAGATCACCCGCGCCATGGAGTTGATTGCTGCGTCACGCATCGTGAAGGCGCAACAACGCGTGCAAGCCGCAGTGCCGTACAGCGAGATGATCACCAATGTGGTGAAGGATCTTGCTGCCGGAGGTTCTGGTTCGGAGTCGGCGTTCATGAAGCAACGCGAAGTGGTGAAGACCACTTGCTACGTGACCATCGCCGCCGATCGCGGTCTCTGCGGCGGTTACAACGCCGGTGTGTTGCGCGCCACCGAAGGCGAAGTAAAGGCCGATGTCGTGGCCGGCAAGGACTACGCAATCGTGCCGGTTGGTCGCAAGAGTGAGAACTACTTCAAGTTCCGTGGTTACTCGCTCCGCAAGGGTTTTGCCGGATTCTCCGATGCGCCCAAGTACGAGAACGCAAAAGCCATCGGCGAGTACGTGGTGGAACAGTTCCTGTCGGGTGCAGTCGACCGCGTAGAGCTGGTGTACACGCGATTCGTGTCGTCGGGTACCCAAGAAGTGGTTCGTCGCCCGCTGATTCCGCTCGAGCGGGAAGTGGTGGAAGGTGGCGACGGCAAACCCGAGGGTGCTGTGAGTGCCTACGAGTTCGAGCCGAGTGCCGAGGAAATCCTCGGTTCGCTCCTGCCGCGATACGTGGAGGCCCGAATCTACGCTGCACTCTTGAATGCAGCTGCCAGTGAACACGCATTCCGTCAGCGGGCGATGAAGTCGGCCACCGACAACGCCGAAGAACTCATCAAGAGCTTGTCACGCACCATGAACCGTGCGCGCCAGGACTCCATCACCACGGAAATCATGGAAATCGTCGGTGGCGCCGAGGCACTGAGCGGTGCCGACGACATGGCGGGCGTCTGATGACGAGCTACGGGTTCACTCACTTCTCTCAACACGGAATTCGATAAAGGAGCAACTATGACAGCAACGATGAGCAACACCAAGACTGCAGAAGGTCGAGTGGTGGCGATTGCCGGACCGGTAATCGACGTGGAATTTCCTCGTGGCAGCCTTCCCGAGTTGAACCGCGCACTCGAGTTCACCATCGATGTCGACGGCAAACCGAACAAGGTGTTGGCCGAAGTTGCTCAGCAGCTCGGACATAGCCGCGTGCGTGCAGTCTGCATGAAGCCCACCGACGGCTTGCGACGCGGCACCCCGGTGCGCGACACCGGCCGTGGCATCAGCGTGCCGGTGGGTGAAAAGACCCTCGGTCACGTGTGGAACGTGTGGGGCGACGTGCTCGACGGCAACAACGACGAGTTCAAGGACGTCGAACGTTGGGATATCCATCGACCAGCCCCGGCATTCGACACGCTCGAGCCGACCAAGCGCATGTTCGAAACCGGCATCAAGGTGATCGACCTGCTCACCCCGTAT
>JAFMJP010000109.1 GCA_017853375.1 Actinomycetota bacterium
ATGAAAGTGGTCATCCTTTGCGGCGGTAAAGGCACGCGAATTCGAGGTGTTGACGACTCCGTTCCAAAGCCGATGATTCCCGTCGGTTCACAACCCATCGTGGTGCACATCATGGAGCACTACGCGCACTTCGGGTATCGGAACTTTGTGTTGTGTCTCGGCTATCTGGGTGAGGTGATTCGAGCACATTTCGGTGGTACCGGACGTTCACCCGTAGAACTCGTCGATTTTTTGCTCCCAAATAGCACCCCAGTGAACGTTGCTCTTGCCGACACGGGCGAAAACACGATGACTGGGGGACGTGTGAAAAAAATTCGTGATCTCGTTGCGAACCAAGACTTCCTTCTGACCTACGGCGATGGCGTTTCCGATGTCCCCATTGACCAAGTGGTGAAGTTCCACGCCGCTCACACTTCAGCCATGACACTTACTGCGGTCCGACCACCGAGTCGATTCGGCGAGGTAGAAATCGATGCCAGCGGCATCGCAGTGTCTTTCAACGAGAAACCACAGACATCTGCCGGATTGATCTCTGGTGGCTACTTTGTCTGCCGGCCTTCGGTTTTCGACTACCTCAACGATCAGGACGACCTCGTGCTTGAAGCAGAACCAATGCGACGAATGGCAAGTGAACGTCAACTCGCGGCCTATACCCACGAAGGATTCTGGCAATGCATGGACACCTATCGCGATTGGGAGTTGCTGAATGAACTAGAAAACAAGAACGAGGCCCCGTGGCGTCACTAGCCACAGATCTTGCTGCGTTTTCCGGTCGACGTGTGCTCGTTACCGGGCATACGGGCTTCAAAGGATCGTGGCTTTCCTACATGCTCGCCCAAGCCGGCGCCAGCGTGACAGGAGTAGCGCTTCCGCCACTTGCTACACCATCCCACTTTGAGTTGTTGAATCTTCACCAGCACATCGACAGCCGGCAGTGCGACATCCGAGACCTCTCCGGACTCCAGGCCATAATTTCCACGAGTCGCCCTGAAGTGGTATTTCACCTCGCGGCCCAAGCATTCGTTCGCACTTCATACGCAGACCCACATGGAACCTTCTCCACCAACGTCTTGGGTTCGGCCAATGTGTTGGAGTCCGTGAAACAAAGCCCCTCCGTATCCACGCTGGTGTTCGTCACCTCTGACAAGTGTTACAAGAACAAAGAACAACAGCACGGCTATGTCGAAACCGACGAACTCGGCGGGATAGATCCGTACAGCGTGTCGAAAGCTGCAGCGGAAATGGTGTTCGCTGGCTATGCGAACTCCACTTTTCGGAGCCCGAATGCGCCACGAATTGCCAGTGCGCGAGCCGGCAACGTCATCGGTGGTGGTGACTGGTCACCGGATCGCCTCATCCCCGACTGCATTCGAGCACTCAAGAACAGGTCTACGATCGAGATTCGCTCTCCGAGAGCAACGCGACCCTGGCAACATGTCTTGGAACCACTCTCTGGGTACATCCGGCTCGCCGTAGCACTCGGAGACGGCACCGCATCCACGGGGAGCTCGTGGAATTTTGGCCCGCCCGAGACCTCCGTTCACGAGGTTCAAGAAGTAGCGGCATTCGTCGCCTCGCGTTGGGGTGCCAGCGATGCCGTTCATATCACGCCCGACCACAGCAGCATGCATGAAGCCCAACTGCTGCAGCTCAACAGCACCAAGGCCAACACGCGGCTCGGCTGGAAGACTCGCTGGTCATTTCATGACACCATGCACCACACCACTGATTGGTACCGTGCGTGGCATGTTGGTGAGTCGGTTGAGACGCTCACGACGAGCAACATCAAAGACTATCTCTCTGCGTAACGACGGACGACGTTCATGATTCATGGAGTGCAACTCTCCGATCTTCGGATCATCGCCGACGAACATGGCGCGGTCCTGCACATGTTGAAGTCCACCGACACAACCTTCGCAGGATTCGGTGAAGTGTACTTTTCGAGAATTTCAATGGGTGAGCGCAAGGCTTGGCGCCGACACCATATTGCGACTGCGCAGATTGCAGTTCCGGTTGGACAAGTACGTTTCGCACTTTACGATGATCGCGAAGAAAGCCCCACTCATAGTGTTACTTGGGACATCACACTCGGGACCTCCAACTATCAATTGATGACCATTCCTCCACGACTCTGGTTCGCCTTTTGCAATGTGGGTGTGGGCGATGCACTCATTGCCAACTGTTCTTCCGAACCACACGACCCCGCACGAGTCGACCGACAAGATCTCGCTACCACCTCCATTCCCTACGTCTGGCGAGACTGAGTGCCCGACGATCGCCTCATCGTCATCACCGGTGCCAACGGACACGTTGGTGGACGCCTTCTCCATCACTTCTGTATCGACACCAGTTACCACGTACGACCACACTTTCGTACCAATATCGAACTCCCTGCGTGGGCTACAAACTGCACTCCCTCCTTTGGTGACTTGCGTGACGGCGAAGCACGTCGCGATGCACTCCGTAGTGCAGGCGTGGTGGTTCACCTCGCGACACGCGGATACTCCACGACGAAACCGCCTCTACCCAGCGAGCTGGAAAAAGAGCGGGCAGCGACTGCTGAGCTGGTTCGTGATGCAGCTTCGAGTGGTGCATCACGATTCGTCTTCATCTCTTCGATACACGTATTTGGTGATGCTCTCGTCGGTGACGTGACCGACTCCACGAAACCCCTCCCTACGACCGATTACGGTCGATCGCGTCTGGGGCTGGAATATGAAGTGATGGAGCAATGCCGAGCAAGCTCGATGACCGGCATCGTGGTTCGTATGACCAACACCTTCGGGGCTCCTGCCATGTCTCACACTGCCGCGTGGGACCTGGTCGTACACGATTTATGTCGACAAGCGGTGACATCGAATCGATTGTTGTTGCATTCCAACGGTTATGGATACCGAAATCTGCTTGCCTTGGGAGATGCATCGAGTGCGATCGCCCAAGTTGCAACACGTCACATTCCATCCGGTACCTACCTTCTTGCGGGGCCACGGACGTATCAGCTTCGTGCCGTGGCAGAACTGATAAAGGTACGTGCTGAACACCTCCTGGAGAAATCACTTACCGTAGACGTGACACACACCGATATGACACACCACCAACCATTTGCGTTCAAGGACACCTCGCTTCGTGCTCTTGGCATCGATATACATGACACATTCGTTCAAGAACTCGACCAACTTCTCCAGGCAGCCAGACGGGAATTCGGTGGACGTTCATTGTGACAACCGAGCCACGAAGCGTTGACGTCATCATTCCCACGTACAACCAGGCTGATTTTCTGCGCGAAGCTCTGAAATCGGTGGTTGCACAGGACTACCAGTATTGGAACGCCATCGTCATCAACAACATGTCGACTGATCACACCAGAGACGTAGTGGAGGAATTCCACGATTCTCGCGTCACCATGATCGACTTCGCCAACGGGGGTGTCATCGCAGCCTCACGCAACATCGGAATTGCGCACTCCAATGCGACTTATGTCGCCTTTCTCGACTCCGATGACTGGTGGCATTCCAGCAAACTTCGTCGCTGCGTTGAACGGCTGGAGTCCGGAGTTGATCTCGTGTGCCATGCCGAGGAGTGGCGCAGCAGCTCCACGTCGAGATTCGTCACCTATGGACCAGAGCATCGCACCAGGTACCGAGAGCTCCTGCTCCGAGGGAATTGCCTCTCTACTTCTGCTGTCGTTGGAAGAACGTCGATGTTCCAACAGCTGGGTGGTTTCTCGACTAATCCTGAATTCATCACGGCAGAGGATTACGAATTCTGGCTCCGGCTCGCCGAACGGCAGTTCAAATTTGCGTTTCTCGCAGAGCCACTCGGTGTGTTTCGTATCCATGCTTCGAGTGCGAGCGCTTCGGTGGAACGGAATGCTCGTGCCGAGATGGCAGTTGTCAAGCATCATCTCACACGAGCAAACATCACTTCTCGGCGAATAGTGCGGCGAAGGCAGGCAATGTCGCACTACTCCGCTGGTCGCGCGCACCACAGGGGTCGCGACTTCCGCAATGCATGGCTGCACTTCGGTAAGGCGATGAGAACCTGGCCCCCATTTGCACGTACCTACGCTGGAGCCATCGTGCTTCTCGCCGCTACAGCTACGCGGTGGTTCGCCCGGGGATTTCAATCGTGAACCGCCTCTATTACGCCTACGCGCGCCATGCTCTCGTTACTGCACTTCGGATGGCGCGGGTTCAACCGGGCGACACGGTACTGATTCCGCATTTCATTTGTCGAGATGTCCTGTCTTCGTTGAGAGCCGTCGATGCAGTTCCTGTTTTTTACCATATTGACGATGACTTCCAAGTTGCATCGCACGAGAAGCTGCCGTCGGCGAAGGCCTTGCTCGCCGTCAACTATTTTGGTTTCCCTGCCAATCTTGCACGAATTCAGCATCAACTCACCGATGCAACGACGTTGATCATCGAAGACAATGCCCATGGATGGTTGAGTGCTGATGAACTTGGGGTCGCGCTCGGAACACGAAC
>JAFMJP010000110.1 GCA_017853375.1 Actinomycetota bacterium
TTGCCCCGGAGAAGATGGTGTACAACAGTTCCTTGCCGCCGAGTTGCGCCGTGGCACGACCTCGACTCGCCGGGGTGCGCTGCAGCTGGGGCATCGGCACGCTGCTGCATGGCAGCGTCTGAGTTCCAAGCGATGAAGCCGCCGTGACCATTCCGTCGGCGACGGAGAACGCCACTACACCAGCGGCAGCACGTGGACGACCGGCATTCGCCACGACGGTCAGCGGCAATTTGTAGGCGCCGGTGAAGTCCGCGGAGTCACCCGTGACCTCGATGGTGAATTCCTTCGTGGTGACCAGCCACCTCCGCCGACCGTCCCGACAGAACACGGTGACTCCGGGAACGTTGATGCCTTCCGAACGAAACATCATGAGGGACTCGAAGATGTGGCGCAGCTCCGTGGAGTCGACCAAACCGATGTTGGCAGAGGTCATTGTGGGCCTTTCATGTTGATGCCGGTGGGTGGGATGCTCGCGCGTTCGTAGCCGAGGGGTGTGGTGCGCTCCTGGTCGGAAATCTCATTCACCCACGAGTGGTCGGGTGGAGCGGTCGCTACGTTGCCGGGAATCGTGGTTGCGGTGATCGGTGCATCGCGATGGCGATCGGCCACGGCAACGAGCCAGTTGGTGAGTGCGCGAACTTCGCGACTCGTGATGGTGATGACCACTTCGTCGATGTCGAGATGCACGGACAGCGGGGAGAGCAGTGATCCCAGTCCGGCGTCGGAGGCCGCGGACAGTAACTGCCGGAACGCGCTCGCAGAGATGTGCGTGGTGTGGTCGGGCTGAGTCATCAGTGCCTCCTGGTGGGGTAGTTGGGAACGGGGGACGACACCGTAGACGAACGGTGTCGTGCAGTGCCGAGTTACGCACACAGCAGGAGAAGCTGTGTGGTGTCAGTCCGAGTGATCGCTCTTGCCCAAACCGTCGAGACGCAGCAGGAACGGTGCGGGTTCGCGATCCGGAGACAACCGGAAGAGTGCGGCGGGCTTGCCGTAGCGGTCGAACGTTGGTCGCGACCCGCCCTCGACGGACGTCAGGATGTTGAGCTTTTGTATGCGTCGGGCGAAGTTCGTGGGGTCAAGTGGCTTGATGAGGCGCGGAGGACGTGGAACCCGGGTTCGACTACTTTGCCGCACGAGGCGCGACATGAGTTCCACCTGGCGGGCGATGTCAACCACCGGGGCCGTCGATCGAGAAGCAAAACCCTTTACTTCTGCAACGTAATTGTCGGCAACGAAGTCGGGACTGGATGGGGAGGACGGCATCATCATTGCCAGCTCGGTGACGGTGCGTTCGAAGTCGGGCGTGTGTCGCGCGCCGAGTTGCTCGAGGGTGTTGAGGTACTGGCGCACTTTGTCGGCATGTCCGGGTTGTTCGGCGGCGGCGGCCGAGTCGAGGGATTCGTGGAACAATGCCTCGTACACGCGACGAAGCTCGCCAAGGGTGAATTCTTCGCGGCAGAACTTGGTGGCCAACGGGGTGGTGGTGACCAGGTTGCGGACGAGAGCGATGGCCTTCAACACGATGTCCTCGTGGTCGAACTCCAGGCGGTTGGGCCGTGCCAGCACGTCGACAACGGGCCGAAATTGCACGCGGCTGACGTGCCCGACTTGATCGTTGGGGTGCAGGGTCAGGTCGCGATCATCGCCCACAATGGCAACGAAGGCCACCGAGATGGTACGTCCACTGCGTGGATCGCGATCAGCGTCGCCGAACGCACCGACTTGGTGCAGGTCCTCCTCGCTGAGGGAGAGGTTGGTCTCTCGGTGAAGGACGCGCAATGCCGCTTGGGCAAGGCTGCTGTCAGCTGTGGTACCGGTGCCGTAGGCGTCCCCCAAGAGTGTGTGGCCGACATGTCCCCCGGGCAGGGCCCAGTGGTGTTGTGGGTGGCGTTCAACCCGCTCGACGCGGCGTGGCAGGTGCGGATTTGTGCGTCGCTGCAGTTGGTGCTGGTCGATGTAGGCCTCGGGACGGCTTCGCTGTACCACCCCGATATGTGGGAGGTCATTTCTGAGGCTCAGGAGCACCACGTCGACGGTGACATGGAAGTCGGCGGGACGAAGAGCCATGGGGGACGCCGACGGCTCTCCAGATGATCGCCGAGTGCTACTGGGGGCGGCCTTTTGGCGTTGAGGTTGTGGGGGCATAGACGCACCTGCTATATTGGTCGGTTCCGAATGATGACCCCCACCTTACGGTCAGAATGTCACAAATGTGATGATGATGTGCGTATAGGGGGTGTGAAAGTCGGCAATTGGTCAAAACGATGATACTTCGTAACACCCCTTTGCCACACTCTCTCTGACGGCCATTCGGCCGCAGAAAGAGGACCGTAATGCAACAGCAATCCACCAATCGGCATCAACCAAAGGAGAACACCGCAACAACATCCACCCCACTTACCACCGCCCAGCGTCACTACGTCGAGGCGGTCTATGCACATCTGTGCAAAGCCTTCGGACTGCGCATCGCCAAAGCGCATCTCCGTGGTCACAAGCCGGCTGACATCGCCAATTTCGCGATTCAGAAGGTGATCCGCAACGTGCATCACTACATGCAGCGCTATCCCACGGCGGATCACGCAGCAAATGCGGTCGCATCCAATGCCTTCGTCGACTACTGCCGTCGAGACAACGCACAACGCGGACACGGTGCACGTGGCACGCGCAAGGTGATCGGTGACGAGCCGGGCAACTTCGGTGACGGCAACTCCGAGTCCGTGATCACACGTCAGCCGGGAACCGTCGTCGATCCCGAGGCATGGGTCGAGGATGATTACCGGGAGTGCATCATCGGAGAAGTGCGGGAGAACATCTCGGCATTGGTGTGGGAGGGTCTCGTGCTCACCGAGATCAACGGTCTCACTCAGGGGCAAGCAGCAGAGTTGCTCGGCGTTGGTCGAGAGCATCTGAACCGCGAAATCAACAAGGCAAAGAAGATCATCAAGCGCATGGCGGAAGACAACGACTGGGAGGTGAAGTAATGGAGTACCTGCAGCAACTCATTGCCGAGATGGTTTCCGACCTGCAAGGAGACATCGAAATCGACGAGGAGTTTTCGTTCACCTACCAGGGTCAGGAGTTTTCTGGTCGCGTGTACGAGCGATTCAACGGGCACATCGTGGTCGCATTCTCGGCCGAGGTCTGCACCACCAAGATGGGCCGCAGCAAGCAGGATCTCATCAACCGGTTGAACGGCCTGTTGCCCTTCACAGTGTTCAAGGTGAGCAAGTCCAACAACGGCGAGCACGTCATCTCGGCAACCCACTCTTTGTCGGTAGCCAGCATCAATCCCGAGCAGCTCATGGAGTCCCTCGACAGCATCGTGTTTCAGGTCGGCGAACAACGCCCGGTCCTGTCACGCTCCGCTGAGCTGTCACCAAAGGTGGAGGAGCTGCTGCGCGAAGATTCCGAGAAACGCCGCATCACCCGCACGGAGGAACGCATCAGCGACGACATCGAGGACGATGTCGACGATCTGGGCGGTGAGTCCACGAGTGCGACACGGGCACGCAAGCCGACCGTGCGCTCCAACGACGTATCGACGTCCGGCATCCTCCGCGATCTGCGCCGCCTGGTGGGATTGGAGCCGGTAAAAGTCGAGGTGGAGCGCCTGGTCGCTGCGCGTGAGTTCGCCAACGCTCGCGTGGCTGCCGGCCTGCCGGCAATCGATCAGTCACCACACCTGGTGTTCACCGGCAACCCGGGAACAGGAAAGACCACGGTGGCGCGAATGGTGGCCGACCTCTACAAGGCACTGGGAATCCTGAAAAAGGGCCACGTGGTGGAGGCCGACTGCTCCAAATTGATTGCGGCATACATCGGTCAGACGCCGATCAAAACCCAACGCCTCTGCGAAGAGGCGCGTGGCGGCGTGCTGTTCATCGACGAGGCGTACGGGCTCACCGCTCATCAGCATCAGGGCTACGGTCCGGAGGCAATCGAAACGTTGCTGAAGTTCATGGAAGACAACCGTGGTGACATCGTGGTGATCGTGGCGGGGTACCCCAAGGAAATGCAGGGATTCCTCGACGCCAACCCGGGACTGCGAAGCCGTTTCGACGTGGTGATCGACTTCCCCGACTACGCCACGGATGAGCTGGGTCAGATCTTCGATCTGTACCTGGAGGAATTCGAACTCACCCTCACGGTGGATGCGCGCGAGAAGGTGATTTCCTACGTGAACTCACTCCCTCGCGGCCGCGGTTTCGGCAATGGTCGCGCGATGCGCAACCTCTTCAACGAGGTGGTACGTCGTCACGCAGTCTGGGCCATGCGCAATGGAGAGATCGATGCCGCTGATCTCACCACCATGAGGGCAGAGGTGATTCCCGATCCCGGCACGGTGGTGAGTGCACCCGAGTCGGGCGGCCACCGCGGCGTCTACCTGTAGACGCTGCGGTGGGGTCAGTGTTTGCTCGCGTCGAGTTTTGACGTGAGCAGCGCCGCGAGAGCATCCGGACTTCCCT
>JAFMJP010000023.1 GCA_017853375.1 Actinomycetota bacterium
TGCACCGATTTCGCCACGAACCTCTTTGAACTCGGCAGAGAGTCTGTTGCCGAGATCCTTGATGTCCGCAGCAAATTCGCTGCGGATCTCCTTGGCTTCGGTCGTCAATTCATGTCGAATCTGACCACCTTGTTTCAGGATCTCGAGGCGAATCTCACCGTTTTGGACAGCGAGCGTCTCGATGGTGACTGGATGTTGAATGGGCATGTTGATGAGGTTGTTCACGCCTTGCTGTGTGCGCAAGTGGCGAACTCAGGCAGTGTTTCTTGGAATTCGCACTTTGTCAAGTACGGCCGATTATCGGCAAAAGGGCGAAGTTAGGCGCAGGTGACGTTGTCGTACGCGAGCGAATTCAGGCTCGGTGTCTCGAGAATCAAGGACGACCGCGTGCCGTCGGCATTCACCGGACCCACGGTGACGGGGATTGGGGTGAGCGGACCAAATGCAGCTGGCACGGCGGCGACTCGGGGCTTGCCGGTTGCCTCGTCGATGCTCGGGAGCACACCCGCGACTCCCGGATTGAGGGCTTGCGCGAGCACTGCGGCGTGACGTGCTTCGTCCTGTCCGATTCCCATGGCGGCTTTGCGAAGGGCCTTGTCGGAAAGCAACGTGACGACCCCTTGATACGTCTGCGCAGCCAGATTCTCCAGAGCGTGCGCGAGTACCACTACATCGAGCGCCGGATTTTCGTTGTCGGCATCCGTAATGAGAGCGAGAGCAGGGGAGATGTAGATCTCATTCACACGCGGATTGCCGCAGGTGAACGGCTTGCCGCCCAACGTGGTGATCAAACCGTTGATCGCGTCCGCGTGACCGCGATGGTCGTCGCGCAAGCGTTTGGCGATCTCACCCGCTGCCGCGAATGCGCCGGTGAACACTCCCAGTCCGAGTGCAGCTTCGTAGGTGTCGATGGCGTTGTATTCGAGCGATGCCGCAGTTCGCAGCAAGACGATGTCGGTCACTTCCACGTTGGGGAGTCCCTCGGCCTCGGGCATGACACCGACGGCCTTCACATTCTTGCTTTCCTCGACGCCAGCCTGTTTGCCACATGCAGCAAGCAGTACTCCGGCAGCGCCTACGCCGCCGAAGCGCAAAACGTCACGTCGTGAAAATCGGTTCATGAGCCGGCTCCTGGAGCCAATGGTTCCGCTGCATTGACGAGCACGTCATCCAGCGAGCGACCAACGAGTAGCCCCAGCGCAGCGGACTGACGAGCCTGAATGTTGAGGATCGAAGCGACGAGCGCTGCACCTTCGGAGCCCTCGAGAGCGCCAACCAAGGAGAGATGTGTGCTGGCAAGTGTGTTCTCGAGGTCACGGAGTGCATCCAGCACAGCGTTCTTGTCGGACCCCATGACGCGACCACGAAACGCGTTGTACACCTCGTCAGAGCGAACGTTGGTGGCAAGTGATCCCACCATTCCGGCAAGTGCCTGTCCGGCCGCGCGATGGTGGTCGTGGAATCCGACCAGCATCGTCTTTTCGTCGTCGCTGAAGGCAGGAAGTGCTGCAGCGGCGGCGTACAAGTCGCGCGCAGCAAACTCAGCGGAGTTGGCAAATGCCAAAAGTTCGCGGTCTGCCTTTGTGGGGGGAGTGACGGTGGAGGGAAGAGTCATAAGAACTGCCCGAGTGAGCCGTGAAAAGAATAGTCGCTAGAAATCGAGTGCCGAGAGTTCTGGAATCCAGCCGCGAGCACGCCGTACCGCTTCGTGCCATTGTGCTCGAGCGACCGTCGATGCGCTACTGCCATCAACTTTCGACGGCGCCCGTGGTGATGTTGGCTCAACGGTACGTAGGGGTCGCACCAACGCGGTGGCCTGTTCGAGGCTGTCCCATACCCCCGCCGTCACGCCTGCGAGGAAGGCGGCGCCAAGGGTGGTTGCCTCCGTATCGCGAGACACATCAACTGGGCGACCCGTTGCATCGGCAAGCGCTTGAGCGAACACCGAGTTCCGGCTCATTCCTCCGTCCACTCTGAGGCGTTCTACACGCAGACCGGTGTCGGCCTCACTCGCTTCGAGGAGATCGGCACCGCGATGAGCGACACCTTCCAACACCGCGCGCACCACATGAGCCTTGGTGGTTCCGCGCGTGATGCCCAGCAACGTGCCGCGTGCACCGTAATCCCAGTGCGGTGTGCCCATGCCGATGAGTGCCGGCACATACATCACCCCATCGCTCGATGTCACCGACGCTGCCAGCGCCTCGCTTGATGGGGCATCGGGAATGAGTCCAAGGTCGCTCACCAGCCACTCCACGTTGCTGCCGGCGGTCAGCATGATTGCTTCGGAGCCCCAGTGCAAGGTGTCGCCCTGCGAATACACCACGATGGGAAATGTTCCGTTCGGTGTGCGTGCCAAATGCGACGGGGTTGCAGTTCCTGCGTACATGTCCAACATGCCGCCGGTTCCGAACGTTGCCTTGGCTGCACCGGCAACGATGCCACCCTGCCCGACGAGTGACGACTGCTGATCACCCACCATCGCCATGATTGGTGGCGCACCAGGGAGTGCAGTGGCGTCGCCGACATGACTCATCGTCGGAGTGATTCGTGGCAACAACGCAGGGTTGATTTCCAGTGTCCGTAGAACATTCGCGGACCACTGGTGCTTGCTGAGGGAGGAATGGTCTGCCAAGCCAGTCACGGCAGCGTTCGACGAATCGGTCGCGTGTACGGAAAACTTGCTCAGCACAGCTGCAACCCATGTGTCCACCGTGCCGGCACGTGCGTGCGGCGAGCGGGCAGCTTCCACGTTCGAAGTCAGCCACGTGAGTTTGGTGGCGGTCTGGTTCGGGGCAAACACCAAACCTTTTTCACCGCGAAGTCGAATGCAGTCACCAACGGTTCGAAGGTCCTGCCAACTCAAACCCGGCGCGACGGGCTCTCCTGTTCGCGAGTCCCACACGATGGTGCTGGCACGTTGTGCCGTGATGCCAACCGCTTGCACCGATCCGGAGACCTTGAGTGCAGCGTGCGCAACTCGCAACACGGCATCGCGCATGGCCGCGCCGTCGAACTCCACCAGGCCGGCGAATGGGCTCGATGGTGGAAGTGGCTCGTAAGTGAAGCCAGCGATGGTCGCATCGCTGCGGACCACTGCGGCGCGTACACCCGTGGTGCCGACATCGACAACGAGGACACTCACGGAAAGGCAACCTCTCCACGTTTGGTGGGAAGCCCGAGCTTGCCAGGGTTCAGGAGATCCTGCGGGTCGAGTGCCTGTTTCATGGCCACCAGCACGTTGAAGGCTTCACCCATCGCATCGCGCATGAAGCGACCACGATTCAATCCCACTCCGTGATGATGAGCCAAGTTGCCACCCCCGTTCAGGGCGGCGCGTTGAGCCGCATTCCAGATTGCAAGGTAAAGGGCTTGGTGCTCTGCAGTGGTTGCATCGTTGATGTCGCGCGATGAAATCTGTCCGACGAACGTGAAGTAGATGCACGCACCGTCCAGGTAGCTGTGCGACACGTGTGCGCTGATACTTCTCGCCCCGGGTACCGCCGACACTGCTGCGCACACTCGTGCATACACATCGTCCATGTTCGACCACGGTGCAGCAACCTCCATCGTGTCGATGACGAAACCCTTGTGGGTCAGTGCTTGCAGGCCGCTCGTGTCGTTGCGGTGGGCGAGCCAGTGATCCACGCGATCCTCCGTTGCACTCACCGCGCCGTGCCTGCGGGCACAGCGATCGACCACCGCGAGTGTGGCATCGACGATTTCCTGCTCGCCGTCATCGAGCACGATCAATGTGCTGTTCTTGCCGTCGCCGCCATGGCTGCGCTGGCTCTCGATGGCGTCGTACAGCCGTAGCACCGCCGGCGTGGCATCTGCGCGAATTGCCTCGCGCATGGCTCGAACGCCATCGGAGAACGTGGGGAAGAAATATGCAGCTTTACGTCGCACTGGCGCCGTGTCGTGGGCTCGCAACCACACGCGGGTGATGACGCCGAGTGTTCCCTCGCTACCGATGAACATCGATGACACGTCGGGGCCGTGCGCAGCAGCAGGCGCTCCGCCGGTGCGAATGATGTTTCCGTTGGCGAGTACCACCTCGAGACCCACCACCATCTCGTCGATCTTTCCGTATCGAGTGGAGAATTGGCCTGCCCCGAGACACGCAACCCATCCGCCGACGGTGGAGATGTCGAACGACTGGGGAAAATGTCCGACGGTCAGTGAATGCTTCGCGACTTCACGCTCCAGATCCGGACCGAACGTGCCCGCGAGCACTTCCACGACGCCCGAGTGGCGGTCCACCGACACCACGCCCTGCAGCTCGTTGATATCGAGCACCACACCACCGAACATCGGGATTGATGCGCCGCTCACACCACTTCGACCCGCCGTCACCGTGAGAGGCACATCGTGCGCCGCACAGATGTGCACGACACGTTGGACTTCGTCGGTGTTCCGCGGTGATGCAACAACGATCGGTAGGCGGGGAACCTGCGACTGCAACGCCCAGCGCATGGCCAGCGGCCACCAGTCGCGGGCATGTTCTGCAAGTTCGGGCAACCGTGTACTGGTGAGGCACACTGCGGCCAGGTCGCGCAGGAGCGCTTCGGCTCCGCCATTGCTTGCCGGAGTGCGGGCGGGGCCGGTCTCCGCAGAGGTCCACCTCGACTGAATCACGCCGCCACCGAAGGCAATCGGTGGGGTTGGCTGCGTTCTCTTGCCTGGATCGTTTGGCGTGGTCACGCCACTTACTCTGTCACGCGCGGGTCGCCGCCACTTCATGGGCGCAGATGTCGGCGAAGCACTTCAGCTCATGGGCGATGCGAGCGTCGTCCCAGCCGAGTTCGGGTGCAATGAGGCGTGCCGTGGCCTGCGCGGCCGCGGCGGTGGCATTGCGGTCGTACAGCAGTCCGCGAACTCGACGTGACAACACGTCGTCGAGTGTCACGACGAACTCGTGGCGGGCTGCATACACCGCTTCGGCACGCAGGAACGGAAGTCCTGAGATGAGCGGCTCGCCGAGGCTGGCGTCGCGAGAAATCATTTCGCGAACCAGTTTGCTCTGTGTGCCGAAGCGCGACACCAGGTGGTCATCCCGATCGCGGGACGTTGCGCCATGGAGTGGGAGACGTTTGGTGGCGCACCGTCGTGCGCGAGGAGCCGGGCCAATGTTGCTGCTGCGTAGCTGCTCGAGTGCCGTGTCAACGGTGTGCTCGGCCATCTTGCGGTAAGTGGTCAGCTTTCCACCCGTAATGGTGACCATTCCCGAGTCGCTGACGATCACTTTGTGTCGACGCGACAAGTCGGCGGTACGTCCCTTGACCGCTTCGCCGTCACTCGACACCACGAGGGGTCGCAAGCCAGCCCAGGTGCCGACCACGTCATCACGAGTAATGGAGCGAGACCCTGACACCGCCTTGTTGAGTGCGCGCAGGCAGTAGTCGATGTCATCCGATGTGCACTGCGGATCGTCGATGCTGCCCTGATAATCGGTGTCAGTGGTGCCGACGTAGGTGTATCGGTAGGTTCCGTCACCATTCGGCATGTGGGGCACGACGAACAGCGATCGCTTGTCGCCCGGTACGGGGATGACCACGGCAATGTCGTTTTGTACCAGTTCCCACGGCACCGTGATGTGGATTCCTTTTGCGGGACGAATGGTGACGGAGTCGCCACCCACGTCCATTCTTCGCATGGCATCACCCCACACGCCGGTGGCATTCACCACCACACGAGCATCCACGTCGAAGGTGTCGCCCTCGTGCGTTCGAACGGTTGCGCCATTCACACGACTTGAGTCCTTTCGGAGGTTGGTCACCGCGCAATAGTTGACCGCCACGGCGCCCCGCGCGACGGCCGACTGCACCAACGCCAATGTGAGGCGTGCGTCGTCAGCTTCGGCATCGAAGTACAGGTACGCCGACGAGAGTTTGTCGGCGTGCATGGTTGGCATGTGGGCAAGGGCAGTCTTTGCGCGCAGTCGTCGATGCAACTTGCCCACGCGCCAACCGCCGGTGAGGTCGTACATCCACAACGCCGAACCCAGCGCACGTGCAATCTTGCGGGACACCACGCCGTCGCGAGTCATGATCGGAATCATGAAGGGAAGCGTGCGCACCAAATGTGGTGCGTTCCGCAACAGTCGCTGGCGCTCGTGGAGTGCTTCGTACACCAGGGCCACGTCGCCCTGCTGCAAGTAGCGCAGTCCACCGTGGATCAACTTGCTGCTCTTGGAGGAGGTGCCGGACGCAAAGTCGACTCGCTCAACGATCGCTACTCGAAGTCCTCTCGCTGCAGCGTCGAGGGCGACGCCGGCGCCAGTGATGCCGCCGCCCACCACCAGGATGTCGAAGGACTCGGAGCGAAGTCGATCGATTGCGGCCCTGCGAGTCGCCACTGCCGGGGGTGCGGTGACCGGCGCTTGTGTGGACAACACGGTGTCACGGTCCGCCAAGCCCGAGTCCATCGCGCGCCAGCCTAGAAGTCGTGGTGCCAGGTCATCCGTCCGAGATCTCGAGTGGGGCCCATGGGCGTCCAAGGTTGGTGTGACGCCTGACCACCTCATTGTTGTTCGCATGATTTGCAAATAAGCATGTACTGCGAATACTCTGCCTGTCGTGCATTCGCCAGAAATCGTCGCAGTGAAGTACAAAGAGCAGGGTCGCCGCTTGACGCCCCAGCGCAAACTGTTGTTTCAGCTCATGCACAACAACGAAACACACCCCACCGCTGAGGGACTCTTCGAAGAGGCCAGCAAGCGAATGCCGGGAATCTCACTGCGCACCGTCTACCAAACGCTCGATGAATTGTCCGAGATGGGCGAGATTCAACTCATGCACTGCGACGGCGGGGCAGTGCGATTCGACCCGAACGTCGACGAACATCACCATGCGGTGTGTGCCGAGACCGGCGAACTCTTCGATGTGTACGTCGACAACATCGATGCCCTTCGCGCACAGTTGCCAGCCGGCTTCCAAGTGCAGAACGTCAGCATCGTCTTTCACGGGCGAGTCGCCAACACTTCATCAATCGGCGCGCGTTCAACGCGTGCCGTCACCACCAAGTCTCCCGCTCGGCAGCAAACCGTGCGGGCGAAATCCACGAAGCGCACGCCTCGGCGTACGAGTCGCGGATCCAACAAATAACCCCAACCAAGGAGAACACTCATGGCCAAATTGCACGGCACCAAAACACATGAGAACCTCAAGGAAGCGTTTGCTGGCGAGAGCCAAGCCAACCGCCGATACTTGTGGTTCGCCCAAAAGGCCGATGTCGAGGGATACCCCGACGCAGCCGCCCTGTTCCGTTCGGTCGCCGAAGGCGAAACCGGACACGCACACGGCCACCTCGATTACCTCGCTGAAGTCGGTGACCCCGCCAGCGGCGAGCCCATCGGTGACACCGAGCAGAACCTGAAGGCGTCGATCGCCGGCGAAACCTACGAGTACACCCAGATGTACCCGGGATTTGCCAAGACCGCACGCGACGAAGGCTTTGCCGAGATCGCCGACTGGTTCGAGACTCTTGCCCGCGCCGAAAAGAGCCATGCTGGCCGATTCGGTGAAGGCTTGAAGGCTCTCGCCTAATACGTTTCGTTGACCCGAGTGGCCAGCTCCCCCCGCTGGCGCTCGGGTCAACAGACTCGCACCGCACACATCAACCGAATCTCAATTCCTACATCTCCACACATCGCGCTCGGCGCCGCACAGACTGAACTTTCATGACCATTACCTACGACCCACACCACCCGATGTACCTCGACGAGGCCGATACGCGCGCCGAGCTCACTCGCGTGTACGACCTGTGCCACGGATGTCGTCTGTGCTTCAAGTTCTGTCCATCGTTCCCCACACTGTTCGACTACATCGATCGTCACGACGATCAAGACGCCGGAAAGATGACGCCCGCACAACAAGACCATGTCATCGACGAGTGCTTCCAGTGCAAGTTGTGTTACGTCAACTGCCCGTACATCCCCGGTCAACACGAATGGGCGCTCGACTTTCCGCGTTTGATGTTGCGTGCCGATGCGATGCGTCGCGCCAACGGACAAGTCACACTTCGCGACAAAGCCACCACGGCATTCATGGGAAACACCGATGCCATCGGCAAGGTTTCGGTTGCCACCGTGAAGCTCACCAACAAGGTCATGGGGGCAAAGCCCGGCTCGCTCATCCGCAAGGCCGTGGAGGCCACTGCCGGTATCTCAAGCGTTCGGTTGTTGCCGAAGTTTGCGCGCGAGCGATTCTCCACGTGGTACAACAAGCGACCCAAGGTTCGCGTTGGCAAGAAGCAAGGCAAGGTGACGGTGTTTCCCACCTGCCTGGTGGAATATCAGGAGCCAGCGATCGGCAAGGCGCTCGTCAAGGTGTACGAGCACAACGGCATCGAATGCTCGCTGACCGACGCCGGCTGTTGTGGTGCTCCATACCTGCACAGTGGCGACATGGCCAAGTTCACCAAGGTTGCCGTCGACAATGTGGCCACATTGGCTGCGGAAGTCCGTAAAGGCAACGACATCGTGGTGCCACAACCCACCTGCAGCTACGTGTTGAAGAAGGACTACCTCGACTACGTCGGTGGACCGGATGCCCAGTTGGTGTCGGAGCACACGTACGACGCCGCTGAGTACCTCATGAAGGTGCACAAAACGGAAGGATCCTCATTGGACACCGAGTTCAGCGGATCGGTGCCCGAAACCATTACTTATCACACGCCGTGCCACTTGCGCGCCCAGAACATCGGCTTGAAGAGCCGTGACTTGATGAAACTCACCGGCGCCAAGATCAAACTCGTGCAACAGTGTTCCGGCATCGATGGGATGTGGGGTCTGCGTGCGGAAAATGCCGAGCTGAGCATCCCCATCGGCAAGAAACTCGGAGAAATGGTGAAGGACGCCAACGGCGATGTCGTGGCGGGTGACTGTCACCTTGCGAACACTGCAATCACCGAGCAGGCAGGTGTGGCGCCCTTGCATCCACTGCAAGTGGTCGCTCAGGCCTACGGCCTTGATACGGAGTAATTCCAAGTCCATCCACCACAACCACATCAAAGGAGATACCCCCCATGTCCACCGATATGAAGACCCGAAAACTCAACCTCGCCGACATTCTCGATCATCGTGCGTATGAGCGAACACGCGAGGCCTCCCGTGCGAACGTGATCGAACTGAAGCGCCGCCGGCGGCTGCACCTCGGCACCGTTGTGACCGTTTCTTTCGAGAACCGGGCAACGATGCTCAATCAGATCCAGGAGATGTTGCGCGTCGAGCGTGTCGTTACCGACGAGGGCGTGATGGAGGAGTTGAAAGCGTTCAACCCGATGATCCCAGAGCCGGGCCAGCTCTGTGCCACGCTGTTCATCGAGCTGACCACCGAGGACCAGATGCGCGAGTGGCTGCCAAAGTTGGTCGGTATCGAGCGCTCCATCGTCATTCGCCTGGCCGACGGAACGCAGATTCGCAGTGTCGTCGACGAGCAACACGCGGAAGGACTCACTCGTGAGACCGTCACCGCTGCCGTGCACTACGTACGCTTCGAATTCACGCCCGAACAGGTTGCACAGTTCGCCAAGGGCGGGGTTCAGGTTCGTTGTGACCACCCGAACTATCTCGAAGTCATCGAGTTGCCCGATTTCACCGTCGCCGAGTTGCTCAACGATCTGCGCGAGGACGGCTGAGTTTCGAATCAGCGTGAACCTGGGCTGACGGAAGATCCGTCAGGTCATTGCGAAAAGTACGTTTGTCCGCACGGCTTGTGACGTGGAGATGCGAGCGTGGCGTAAGTCGCACCAGCAAGGTGTCGCTTGTCTCGCTGGAAAGCGGGACGCATGAGCGAGATTGCCTTTACGGTGTGGCACGTGGCAATCAGCCACTTTTACCCCCAAACAAAAAGGAAACACCATGAAGAAAGTATTTGCAGTTGCTGTTGCAGCGGCACTCACCCTTGCGGCCTGCGGATCCGATGACGAATCGTCAGAGGACACCGTTGCCGAGACCACCGTTGCCGAAGAAGTTGTTGCAACCGATGACATCGTCGCCGTTGCCAGCGCCAACCCGGACTTCGCCACGTTGGTAGCAGCCATCTCTGCAGCCGGACTGGTCGAGACCCTCCAAGGAGACGGTCCGTTCACCGTGTTTGCTCCGACCGAAGCAGCATTTGCGGCATTGCCAGAGGGGCTGCTCGAGAAGTTGCTCTTGCCTGAGAACCTCGCCGTGTTGACCGCAATCCTCACCTACCACGTCGTGCCAGGAAAAGTGATGTCCACCGACGTCACCGCCGGGGATGTCGCAACCGTCGAGGGTTCGACCATCGCGATCACCACCGACATGGGTGTGAAGGTCAACGGGGCGAACGTCATTTCCGTCGATGTGGCCGCCAGCAATGGTGTCATCCACGTGATCGACGCGGTGATCGTGCCGCCAACCGTGGACTTGAGCACGCTCTAAACAACACGAATTGAAACGTTCCACCATCCGCCGGTGGGCTCACGAAAGTGGGCCTGCCGGCGGATGTTTGCTTTATTCGTGGAGCGGCTTTGCAAGCTTGAGTGTCGCGAGCTGATCAGGCTTCTGCAGCCCGCGTAGGGCTACGTCAAAGTCAGGGAGGGCGTAGACCTCGCCCGAATCGGTGATCATGATGTAGCGATCGAACTGTGCGAGAAAGGTTCGATCGTGGCTGACGGCAACCACGGTGCCCTCGAACCCATCGAGTGCCTTTTCCAGTGCCTCGGACGACTCGATGTCGAGGTTGTCGGTTGGTTCGTCCAGCAGAAGTACGTTGTGGCCCTCGATCTCCAGTCGCAAGATCTCCAGCCGAGCCTTCTGACCCCCGGACAGTGTCTCGAACTTCTGGCGTGCTTGATTGCGAAGGCCGTAGCGCGCCAGGGTTTTCATGGCCCGCTCCTCGTCGGAGATGCGATCGTGCACGATGTCGATGCACTCACGACCGAGAAAGTCGGGCCGGTTGTTGATTTGGGTGAACACTCCAACCGATGTGCGTGGTCCGAAGCGAACCTCGCCGGCTGTGGGCGTGAGTTCCTGCGATAGTGCCTTGAGAAGGTGGGTCTTACCGGTGCCGTTCGGCCCGATCAGTGCGACGCGCTCGCCGTGGTAAATCTCGTCGGAGAACGGACGGAAGAGATCGTGCATCGACACGCCGTTGAGTTGTGCAACACGTCGCGCGGCGTCGGCACCGCGCAATCGAACGTAGATCTGTTGGTCGGGGACCGGAGGGGGAGGTGGACCGGCGGCGACGAATTTCTCCCAACGGGTTTCGGCAGCGTTTGCCTTCGTGGCATTCTTGAAATTCTGCGCTGCTCGTTGCTTCATGATCTTCATGTGGTGGAACAAACGTCGCTCTTCCTCGTGCCACCGTTTGAGGTCGTCGCCGAGAAGTTCCTGTCGCTTTTCACGGGCTTCGGGAAACGTGGCGAATGATCCACCATGTACCCAACATCCAGAACCCTCCACTGCGATGATCTTGTTCGAGCAGCGTTCCAAGAGCGTACGGTCGTGGCTCACCATCAAAATGGTGGAAGGGCAAGTACGAAGTTCGTCCTCCAGCCACTGTCGCGTTGGGATGTCCAGATAGTTGTCGGGTTCGTCCAGCAGCAATACGTCTGCACCCGAGTGCAGCAACAGATCGAGTACGAGCCGTTTGCGTTCACCGCCCGAGAGTTCCGACACCAGGCGGGTGAACACGTCGTCTACCTGGCTCTTCACGCTTCGTTGAGCCGAGGCTTGCCATTGAGATTCCAACTCGTATCCGCCGAGGTCGCCCCAGTGCGACAGGGCCGTGGCATACGCCATGCCATCGTCCGCGCCGGTGTGCATGGCGTGTTCGGCTCGCACCAACTCGCGTCCGGCTTCGCGCAGCGCAGGCGGTGCAACTTCGATCAGCATTTCTCGAAGCGTGTCGGTGGGACGTGACATGCCGACGTCCTGGGTCATGTACAGCATCGTTCCATTGATGGAAAATTCGCCGGCGTCAGCCTCGATTTGGCCCGTGAGAATTCGCAGGATGGTGCTCTTGCCAACTCCGTTTGCTCCGACGATTGCAGCATGCTCCCCGGGGGCCACCCGAAAGCTCACGTCAAAGAACAACTGATCCCCACCTGGAGGTCCGTACTCGAGCTCGCTGACGACGATGCCTGACACAGCCGTCCATTCTGTCGGACACTCGTAGCACCGTTGGGGTGAGCCGCTGGTGACGCTCGTAGCCTTCGTGCGGTGGCGAGCGTTCCGTTCGGTGGAGATCCGCTCACGTACGAAGCTGCGCAAACGCGAATGCAGCAGATCCTGCAGGGAGGGTTGTCGCCTGACGAGATTCGTCGGTTTCTCCTCGAGTACAACGCTCGTGAAGCAACGGAGGATGAACTCAGTGGTTTCTTGCGCGCCGTACGCGACGCTGCCACGTCGGTTCCGTTGCCACCGGAGATCTCCGAGAAGGCCGTCGACATCGTCGGCACCGGGGGAGACAAGAGCGGCTCGGTCAACGTATCCACCATGGCCGCACTCGTCGTTGCGGGTGTCGGAGTTCCCGTGTGCAAGCACGGCAATCGATCTGCCTCCAGCAAATGTGGCACCGCAGACGTGCTGGAAGCTCTCGGCGCTCGAATCGAACAGTCGCCGGAGCGGGTGGCCCGCAGCGTCACCAAAATCGGATTTGGGTTTGCCTTTGCGCCGGCATTCCATCCCGCGTTTCGTCATGTGGGGCCGATTCGACGTGAACTCGGAGTTCCGACCATCTTCAACTTGTTGGGGCCAATGGCCAACCCGGCACCCGTGTCGTACATGTTGGTGGGGGTCGCCGATGTTCGTCGAGTGGACTCCATGGCTCGAGCGCTTGCCACACGCACGAAGCGCGCCTGGGTGGTGCATGGTCACGGTGGACTCGACGAGTTGTCGCTGGCCGGCAACAACCACGTGCATGACACCAGTGGGGGCGTCACTTCCGTCGACGCAGAAAGCATCGGGCTGACGCGTGCCGGTAATGATCGCTTGCGTGGCGATGATCCGACTCGAAATGCAACCATCGTGCGAGAAGTATTGGAGTCCCGACTGCATGGTCCGATTCGCGACGTCGTGGTGCTCAATGCGGCTGCGGCCTTGGTGGTGGCGGGCGTTGCTCGCGATCTTGCCGGAGGGGCGCTTCTGGCTACTGCGGCAATCGACAGTGGCACGGCTCGCGCCACGCTGGATGCCTTTGTCCGTGAAACTACGCTGAATTCGTGATTCGTGTAACGGTTCCCGCCAGCACGGCGAACCTTGGTGCCGGTTTTGACACTCTTGGATTGGCGCTCACCATGTATCTGGAGGTCGGCCTTACCGAAGCGCACCAACCGAGCAATGCGCGCAACTGCGACGCACACCACCCGGCGGCAGTCGCATTTGCACGCAACGGTGGAGTTGGCACCATTTGGTCGCACGATCGAATTCCAATGGGTCGCGGACTTGGTTTCAGCGGTGCAGCACGGGTCGGCGGGGCGTTATTGGCGATCGCTCAGCGGGAGGGCGTTGTCGCGGCCAATTCGCTCGAGTCGCGACTCGCCGCTTTTGCGATCGCGGGTGAACTGGAGGGTCATCCCGACAACGCCGCGGCCTCGGCACTTGGTGGACTCACCGTTGCTACGGGTGAGCGAGCGATTCGCGTGCCGGTTGCCGTACATGCCGATGTGGTGGTGTGGGTGCCCGAAAACACGACATCGACCAAAGAGTCGCGCACGAAGCTGAGCCCCACGGTCAGCCTGGCTGATGCAGTGTCAAACATTTCACGATCGTCGTTGTTCGTGGCCGCGATGGTTACCGGCGATGTTGCGGCGTTGGCCGACGCCACTCACGACAGGCTGCACCAGGACGTTCGACTGGCAATCGTCCCCGACACCAAACACGCAATGCAGTCAGCCGTCAAGGCCGGGGCATATGCGTCATGGCTGTCCGGATCGGGCCCAACCATGGCGTGTTTGGTGGAACCGAGTCGGGCAGATGCCGTCATGAGTGCGTTGCCACGCAGCGGTACCACGTATCGACTTCAGATCGACGTCAACGGTCCTGTGGCGCACTAGCACTGCCGTTGATCGCGATGTCGCGCAGCGTGCCGCTACGGAAACCGAAGAATTTCTCGAGATGCTTGAGTACCAACTCGTTGGGAATGAATGCCCGTCGCTTGAGGTACGTCGCGACGTCCGCCTGGGGATTCCATGTACGGTGACGAACGATCGGATGATTCAGTTTGAGGAGGTCGTACGCCTCTTGCGGATCGAAACCATTGGCGATCGCGATACCCCAGGCCGCTGATGTGCTGCGTGACATTCCTGCGTGGCAATGCACCAGAAGATCGGGGCGCCCCGTGCCCCACTCCACGAATTCGCACACGTGATCGAACGTGGGGGCTTGGTAGCCGGCGTACGACACGGTGATGTCGTCAAAGGTGACGATTTTGTGGTCGGGATGGCAAAAGTCGGACACCTCGGAGCGATGCGGTCCAACGGTGAGCACGCTGGTGAAGTCGCCGCAGATGTCGCGAGCTTCGTCGATGTTGCGGACGGTGGGGAGAAAATCGCTGCTCGTGGAAGTGGTGGGTGCTGATGTGGTCATGGAAAGGTCTACGCACGCAGCACGGTCTGATGTGGGGTCTCACCGTCCATCTCAGCGTCCAACTCGGCCTGCCGCACGGTTCGTCTACGCGCGATCGGGCCGGTCGCCGGGGAATTCGCCGGTGTAGTCCATGTTCCAGAACTCGTTTCCGCATTCCGGGCAGATGGTGAAGTCGTCGTCGAAGAATTGGATGAGCGTGCCGCAATAGTCGCACGGCGTGCCGTCCTCGATGATGTCGATGCTCACGAAGACAGCGTCGCACAGGGGTATGACAACGTTGCGTGCAGTTTCGCGAACCTCGCTACACCCCTTCGCCATGTTGAACGCATGCGAGAACATCCCTCAGTCATGCAGCACTCAGTCATGCAGCACTCAGCCGATGGGGCACCAGTTGGTGGTCGGCAAGTGGTGAGCATCACCATTTCGTGTGACACCTGCGTCATGCGGGAGACTTCTGCATGCGACGACTGCATCGTCCCAATGCTGTGTGGTGAGCCAGAAGCGGTCATCTTCGACTACGAAGAGTTGCGCACGCTGGCAGCCTTGGCCACAGCAGGACTCACCCCCGGATTACGGCACCAACGCAGCGCCTGACGCACCAGGGCCGGGGCAGCGAGCACGCCTCCAAGCGTTCGTAGCCTTCGGCTTCGTGGAAAGCGCAACGTCGTACGGCGAAGAACTGATGCGCTTGGTGCGTGAAGCCGGAGCCGACCGTGTCGGGGTCACCACTGCGGAGCCGCTCACGCGAGCCCGAGAAGCCATTGAGCTCCGAATCGCATCAGGCATGGCAGATGGCATGCAATTCACGTTTCGAAACCCCGAACGATCAACCACTCCCACCATGTCCGTGCCGGGTGCAAAGAGCATCATCGTTGCCGCTCGTTCGTACTACATCGACGCGCGCTCGGTGGGCGGGGACAGCGTTGAAACGGCGGCGTCGACCGTGCCAGCTACCGTGCCGGCGCAGGTTGCACGATATGCCTGGCGCAACCACTACGAACCGCTCCGCGAGGCACTTCGCGTGGCCGCGAAACGACTGAAACGAGATGGGCATCGTGCGACGGTCTTTGCCGACGACAATTCCGTCGTCGATCGTGAAGTGGCGTACCGGGCGGGCCTTGGTTGGTACGGAAAGAATGCAAATCTCCTGCTCGAAGGACTTGGAAGTTGGTTCGTGCTCGGGTGTGTGGTGACCACCGCAGAGTTGTCGCCCACTCATCGCGAGGTTGCCGATGGATGCGGGGCGTGTCGTCGGTGCCTGGACGCCTGTCCAACTGGTGCGATCGTTGCGCCCGGTGTGGTGGACGCTCGAAAGTGTTTGGCGTGGCTCATCCAGAAGCCCGGGGTTTTCGATCCCGCATTCCGTGATGCGCTCGGTACACGTATATATGGGTGCGATGACTGTCAAGAAGTGTGCCCACCCACTCGGCGCGGTGCCACCGCGCTCAGCATCGCCGACGGGACGACACGCAACGTGGTGGATGCTCTGGAAATTCTCACCGCGCCCGAATCGAAAGTCCTCGAGATATGTGATGAGTGGTACGTGGCGGATCGGAATCCGCGCTGGGTGCGGCGCAATGCGCTCATCATCCTGGGCAACAGCAATTTGGGAGAGAATGAAGAAGTGGCATTGGCACTTGCGCGATACATCCACGGCAACGATGACTTACTGAGCGAGCACGCACGTTGGGCGGCCAACAAACTTGGTCGAACGGACCTCCTCAGCGCCGAGTACGTACCGTGATTTCACCCGACGCATTGGCGAATTCATGAAGCATCTGCTCGTCACGAACGATTTCCCGCCGAAGGTGGGAGGCATCCAGAACATGTTGTGGGAGTTGTGGCGACGACTCGACCCAACTTCATTTGCGGTGCTCACGAGTCCGCATGCGGATGCTGCCGAGTTCGATGCACGTCAGCCCTTCAGGGTCGATCGCGTACGTGAACCCGTACTGCTTCCGCACCCGTTGATGGTGCGACGAATCGAGCGTCTGGCTCGCGAGTTCGGTGCGGAGCATGTGGTGTTGGACCCGGCATTGCCGCTTGGAATGGTTGGTCGTTCGCTGTCCTTGCCGTACAGCGTGATGGTGCATGGTGCAGAGATCGTGGTTCCCGGCCGACTGCCTGTGTCGCGTCACGCCCTCGCACGCGTGTTCCGGGGAGCTACGCACGTGTTTGCGTCGGGTCGATACCCGGCAGCGGAAGCAATCCGTGCGATGGGGGGAACGATGAGCCACGGCCATCGATCGTCGGAGGTGGTGCAGATTCCTCCGGGGGTGGACACGCAGCGCTTCGTGCCGCTCGACGATTCGGCGAGACGGGCGGCTCGCGAAAAATTCGGTGTATCACCACATGCGCCGCTGGTGGTTGGAGTCAGTCGTTTGGTGCCACGAAAAGGCTTCGACGTCGCAATTCGTGCGGTGGCCAAGGTGGCGGCGGCATCCCGTGTTGCGAATGTGGCGCGCCACGACTCCAACCTCGATGGTGTCAACATGTTGATCGGCGGTACGGGGCGCGAACACGATCGATTGCAAGCACTCATCAAAGAACTGAACGCACCGGTGCGTCTGCTCGGGCGCGTGCCAGACGACGACCTACCGGCGCTCTACGGATGCGCTGATGTGTTCATGATGCCGTGTCAACATCGCTGGGGTGGACTCGAGCAAGAGGGCTTCGGCATCGTGTTTGCCGAGGCTGCGGCGTGCGCGGTTCCCCAGATCGCCGGTGATAGCGGCGGTGCAGCAGAGGCTGTCGAGGACGGACGCACCGGTTACGTGGTGCGCGACCCACGGAGCGTAGACGACACCGCCGAACGACTGTCCCACTTGTTGACGAATTCGTCACTACGCACATCGATGGGCATGGCGGCTCGCTCCCGTGCCGTTGCCGAGTTCGACTACTCAGTGCTCGTTGGCCGCCTCGCCGCTGCACTGCGCATCACCAACTAGCCTTGCCGACGTGATCGACCAGGCAACCGACACCGAGCACGTCGCGGCATCGGCATCGCGTTGTTTCGACGTCGCGGTGGATTTTGAGCGGTACCCGGAGTGGGCGCGCGACGTGAAGGAAGCCAACGTGCTCGAGCGGGATGCCAGCGGTCGCGCAACCAAGGTGGAGTACCGCGCGAGTGCGCTCGGACGAAGCACGCACTACACGTTGTCGTACGACTATTCGCAAGCCCCTGAACGCATCTCGTGGTCACTCGTGGAGGGTGACATCATGCGGGTGATTGATGGCGCCTATACCTTTTCCCCGTCCGGTGACGGAACCGACATCACGTATTCACTGAAGATCGAACTCATCGTTCCACTTCCGGGTTTTGTGAAGCGTCGCGCCGAGGTGCGCATTCTGCACACCTTGAAAGAATTGAAGACTCGCGCCGAGTCGTGAAGCTCGCAGCAGGAATAGACGTTGGTGGCACGAAGTGCCTTGGCGTTGTGATCGATGTCGATGCCGATATTTCGAGTGAGCGTGACATCATCCGCCAAGTTCGGTACCCAACGCCTCACGCCTCGCAACTTGTCGACACGCTGGCCCAATTGGCAACGGAGCTCGGCGAAGTGGAAACGGTGTCCGTCGGGGTACCGGGGCTCATCACCTTGGATGGCGTCATGCGCGCGTCACCGAACATTCCCGGATCCATCGATGTCGCAGTGAAGGCCGAACTTGCAGCCCGACTCGGCCGCCCAATTTGGGTGGACAATGACGGCAACGCGTCGGCTCTGGCTGAATGGCGATTCGGCGCCGGCCGCGAGTCGCGAAACATGTGGATGGTCACCCTCGGTACGGGTATCGGCGGTGGACATGTCGTGAACGGGACTCTGCAGCGAGGAGTGAACGGATTCGCAGGGGAGATCGGGCACATGGTGGTGAATCCGGACGGACCGCGGTGCACCTGCGGTCGCAAAGGCTGCTGGGAGGTCTACGCATCCGGCCGAGGACTCCGCATGCTCGCCAGCGGGGAGTCGGGTGAGAGCGTCATCGAACGTGCTCGGCAAGGCGACGCTGATGCGGTCACGGTGTTGGAGGCCTACGCACGCTGGCTGGCAATCGGTCTCTCCAATCTCGCAAACGTGAGCGACCCCGATGTCATCGTGATCGGAGGTGGTGTCTCGGTAGCGGCGGACTTCTTCATGCCGATGTTGCGACGCTGGTTCCTGGAAACGTTGTACTCACCCGAGCAACGACAGCATCCGGACCTCCGAGTTGCACAACTCGGCGAGCACGCCGGTGCGATTGGTGCTGCGCTCCTGCCTCGATTTGCCAGCGCGACTTAGGCTTGACCCGTGGACTTTCGGCGCATCAGCAACCTGCCGCCGTATGTGTTCACGATCATCAAC
>JAFMJP010000111.1 GCA_017853375.1 Actinomycetota bacterium
CGAGGAGAGGACCACTTCTTCTTCCAATACCGTGACGCGAACACCTCCGACCAGTTCCGTGATGAGGTTGAACATCACCGCTCCCACCACCCACAGTGCCGTTCCGAGGATTGCCGCCAGCAGCCCGAAGGCTACGAAGTTGCCGAACAGCGCAGATCCGTCAAACGAGAAGCTCTCCCACCCGAAAGACTCGAAGAAGTTCTCGACATTGTCAATGGTGCCGGTGCTATTGGCGACACTCCACAACAGAGTAACTGCAACGAGCGCAACCACGAAGAGTACGAGATGGAAAATCAATCCAACTTTGAACACGCTCCATACATCGATGTCACGAACCACCCGAGTGACCCGTCGCATTCGTGGGCGACCACTACTGCGAGATGTTGGTGGCAAGGACGTGGTACTCATGAATCTCTCTCAAGTGTATGACGATGATTTGTGGCACTTGCCTCGGCCGTCACACCGTTTCGTTCGACGCGCACGATGACCACTAATCCGTTGTGTTCTACTTCGTGGTCCACAATGTCGTACTGGAGCAACACTGGTGTGATGTCTCGCCCTGCAGCGGCAGCAATTGCGAGTGCTTCCGCAGCTGTAACGGCGTGTTGCAGTCTCACCATGTGTTGAGACGTCTCTGCGATACCAATCACGCACGCCGATGCGAGCACCATGACCCCGACCATCAAAGTCGAGATTGCACCATGGTCATGTTGCGGGATGCGCGACATCATTTGGTATCGGAATGCAGTGGGATGCGATGTGACTATGCGTCGTCGCCGGCGAAGATTGGTGCCACCGAGGCCACAACTTGACCGGACTCGAGGGTCATCACACGCACACCCGTTGCGGCGCGACCCTGACTGGAGATTTCACGAACTGGCATACGAATGGTGGTGCCACCCGATGCGACGACGACGATCTCGTCTTCCAAACCAACCATGAACGCAGCTACGACGCGACCTTTCTTGCCGGTGAGTTTGATGCCGATCATGCCCATGCCGCCGCGGCCCTTGCGAGCAAAGTGTGAGATCTGTGTTCGCTTGCCGTATCCCGACTCGGTAATCATCAAGATGGATGAGTCGTCACTGGCCACATCAAGTGCAACCACTTCGTCGGAGCCGCGCATCTTCATTCCGCGCACACCGGCAGCCGTGCGGCCCATGGGGCGCACTTGCTTTTCGCTGAATCGAATGGTTTGACCACCGCGGGTCACCATGAACACGTCGTTGGTGCCATTGGTTTCGATGACACGCACCAACTCGTCCTTCGGACGCAACTTGAGCGCAATCAATCCATCGCGACGACTGGAGTCGTACTCGTCGAACTTTGTCTTCTTCACCTGCCCTTGTTTGGTCGCAAAGAACAGATTGCGTTCACCAGGGAATTCACGGGTGTCGATGATGGCTTGGATCGTTTCACCCTGCTGAAGCGGCAGCAAATTGACGATCGGGATGCCTTTGGCGGTGCGTTCACGTTCAGGAACTTCCAGTGCACGCAGTCGATACACGCGTCCACGGTTGGAGAAGAACAACAGGTACGCGTGTGCAGTGGTGAAAATGACGTTTCTGACGATGTCGTCGCTCTTCATCCGCGCACCGCTGACACCTCGACCGCCTCGACCCTGAGTGCGGAACGAATCAGCAGACACCGCTTTGATGTACTGCTCTTGCGTCATCACAATGACGAGCTCTTTGTCTTCAACGAGATCTTCCACACCCATTTCGCCGACGTCGGCAGCAATCTGACATACGCGCGGGTTGGCGAAGGTATCGCGTACCTTCGTCAACTCGGCAGAGATGACACCACGTAGCACCTTGTCATCATCCAAGATGGCCGTGAGTTCCTTGATCTTTGCGCGAATCTCTTTCTGTTCGGTTTCCAGATCGATGCGGGACAACTTGGTGAGCTGACGCAGCTGCATGTCGAGGATGTCGATGGCTTGGCGTTCGGTGAAACCAAACTTCTTCTCCATGAGTGCAGCCTTGGCGGAATTGGCGTCTTCGCTGGCGCGAATCACCTTGATGATGTCGTCGATGACATTGAGCGCCTTGAGACGGCCTTCGAGGATGTGGTTGCGTTCCTTCGCCTTGTCCAGACGGAACTGACTTCGCCGGGTGATGACCTCGATTTGATGGCGAACGTATCCCTCTAGGGCATCCCTCAAATTGAGGGTGCGTGGCACACCATCAACCAACGCAACCATGTTCACAGGGAACTGGCTTTGGAGCTGTGTGTTCTTGAACAGGTTGTTCATCACCACATTGGCGTTTGCATCGCGTTTCAGGGTGATGATCAGGTTCGTGGTTCCGCCCGCGGAGTTGTCGTTCACATCGGCGATGCCGTCGAGGCCGTCGTTGTCCACCAGTTCCTGGATTCGAGCCGCAATTGCCGAACAGCTTGCCTGATACGGCAACTCGGTGACGACAATCTGCATCTGACCGCGCTTGCCTTCTTCGATTGCCACCTTGGCGCGCATCTTGATGCTGCCGCGGCCGGTCTTGTACGCCTCGGCGATACCTTCGCGACCAAGAATGAGTCCACCTGTCGGAAAATCTGGGCCCTTCACGAACTTCATCAGATCCTTCACCGTCGCATCGGGGTTATCGATGAGGTGCAAAGTGGCATCGACGATTTCGCCCAGGTTGTGTGGAGGAATACTGGTGGCCATACCCACGGCAATGCCCTGGGAACCATTGACCAACAGGTTGGGGAACCGGGCCGGCAACACACGTGGTTCCTCGGTGGTGCCGTCATAGTTGGGCATCAAATCAACGGTGTTTTCTTCGATGTCGGCCAGGAGTTGCATGGCCAACGGATGCAAACGGGCCTCGGTGTAACGGCTGGCCGCCGGCCCAAAGTCTGGGGAGCCGTAGTTGCCGTGGAAATCGATCAGCGGGTGGCGCAATGAGAACGGTTGTGCCATGCGCACCAACGCGTCGTAGATGGCGCCGTCACCGTGTGGGTGATATCGCGCCATCGTGTCACCAGTAACGCGTGCACATTTGACGTACGGACGATCGGGACGGAAGCCCTGTTGATCCATGTCCCAAATGATGCGGCGATGCACCGGTTTGAGTCCATCGCGGACGTCCGGCAACGCGCGAGACATGATGGTCGAAATCGCATAGTCAAGAAATGAGCGTTCCATCTCTTCCTTGAGCTGCACCGGCTGTACGGAGTCGCCGCTGGACAACGGCAGAGTGGACGAACCGTTGCCGTCACCGGCTCCACCTTTGCGGGCGCCACTCTTTGGTGTGTTCGTGGGTTTCTTCTTGGCCATGGCGTCTTCCTAGAAGTCCAGGTTGCGCACATCGCGCGCGTTTGAGGTGATGAATTCTTTTCGTACTTCGACGTCGTCACCCATGAGTGTGCTCATCATGTTCTCGGCTTCGGCGGCTTCTTCAACGTTGATCTGCAACAGGGTCCGTGTTGTTGCATCCATCGTGGTGCCTTTGAGTTCTTGCCAATCCATTTCGCCGAGGCCCTTCAAGCGCTGGAACTCCTTCTTGTGGTTTGGGTGCTCCTTGAGGAATGCGGCCTTGGCGGCATCGTCCTTCAAGTACACCTTCTCTTTCCCGACCTCGGTGGAGAACAGCGGCGGTTGGGCAATGTAGATGTAACCACTCTCGACCATTGGGCGCATCTGTCGGTAGAAGAAGGTGAGGAGCAGCGTGCGAATGTGGCTACCGTCCACATCGGCGTCAGCCAAGATGATCACTTTGTGGTAGCGCGCCTTTTCGATGTTGAATTCGTCGTTGCCGACACCACCGCCAATGGCGGTGATGAGTGCCTGTACTTCGTTGTTCTTCAACATCTTGTCGAGGCGGGCACGTTCGACGTTCAGGATTTTTCCGCGAATCGGAAGAATTGCTTGGGTCCGTGGATCGCGTGCATCCACTGCGGTACCTCCGGCGGAATCGCCCTCCACGATGAACAGTTCGCTTTCGGCTGGATCGCCGCTACCGCAATCCTTCAGCTTGTCGGGCATACCTGCACCGGAAAGGGCGGTCTTGCGACGAATGGCGTTGCGAGCGTTCTTTGCTGCGATGCGAGCTTGTGCTGCCGCCACTGCCTTCTTCACCACCCTGTTCGCTTCGGTGGGATTTTCTTGGAACCACTCTTCCAGCTTTGTGTTGGTTTCCTTCTGCACGAACGATCGCATTGATACGTTGCCGAGTTTTGCCTTGGTTTGTCCTTCGAACTGCGGCTCACGCAACTTCACCGACACCACCGCAGTGACACCCTCGCGAATGTCTTCGCCGAGCAGATTCTCATCCTTCTCTTTCAACCCGCCCGAGGCTCGCGCGTATTTGTTCACCACCGACGTGAGTGCGGTTTTGAAACCTTCCACGTGCATGCCACCTTCCACCGTGGAAATGCCGTTGGCATAGCCATAAATGCCTTCGTAATACCCGGTGTTCCACTGCAATGCAATGTCGAGGG
>JAFMJP010000024.1 GCA_017853375.1 Actinomycetota bacterium
GCGCTACGCCAGGCTCACGATGTCCAGCCACGACTCGCTGTAGTAGTCCACTTGACCATCCGGCATGACCAGCACCTTGGTTGGTGCAAGTTGCTCGACGAAGTCGGTGTCGTGGCTCACGAGCACGATTGCGCCGTTCCACTCCGACAATGCCGCGGCAACCGCATCGCGGCTCGATGGATCGAGGTTGTTGGTGGGCTCGTCGAGCAGCAACAAATTGTTCCGGCCCACCATCAACATGGCCAACGCCAACTTCGTCTTCTCGCCACCCGAAAGAGTGGACGACTCCTGGAACACCTTGTCACCCGACAGCCCGAACGAGCCAAGCATGCCGCGCAGTTGAGTTTCGGTGAGCCCCAATCGTGCCGGTGCCATCTCCCGCATGTGGTCGATGAGCGTCTTCTCGCCGACGAGGTTGTCGTGTTCCTGTGCGTAGTAACCCGCCTGCACCTGGTAGCCGAACTCCACTTCGCCGTCGTCGGGTTTGGACTCCCCTGCCACGATGCGTAGCAACGACGTTTTTCCCGCACCGTTCAACCCGAGCACCAGCAAACGCTCGCCTCGCCCCAAGTCAAAGCTCACGTCGTGGAACACGTCGGGGCCGCCGTACGTTTTTCGCAAACCGGTGGCGGTGAGTACCGTTTCGCCACAACTTGGAGCATCGGGAAACTTGACCGCAAGTGTGCGCTTGGCTCGGGGCGCATGCACTCGTTCCGCGTCGAGACGATCGATGCGCTTCTCGATGCTCTTGGCCATGGACGCCTTCGACGCCTTGGCACCAAAACGATCCACCACTCGCTGCAGACGCTCGATTTCCTTCGCCTGCTGAGTGGCCATCTTTGCTGCGCGAGCTTCGTCGGCTTCACGAGCGCGCAGATACTGCGAGTAGGTGCCGCGATACTCCACGATGTGGCCGGTGTCGGCCTCCGCGGGCCGATCCAAGTGCAACACGCGAGTGATTGCCTCGTCCAGCAGCTCCAAGTCGTGACTGATGACGAGCAGTGCACCTTTGTAGTTGCGAAGGAACTCGAGCATCCACATCTTGGCGTCGACATCGAGGTGATTGGTGGGTTCGTCCAGCAGCAACGTTTCGCTCCCGCCGTACAGAATTCGGCACAATTCCACTCGTCGACGTTCGCCACCCGACAGCACCCCGAGTTGCAGATCCAAGCGATCTGCCTTCAAACCCAGGCCTG
The DNA here is from genome assembly GCA_017853375.1 of Actinomycetota bacterium. Taxonomy (GTDB): domain Bacteria; phylum Actinomycetota; class Acidimicrobiia; order Acidimicrobiales; family Ilumatobacteraceae; genus F1-60-MAGs027. Next base: position 1,197 of record JAFMJP010000024.1, read on the forward strand.
CTGCGATTGCCCGCGCTTCACTGTTTGCGGCATAGCCACCCTTGCGCTCGAAGTCGTCCTGGGCCTTGGAAAACCTCGCGATGTTCTGTTCGTCGGGGCGCTCTTCCATGGCGATGCGCAGTTTCTCCATACGGGTGATGTCGTCGTCAATCCCGCGTGACGACAGAATGTGCGAGACCGCGGTACGACCATCGAATGCCCCGGCAATGCGGGGATCTTGCGGCAAATAGCCGAATGCGCCACCACGGGTGATGGTGCCCGACTTGGGTTCGTTTGCGCCACCAAGCACCTTGAAGAGACTGGTTTTACCCGCACCATTGCGACCAACCAAGCCCACCTTGTCGCGCGGCATCACCGAGAAACTGGCGTCGCTCACCACCAAACGTGCACCCACTTCGACGCTGAGATTGCGAACGGTAAGCACCCGTCAAGGCTCGCACCACTTTGGCAAAGTCACAACGCACGAGCAACGCCCGACCACGCACCAGGGAATCCCCATTGAGCGACCCCAACACGCCTACTCTCAGTGCGTGGCTGACACCTCCACCGTTCTCCTGGCGGCAATCGTCACCGTGACATGTTTGATGCTTGCCACCTGGTCGGTGTCGCTACTTCGACGAGATGCATCGATCGTCGACATCGTGTGGGGTCTGGGCTTTGTAGTGGTGGCATGGTCGGCCAAGTTCGTCACCGGCGCTTCGGGCGGCGGCAACTGGTTGCTGCTGCTCATGGTCACGGTGTGGGGTCTGCGTCTTGCCGGTTATCTTGCCAAGCGCAATCTCGGCAAAGGAGAGGATTTTCGATATCAGGCAATGCGACGCAAACACGGTGACCGATTCGCCATCGTCAGCCTGTACACCGTGTTCGGTCTCCAGGGTGCCCTCATGTTCGTGGTGTCGCTCCCCGTCACCATGGGGCAACGCGATACCGATGCAGCTGCAGGTTTCCTCGTGTTGCTCGGATTCGTGGTGTGGGCTATCGGCATGTACTTCGAAGCAGTTGGCGACGCCCAACTCGCGCGCTTCAAGCGTGATCCACGCAACGAGGGCCGGATCATGGACCAGGGCCTGTGGGCGCTCACACGGCACCCCAACTACTTCGGTGATGCGATGGTGTGGTGGGGTCTTGCCATCGTTGGCTCAACACAGGGTGCGGGCATGTGGGCGTTTCTTGGCGCAGCCGTCATGACGGTGTTGTTGGTACGGGTGTCGGGCGCCGCCATGCTCGATCGCTTGTTGGCCAAGCGCAAGCCCGGCTACGCGGAATACATGGCTCGGACGAGTGGTTTCATTCCGATGCCGAAACGGTCCGTCCCGGTTCGTACACCACGACGCGATCTGCCAACGCGTCAACATCAGCCTGATCGTGGGTCACGACGAGAGCAATGAGTTGATGCTCGACAACGAGCACCTTCAAGAGTGTCCGCAGCTCGGCGCGTGATGGTGCATCCAGCGAACTGAACGGTTCATCCAGCAGCAGCATTCTCGGATTTCCTGCGATTGCCCGCGCCAAGGCAACACGCTGGCGCTCACCTCCGCTCAGAGATCTGGTCTTTGCACTCGCCAAAGCGCCCGCCCCGACACGCCCCAGCAGCTCCAGGGCAACGGCACGTCGTGTCGCCATGTCATCATCGCGAACGGCAAGCGCAACGTTGTCACGCGGCGAACGGTGATCGAGCAATGCCGCATGTTGGTACACCACGCCCAATCGACGATCCTGCGAACGCAGATGTACACCGTGCTCCACGTCGGCAAACACCACGTCGTCGACGCGAATGACGCCACGCACCGGCCGCAGCGTTCCTGCCACGGCCGCCAGCGTGAGACTCTTCCCCGATCCGGATGGACCGGACAGCACCGTGATTCCCGGCCCCACCGAGAAGCTTGCGTCCACACCGAAGCCCGGCACTTCAACCCGAACATCCACGTGGAGCGCGCTCATCGACGCCTCCCAAACACTTGCGTCACGAGAACCAGAACCACGATTGCAATGGCTCCCAGTACGAGCGATCCGGTGCGAGCGGCTGCGTCATCGCCGGCTTGGACCGCATCATAAACCGCCACGGGAAGCGTCTGGGTTTGACCAGGGATGTTGCCGGCCACCATCACCGTGGCGCCGAAGTCACCCAGGGCTCGCGCAAAACCCAGCGCCACGCCCGCGCCGATACCGCGCGCGGCCAATGGCAATGTCACCACTCTCGCCACGCTCCACTCCGACAGCCCCATCACCCGAGCCGACTCTTCCACTCGCGTATCGACATTGCTGATTGCAGCGCGTGCTGCGCGGATGACGAAAGGAAGTGCCGAGACGGTTGCGGCAACGACTGCACCGGACTCGGTGAATACCAGTGGGGATCCGAACGCGCTCTGCCAGGCCCCGCCGAGAGCCGAACGCGTGCCCAGAAGCGTGAGCAAGTAATAGCCCAACACCGTCGGCGGCAACACGATGGGCAAGGTGACGAGTGCTTCCACGACCGACGCCCAACGAGACCGCCATTTTGCAAGGAGATACGCCAGCGCAACCCCCACGACTCCGGCAACCATCGTGGCAATCAGCGACACCCGTAGCGACAGCCAGAGAGGAAACCAGTCGTTCACGACTTCACCGTAAAGCCGTAGCGGAGCAAAATAGCGCGACCCTCCGCGGACTGCAGAGCGGCGACGAACGCCCGTGCCGCAGGATTGTCGCTTCCCCGAGCGGTGATGACGAGCGTCTGCCGGATCGGCTGATGCAACGACTCCTCGAGCAGCAGGTGTGGATCGTCGATCACCAACGACAATGCGACGATGCCAATGTCTGCCTCTCCGGCCTGCACGATGCGGACCGCATCCGCCACGTTGTCCGCCAACACCAGGCCGTCCTCCATTTGGTCATACAGCCCGAGAGCGAGCAGAGCTTCTCGGGCAGCAACCCCGTACGGAGCGTGAGCCGGGTTCGCGATCACCACTCGGGAATAGTCGGCCAGTTCGCTCGCTGCGCCGGGCAGTTCGACACCGTCCGCGGAAATCACCGCAAGTCGACCCATGGCGAATGCGTCTCGCGTAGCGAGATCACCAAACCCAGCCGCCACCACCTCGTCGACGAATGCGCCGTTGGCCGATACGTAGACGTCGTACGGGGCGCCGGCCAGCAACTGTTCTCGCAAGAGCCCCGATGAACCAAAAACGAACCCCACCTTCACGTCGAACTCGGCGTCGGCGAGGGCCGCGACTTCGGCGAAGGCATCCCGGGTGTCGCTTGCGGCTGCAACGACTGCGTCGTATCGCGGCTCGCCAGCGCATGCCCCAACAGACGCAACGAGGATCGATGCCAACACCAGGCGGCAAGACAAGGCGGCGCGCAACACGACTCGAATGGAGCGGACGACGGGATTCGAACCCGCGACCCTCACCTTGGCAAGGTGATGCTCTACCAACTGAGCCACGTCCGCGTTAGGGATTTGAGTTTAGCAACGGGTCGGCAGTCCCCACCGTGTCGCTTCCGGTGGTGCGAACCGAACTCGTGGTGAGGATGACACCACCCAAGCCCAACAACACCACGATTCCGCCGAGCACCTGCACGATTGCCACACCCTGACCAAGGAATATGAACGCCAATGCGGTCGAAATCACCGGTCCGCCGAGCGTAATCAGCGACGAGACCGTGGTATCGAGATAACGCTGTGCCCACGTCATCAGATAATGACCGATGGTTCCAGGAATCAGCATCATGAGCAGGAGGAAGAACCAATCACGCGATGTGACTGCGCCAAGATCGTCGCTCGTCAAGAGCGCCCACGGAACCGCGAGAACGACGTTGGTGAGACACACACCAGTGAGGAACGACCACGTATTCATTCCCTCGTCGCGAGCGCGTTTGGCGGCAATGAAGTACACCGTCCAGACCAACATGTTCCCCAGGGCCATGGCGTCACCCGCGAGGCTGTGCTCACTCGCCGCACTCCCCGAATCTGCACCCACCACGACGGCAACCACACCGACGAAGCTCACGAGCGAATACACCACGCGTTGCGCCGTGATTTTCTCCCCCAAGATCCGCGGCGCCAGGAACAACAGCACCGCAGGCGTGAGACTGCCGATCAACGTCGCGTTGGCGATCGTCGTTTCTTGGAAGGAGCCGAAACTCAGGGCCGCGGAAACCGAGAAGAAGATTCCGGGTTTCCACGCCACTGCCATGTGGTGTCGAGTGAAGCCGTCACCTGCAAGGTGCGACAGCGTGAACAACATCGGCAACCACATGAGCTGGCGGTACAACACGATGGTGGGAAGCGAAATCGTGAGGCTGGACACGAAGATCGGCCCGATCGCCCACGCCACCACCGCCACCACCACCGCCACCGTCGGCGCGGCCCGATGTCGATGCAATGCGCCGGTGCTCGCCGACATCACGCAACGCTCCGAGCAGCTTCCAGTGCCACGCTGCGAACCCGACTACGAGCGCTTGTCAGCGGGGCGCAGATCGATGCGCAATGTAAGGATGCCGTCATCGAGCGACGCCTGGGCATCGCCGATCATCGCAAAATCCTGGAAATCCGAATTGGCCTGAGCGATGAAGTGTTGGCGTTCTTCACCGGCGACGGGAGGAAGCGGGCGCTTGCGAACTGCCGCTGCACGCTCCTTGAATCGCTGCACCATGGCGTTGGGATCAAAACTCACGGCTCTACCGTAGTTCGTCGTCACCACTCGAGCGCGGGAGCGGTTCGACGATCACTGCCTCGTGCTCGGCACGTGCACGCCGCAACATCTCCTTGCGGGTTGCTTCGTCTGCATCCTTGAATGCTTTCTCCCCCATTACCTCGAGCGGAGCCAACACCGGGTTGTCGGGACGTGCCGAATACCAAAACCAGGCGGTGACCGCCGCGAGTGCCACGCCGATCACGATGAGCAACAGTCCCACGATCACGCTGCCAAACTAGTTGCGTGACCAATCTGCTCTCCACCATCGCCTTCCTTGCCATCGTGGGTTTCCTGGCATGGGTGGGTTGGGGCATGGAACCCCACTGGTCGTCGAAGGACGGCAGCAAGTTCATGTGCAGAATGCACGTACACCCGCAGGACGCAAACGATCGGCCGCGTTGGCGCGATGTGAAGGTGAGCGTCGACGGAAATGAACTGCTCGTCTACGCCCGTACTCGACGAAGTGGAAACTTGCGCGGTGTGTGGAAGGTGGTTGGCGCCGTGAACGACAGCGAGAAGAATCGTCGCTTCTACGAAGTGCGCTCCACATCCGACGTGGGTGCAACCATTCGAGTGCCACAGTCCAGCCGCTGCGTGCCGGTGCTCGACCGATTGGTGCCCTGAGCGGGATGGGGACAACGCTCGACTAGAGCGACGTCAACAACTTGGTGAGTGGTGCACCCACCTGCGGGAGATCGATCAAGAACGCGTCGTGACCGTGCGGTGAGGAGATTTCCGCGTACTGCGCCCGAACACCGTTGCGTGCCACGAGCTCGCAGATGTGACGTTGCTGATACACCGGATACAGGATGTCGCTTGAAATACCCATTGCCAGTGTTGGCGCTGTGATGCGTGCCATTGCCTTTTCCAAACCGCCCCGACCACGCGCCACATCGTGCAGATCCATGGCTTTACCGATCAGCAGATAGCTGTTGGCATCGAACCGACGAATGAGTCGGTCGCCATGGTGGTCGAGGTAGCGCTCGACCTCGAACTTGTCCCACAGGCCGATGCCGTTGTTCTCGGCGTCCATGTCGGCAAGATCACGACCGAATCTGTCGGTGAACACGTTGTCACTACGAAACGTCACTTGGGCCACCATTCGAGCAATCGCCAGTCCCTCCCACGGACCGTCACCAATTGCAGCGTCGTAGTAGTCACCACCACGCCACTTGGGATCGAGCCGAATGGCTCGGCGCCCGATGGCACCCCAGGCAATTTGTTGCGCGGTCGACTGTGCGCAGGTACCAATGACCGCAAGTGAGGCAACACGATCGGGATACGTAATGGCCCACTCCAACGCCTGCATTCCACCCATCGATCCACCGATCACCGAGTGCCATCGGCGAACCTCGAGGTGATCAGCGAGACGCACCTGAGCTCGCACCATGTCGCGAACCGTGATCACCGGAAAGCGCGAGCCGTACGGGACTCCGTCATCCGGATGGATCGATGCAGGCCCGGTGGTGCCTTGACATCCGCCCAACACATTGCTGCACACCACGAACCACTCGTTGGTATCGATTGCCAGACCCGGACCCACCAAGCCTTCCCACCATCCGGGCGTGGGATGTCCCTCGTCCGCCGCGCCCGCCACGTGACTGTCGCCCGTCCACGCGTGACAGACGAGGATTGCATTCGACCGCTCCGCGTTCAGCGTGCCCCACGTTTCGTACGCAATGACCACGTCGCGCAATGTGACGCCGACGTCGAGCGCCACGGCACGCTCACCCAGTGACAGGAATTGACGACGCCCTGCAGGCTGCGACGAATCCCACGCTCCTGTGGCGGGATAGTCGGTGCGTTGCATGTGAGGTTCCTTCGTGGGTTCTGCCACCATGCGATCCGTTGTCCCTTGCGGGACCACATCGCCACCGAAGTGACTTGGCACCGTGGATTCCCGGTTGCCGGACCGTATGGTCGCTCGTGATGTAGCGCTCCCAGACTAGCGGTAGCGTGATTTCACCCAACGGGCGGAGTTGGGGCTGCGCACCTTCGTCGTGCGGCCACTCGGCGGTACACCATTGCAGCGATCGGGCGTACTCCAGGCAACAAGATGAGACGACCCACCAGTGGCCAGGGCTTGCGAGCATTGCGCAGCGCCCGCGCAACCGCGACGTGCGCCGAAGCCGCCTCCCCCGCGACGTCCACCCACTGCACTGCCTCTTCGCACTCCGCACGAGTCAGACCCAAGGTTTCGAGATTCGCATGTTGATAGGCCACGCTCACGAGCGGACGAGTCGTGCGGCGAGCGAGAAACCCGACACACGCCTTGCAAAACTCGCACTCACCGTCGTACACGAGTACGGCGCTGGTTAGCGTTGCGGGCATCGTGGTGCGCGTGTTGTTGTCAGTCAAAATGTTGGCTCTCCATCTGTTCACGATCGTATTGGTTGCCGTGATGGTGGGACTCGGATTCTGGCAACTTGATCGTCACAACGAGCGTGCCACATTTAACGACGCAGTACGAGCCCGCGCACAAGTCGAACCTCGTTCGCCCGATGAAGTGCTGTCGATCGATTCCAATATGGCGAATCTCGAGTGGTACCCGCTCACGGCAACCGGCGAGTACCTCCCCGATGCCGACACACTCCTCGTCAACGTGTCTCAAAACGGTCAGGCAGGAGTGGACCCCGTGTCGGCACTGCAGTTGGATGACGGACGGATCTTGCTGGTCAACCGTGGATTCATCCCGCTTGCCGAGACAGTGCCCGCCCCACCCGAGGGTCGTGTCACCATTCTTGGACGAGTTCGCGTCTCTGATGAACGCGAGCGAGGCGAACTCAGTGATGCTGCCGAAGGTACGTTGCGCGAAATCCAGCGCATCGACATTCCGCGTCTTGCTGCGCAACTGCCCGGAGAGGTTCTCCCCGTCTACGTAGATCTGCTCGGCAGCAACCCGGCCGACTCGCCGATGCTGTCACGAATCGCCGACCCCCAACTCACGCTCGGACCACACTTGTCGTACGTCATGCAATGGTGGATTTTCTCACTCTGCGCCGTGGTGGCGTGGGTGTTCATCGTGCGGCGATCGCTCGCAGCAACGCGCCGGGCGACGACATCAGCCTGAATCGAGTGGCGGCGCCCACACGGCGAAACACACCGAGCATTGCTCGACGCACCTCGCTGGGCGAAGCATCGATCCGTAAATACGCCGACCATTGGTGGGTTGGCAGCGAAAAGAACGCATCAAAAAACTCGGCCACTGCCGCGTCAGGGAGCGACTGCAGCACCTCGAGCCCCATCTCGTGCCACGCCCTGGCACGAACGTGCGCAACCGGCCAGACCGCATTCCACACGGCAAGTGCAAGACCGCTGCCGGTCTGCCGTCGTGCCAAATGGAATTGGATTGCGCCAGCCACTCTCGGTGCAGCCCGCAACGAAGCAGCAACCGAGTAGCCCGTTACCGGATGGACGTAGCCTGCCGACGCACCAAACCCCACCACACGCGTGGTGCGCATCGGCAATGGATCACCCATGGGAATCGTGACCCGCTCGCTGCCGTAGGTCGTTGCGGGTGTTCCGTCACCACGCGTTGATGCACCATCGCCCAGCCTGGCTGAAAGCCGAGCTTCGAGCTGATCGATGGGCCGAGGCGGATTTGCGTACAGCGAGGTTTCCTCCAAGAGCACCGAGCCATCGGCGAATGGTGCGCCGTAGAGAAACGTCGGCGGTCGGCTCCAATCCATCAACGTAAACACCTCTGGCTGCACACCAACCAGCCGTGCAGTATTCGCATCTACAAGGAGACCGAATGCCGTCTGGGCGCCGGCGTGGTCGCGTGGCGCAGCAGATGCACCGTTGTCGCGTGGCGCAAGCAAGACACCACTGCCGGTGGCGTCCACCACCAGCGCAGCCTCCAGCGTGGTCCCATCCGCCAGATGCACGGTGCTGGAGTTGGCACCGTGCGTCACTCCGTTGGCGGCTCCTTCGTGTACGGCCACATCACGCAACAAAGCGGAACGAAGTCGCACATTGTCGAACACCACGTACGGGCGTTGCAGGAGGTGCTCACGCTTCCCCACCACGCGAACGGTGTTCCAACCATCTCGAAGAACATCGTCGAGTGGACACCCGAGTTCTGCCTCGGACACGTCGTCGCGCCACGACCCATACGTGGCGTTCCACGGCGTGGTTGGCGACAGCACCACCACATCCACGTTTCGCTGTGCCAACGAGTTCGCCAGGGCTGCACCGGCCGGTCCGCCGCCGACGACCACAACGTCATGCGACACGAGCTACACCAGGTCGGCGAGATGGGCGTGGTCGTTGTAACGCAACAACCGCCAGATGTTTTCCCGGGGACGAAACAGCTCGGTAAGGGAACAGTTCTTGGTGTACACCTCGAATTTGCCCGTTTGCGAAGTTTGCAAACAGTGGCGCAACAACGCATCGATCGTGCCGCCATGGCACGTCACCATCACCGTTTTCCCGCGATAGTCGCGCTCGAGTTCCTGAAATGCGGCGATCACACGAGCATGGAATTGCGCGAGGGTTTCCCCGCCCGGAAATACAACAGCATCGGGATCGCCGTTGAAATCCGGGCGACCATATTGGGCGACGAAGTCATCGAACTTCATGCCATCGCACACCGGACCCGGATCGTGTTCGCCGAAACCCGGACGAACGTCTATGTCTGCATGGCCGATGAACGGACCGTAAATGTCGGCGGTTTGCTTGGCGCGAGGATACGAACTCGACACCACTGCATCGACGTTCAGTTCCGAGGTTCGTGCGAGGCGCTCCCCGAGTGCCTTGGCTTGCGCCTTGCCGAGGTCGGTGAGGCCCTTGCAACTGCGCAGACCGCCGATGTAGCGATCGACCGTGGCGAATGATTCGCCGTGACGCACGAGCACCACGCGAGTGTCGGTCATACGAGCTTTTCGACGAACCCTTCGAGTTGACGCAGATTTCGACACTCGTACACGCCATCGGTATGACCGCCATATTCGCCAACGATGGAGTCGCCCGTGTTCCAATAGGAGCGCGGCTCGGGGTTCAACCAGTACACGTGCCGGGCGTGTTTGCGCATCTCCTTCACCACCCAACTTTGCGACGCGTGATAGTTGTTGCGCGCATCCCCAAGGAGCAACACCGTGGTCTTGGGATTGATGTCCTTGCCGTAACGCTCCCAGAACACTTCGAAGGCATGCCCGTAATCACTGTGGCCATCCACCCACACCACATCGGCTTCGGTGTTGACCTTGTGGATGGCCTCCTGGATGTCTTCGGTTGCGCGGAAATGCTTGGTGACTTCGTCGATGCCATCGATGAAGACGAAGGAGCGCACCTTGCTGAACTGACTTTGGATTGCGTAGACGAGCATCAGCGTGAACCGGGCAAACGCTGCGACGCTGCCCGAGATGTCGGCAACGACCATCAACTCCGGCTTGGCTGGCCGCGGGTACTTGAACTTCGGCTCCGCCGGCACTCCGCCATAGCTGAGCGAGTGGCGAACGGTGTTGCGAAAGTCGAGCGGACCTTTTCTGCCGTGACGACGTTTTCGCGCCAATCGCGCGGCGAGCTTGCGCGTGAGCGGAAACAGCGCCTTCTTCAGCGACTGCATTTCTTCTCGGCTTGCGTGCATGAACTCCACGTCTTCGGGTAGCGGTTTGCGAAGCGTCTTTGCCATGGCCTCGGCACCTCGGTCGGCAACGAGTCGGCGACGAATCTCCGCCTCGACCTCCTTCTTGAACTGCTCGATGCGCATCTCGTACTCGTCCTTGGCCAAACGTTGTTCGAGGCTGGTGGACTCACGTTGCGACGATGCCTTGCCGGCTTCCATGAGCTTGGCCAGCATGTTGTCGAGATCGAGGTTGCGCAACGTTCGATACAGGTAATACGTGCCACCCACGGGACGCCCCGGCTCCATACCCGCAAAGCGCGCCACCGACTGTCGTGCCAATGCCCGCATCATCGCTTGATCACCCTGCATCAGCGCGCGCATGAGCATGTTTGCAAGTTCCTCCGGAGTCAGGGCTTCGAGCCCACCGCCACCGGCTCCCCGACCTTCGCCTTGTCCCAGTTGGGCCTGATCCTGCTCATCACGCCAGAACTCGTCGGCTTGATCTTCGCTCGGATCGACGATGTTGTACTGCGATCCGCGGAGGGAGAAGTACACCTCGAAGATGGTTTCGAATACTCGCCAATGCGAAGAGTTCTTCACCAACGTGGCACCGAGTGCGTACTTGAATGCCTCGCGATCCTCGATGGGGATCACCTTGACGGCTTCCATCGCATCAAGATTTTCCGTGAGGCTTACCGGGAGGCCTGCACGTCGCAATTCCCCCACGAAACCCGACATCAAGTCGATGACCGGCACGTGTCCTCTATTCGTCGACCGACAGCTCTTTGGCGGCCTTTGCGATATCGGTTTGGTATTTGAGCAACACGTGGAGCGTTTCCTTGGCTTGCTCGGCGTCGATGTGGTCGACACCCAACAAGATGAGCGTGCGGGCCCAGTCGAGGGTTTCGCTTACCGAAGGCGCCTTCTTCAAGTCCAACTGACGGATGCTGCGAACGATTCGCGCAATCTGATCTGCCAAGTTGGCGCTGATGTCGGGCACCTTGGCCAGAACGATTTCCTTCTCGCGCTCCATGTCCGGATAATCCACGTGGAGATACAGGCAACGACGCTTGAGCGCCTCGGACAATTCGCGCGTGTTGTTGGACGTGAGAAATACCATCGGAATCTGTTTGGCGGTGATGGTGCCAAGTTCCGGAATCGACACCTGATATTCGCTCAACACCTCGAGGAGCAGGGCTTCAGTCTCTACTTCCACGCGATCGACTTCGTCGATGAGGAGCACCACGGGATCCGGAGCAGAGATGGCTTCGAGGAGCGGCCTGGTCAGGAGGAATTCGTCGCTGAAGATGTCGTCGTGCACTTCCGTCCACGAATCACTGGTCTTGTCGGCCTGGATACGCAACAGCTGCTTTTTGTAGTTCCACTCGTACAGAGCCTTGGATTCATCCAAACCCTCGTAGCACTGGAGACGAATGAGACGCGCACCCGTGAGTTCGGCAACGCTCTTTGCCAACTGCGTCTTGCCGGTTCCCGCCGGACCCTCGATGAGCACGGGCTTACCCAGACGCTGGGCGAGGTACACCACTCCGGCGATGCCGTCGTCGGCGAGATAGTTGATTTTCTTGAGACCATCACGCACCTGCGCAACGGAGGCGAATGCGTTTGTCATCACGGTAAGGCTACTCAGGAATGCACTCTGCGAACGAGCGCTGGCAATAGCATTTGAGCACGATGACTGAACGCTCGCAGTTCGCGAGCAATCTCGGTGTGGCTGGCGGAACGCTGGCATCACGAGTGACGGGGTTGGCTCGCCTCGTCGTGTTTGCCGCGGTGATCGGGCAAACCGCGCTGGCCGATGCATTCGATGTGGGCAACAATGCGCCGAACGTGATCTACGAGCTGCTCCTCGGCGGCACCCTCACGGCCGTACTGGTACCGCTCTTCGTGGCGCAACGCGAACGACACGATCGTGACGGAACGGCTGCGGTGTTCGGCACGGGACTCGTGGCCCTCGGTGTGATCACCGTTCTTGCCGTGTTGGCGGCGCCGGCGATATTCCGGCTGTACTCACTGTCACCCGCAGGGGATGCAGACATCTTCCATGGCGTCGGCACCGCCCTCACCCGAGTGTTCCTCTTGCAGATCTTTTTCTACGGCCTCAATGCGCTTGCAGCCGCAGTGTTGAATGCGGGCGGAAGGTTCTTGGCTGCTGCGTGGGCTCCGGTGGCATCCAACGTGGTTGCAATCGTTGCCCTTCTCGGGTTGCGCAGCGATTCGTCGATTGCCGAGGTTTCGCTCGCTGCTGCCGATTCCGGATCGCGACTCTTCTGGTGGTTTTCGCTCGGCCCAACTCTCGGTATTGCGGTGATGGCCCTCATCGTCATGTCGGTTGCGATACGGGCCGGCGTGTTCCCCCGACCCGTCTTTGCTCCGAGGCACGATGCCGTGCGAGAGCTTTTCAAGGTGTCCGGCTGGGCCATCGGATACATCGCAGCAAACCAGGCGGCACTCATCGTGATCAAGAATCTGGCCGACCCCGGATCCGGCCGACTGGATGCCTACGCAAAAGCAATGACCATTTTTCAATTGCCACACGGGCTGCTTGCGGTCACCATCGTGACCACCAGCGCACCGCTGATGGCCCGAGCCGTTGCACGACACGACCGCACGGAGTTTGCCCAGCGATTCATCGGAAGCGCTCGCTCCACCGTGGCACTCACGCTGGTGCCATCGATCGCATTGACGGTGTTTGCCGCGCCGATCGTTCGCGTACTCCTCGGTTGGGGGGCGTTCAGTGACGATGCAGTCGCCACCACCGCTCGCGCCCTCAGCGGTTTGGGTGTCGGCTTGGTGGGATTCTCCTTGTACCTCTTCGCACTTCGCGGTTTCTACAGCCACAGCGACACGCGTACGCCGTTTCTCATCAACCTCGGACAAAACGCTCTCAACATCGTGTTGGCAGTCCCGCTGGCCGATCGCTACGACGTGCACGGCCTTGGACTGGCGTTCGCCATTTCGTACCTGGTGTTTTCCGTCGTGGCAGTAGAGACCATGTCACGACGACACGGCACGCCACACCTGCCCGGACTGTTGTTCAGTAGACGATGAGGTCGTCGCGGTGAACCAACTCGACAGGCACCTCGTCGGACAACTCTGAACTCTTCTTCCCGGCCGCTGCAGCCGCATGGCGCTCGTCCACACGAACCAATCCGCGAGCCAGAACCACGCCTGTCGTATCTGCGATTTCCACCACATCGCCGGCGGAAAATCCACCACGAACTTCCACCACGCCTGCGTGCAGGAGCGAGACTCCCCTCGCAACGAGCGCAGAGCGGGCACCATCATCGACGGTGACTCGACCGGCGGGCTGTGCGGCAAACGCGATCCACAACTTTCGTGCCGTCAAACTTCGATCGTGAGCCGCAAACGTGGTGCCAACCGCACTCTTTCCCGACACTGCATCCTGCAACACCGATGCACGTGACGCACGCGCAATCACCGTGCGCACACCCGACCAACTGGCAATTCGAGCTGCCGTCAACTTGGATGCCATCCCGCCGCTTCCACGCGCCGTACCGGAAGCGCCTGCGCGCACGGTCATGAGTTCGTCGGAGGCCGAGACTTGCTCGATGAGCGTCGCCGACGAATCCGTTGCGGGGTCGGCGGTGAACAAGCCGTCCGTATCGGTGAGCAGCACCAATACATCGGCATCCACGCTGTGGGCGACCAATGCAGCAATACGGTCGTTGTCGCCGAATCGAATCTCGTCGCTGGCAATGGCATCGTTTTCGTTGATGACCGGGACACAACCCAACTCCAACAGGCGCAACATGGTCTGTCGGGCATGGAGGTACTGAGCACGATCGATGAAGTCATTCGGCACCAACAACACCTGCGCGCCCACCAAACCATGTGCATCCAAGGCGGAGTTGTAGTGACCCATGAGTCGACTCTGACCTGCTGCAGCCAGCGCCTGGAGCGTCGCGGTATCGGTGGGACGCTGCGACAACCCGAGTGCCGCAACACCTCCAGCCACGGCACCACTGGTAACCACCAACACTTCATGGCCTTGGCTGCGCAGCTGCGCCACCTGGAAACACAACGACTGCACCATGGCAACGTTGATGGCCCCACGATCGTCGGTGATCGATGACGTTCCGATCTTTGCAACGACTCTCATCGAGCTACCTCAACCCACCACGTGCGTGTATTCGAAGCTGAATTCCTTGATGTGAATCGTTGCCCCGTCATGCGCCCCGGCTCGCGCAAGGAGTCGTGGCACCCCCAGACCCGTGAGTCGGTCGTCGATGTAGTTGAGTGCGTCCGGGGACGACACGTCGCTGAGCGCGACTGCACGTTCCACCGCCCGACCATGCAGGCGGAACTCGTTGTCGCCGACCTTCTCCACCCGCGTGCCCTCCGGCTCTGGCCGAATGGTGATCTCGGTGTTGTCCACTGCCGGCACCTCGCGCGCCTCGTACACCAACTCGGCGAGTGCACCCACCACGTCGCGCACACCTGCACCGGTGACGGACGACATCGTTCGCCATCCAGCGGCCTCCCATCGAGCCTTGGTGTCACCATCGACGGCATCGAGTTTGGTACCCACGATCAGTCGTGGACGCTCCAACAACTCGGGGCGGTACGCCTGTAGTTCGTGCAACAGCACCTCGACCTGGGTTTCTGGTGCAATGCCTTCCATCGAAACCAGGTCGGCGAGGATGCACAACACTCGTGCTCGCTCGATGTGCCGGAGGAATTGATGACCAAGCCCCCGCCCTTCGCTTGCACCTTCGATGAGTCCTGGAATGTCGGCGATGACGAACTCGGTTTCCTCGCCCAGTCGCACCACCCCCAGATGCGGCTCCAATGTGGTGAACGGATAGTTCGCAATCTTCGGTTTGGCGGCCGACACTGCAGAGATGAACGTGCTCTTGCCCGCGTTCGGATACCCAACGAGAGCGACATCGGCCATCAGTTTGAGCTCGAGCTTCAACCAACGCGTTGGACCATGTTCGCCCTGCTCGGCGAACTTCGGTGCGCGCCGCTTGTTGGTGAGAAAGCGTGCATTGCCACGACCTCCCTGCCCACCCGGAATTGCCATCCAGCGCATCCCGTGCGTACGCAAGTCGGCGAGAATTTCGCCGCCGTAGAGGTCGCGAACGATCGTTCCCTCGGGCACCTTTACTTCCAAATCTCGACCACGTCGTCCGTGCAAATCCTTGCCCATTCCCGATACGCCATCTTCACCGCGTCGATGCGGGTGATCACGAAATGCCACGAGCGACGCAACGTTGTGATCGGCAATCAACCACACCGCACCACCATCACCGCCGTCGCCACCGTTGGGACCGCCGTACACCACCGGACCCTCACGACGGAAGCTCACGCAACCGGCACCACCATCGCCACCACGCACGTTCAGTTGCGCTTCGTCAACAAACGCACTCATATGGGGTGGACTCCTGGTGACGACTCATGCCGTTGTGGCGAATAATCACGCTACAAGCGCATACCCCGTACGTATCGTTGAGGCATGACATCGCGCGCCGAATCGTGGGCATCCACGATGCACGGCCACGCACACGACGGTGACATTCGCTTTGCTCACGCCGACTCATGGGCCGGAACCGGGCGCCTGGAGTTGGTGCCCCGCGATGCGCGCGAAGCACATGAATCGGAGTTTCTCGCGCCACATGCAACGCGGTCGTTTGGTGCAGGCAACCGCCAACAACCCGAAGAGCCGGATGCGTTTCGCACGTGCTTCGAGCGCGATCGGGACCGCATTCTCCATGCGTCGTCGTTCCGTCGCTTGGCGGGAAAGACACAGGTCTTCGTCTTCCCGGAGGATCACCAGCGCACCCGCCTGACGCACGCACTCGAAGTGGCCCAGGTTGCCGTATCCGTTTCCCGCGCACTCGGCCTCAACGTGGCACTCACCGAAGCCATCGCCCTCGGACACGATTGCGGACACGGCCCCGGCGGACATGCGAGCGAAGACGCGCTCTCGCCCTACGTGGAAGGCGGCTACGACCACGCGGTGTGGGGCGCCGATGTCGCATTGTCGTCACTGAACCTCTGCAGCGAAACACTTGATGGCATTCGCAATCACTCGTGGTCGCGGCCAGCTCCGGCAACCCCGGAGGGCGAAGTGGTGTCATGGGCCGATCGAATCGCCTATGTATGCCACGATTTCGAGGACGCCGTTTCCACCGGGTTGGTGGTTGCCGAGACGTTGCCAGAAGCAGTCCGTTCACGTTGCGGCGTCACGCGCGGCTCGCAGTTGAAATCGTTCATCACCGCCATGATCGATGCAGCGCGCGACTCCGGGCGCATCGGAATGACCAGCCACACGGCCGATGCCCTCGCGGCATTTCGGAAATTCAACTACGACAACATCTACATGCGCGAGGCCTCCCGCACACAGGCTCAGGCCGTCATCGATCTTCTGCGTGCACTCGTGGAGCACTACCACGCCCACCCCGACCACATGGCTGTGGCATTTCGTGACGGCGTTGGTGCACCCAAGAGCGACGAGTCGCTCCGACAAGCAGTCACCTATGTGGGTGGTATGACCGACCGATTCGCATGCCGCCAAGGGTTGAGTTTGCTCGACTACGACCCCGAGCGTCTGCCCCGCGGTATCGACATCTAGCTCGACGTCAGAGAAATTTGATCATTGCGCCGATCGCGGCGATGGTGATGCCGTTCAGGGTGATCATGGTCGTCAACAGCGTGCGAGTATTGCGGGCCATCTCCTCCCGTAACGAGCGCTCCATTGCCGCCATGTCCG
>JAFMJP010000025.1 GCA_017853375.1 Actinomycetota bacterium
CGGCACAACTTGGGCATCACCAGACGCGCTTTCCGTTTTCGTCGAAGCTGCTGCAGCATCCGCTGATGGATACGTCGTTTATGTCGCAACTACTTCTCGAATAAAAAAGAATGCTGCAATAACAACCCTCAACTTGAGCAGTTCAACACCAACCGATGGCGCAACCGGTGTGGCACCAACCACAAACATCACGCTCACGTTCAATACAACGCCTGAAGCCGTTGCAGACAAGAACATAAAAATCGTTAAAACCGCTGACAACTCGACGACGACCATTGCCGCCAATGACACTTCGCAAGTGTCAATCAGCGGGAATACAGTCACGATAAGTCCGACTAGTGGTCTTGCGGAGAACACGGACTATCACGTACTTCTCGATGCTGGAGCATTCCGTGTTTCGAGCGGCGGAGCCGACCATCGCGGTATCTACACCGCAACTGAGTTCAATTTCACGACCGCCTCATCAGACACCACTGCACCAACAGTGCAAACGCTGTCGCCAGCAGACGACGCCACCGGTGTCGCGCTTGACACCAATCTCGTGGTGACCTTCTCCGAGAACGTCACCGCAGTCTCGAGCAAATACATCCGTATCTGCACGGGCACCGCGAGTTGCACGGGTTCGACCGCCTCCGGCGACGTTGTGCAGGTACTCGAAGCAACGAACGCTGCCGTAACAATCTCCACGAATCAAGTCACCATCAACCCCGCAACTGATCTCAGCCCGAACACCACTTACTACGTCTCCGTCGATAGTGGTGCATTCCGCGACTCAGCGAGCAACAACTACGCAGGGCTCTCCGCGGGCTCTTCGTGGAACTTTGATACCGGTGCTCGAACCGCATTGGTGCACCTACGGGCGAGCGACTACACAGCCGGAAGCACATCGTGGACAAACCAAGGATCGCTGACCACCTCAGCCAACATCACCACGGCGAGCGGCGGCATGACCAAAACAACGATTAACGGCGCCGATGCGGTGGTCTTTGCTGGCAAAGAGTCGAGCAACAGCGACCGAGTTTCGGGCACCATCGGCTCGACTGCACCGCTGAACGAAGTGACGGTCGAAATGTGGTTGTACATGGACGACGGTGGTTCGGCACAGAACGCATCCGGCTCGATGTACTTTTCATGGGAACAAGCCGCGGGTTCGAACAATTACAACGTGTACCACTTCAACGATCGGCTCGGTTTCAACTCCTTTAAAGGCGAGGCTCTCAGCTTTGACGCGGCATCGCTCTACGGCAGTTGGCGACACATGGTGTTTGTGATGAGTGATAGTACCTCAACGGCAACGAGTCAGAAGATTTTCATCAACGGTGTCGATCAATCTCTTACATGCAATCCGCTGGGGACATCGCCCAATGCTTGTACCGATTCCTCAACGACTCGCAACTTTGCATCGAATGGCAACTTCCAATTGATGGACAATAACTTCTCGAGCAACAACTGGAACGCCAACGGCAAGATCGGCATGTTCCGCATCTTCAATACGTCAATCACCGAGAGTGAAGCACTCGCCAACTTCAATGCAACGAAATCGTCCTACCCGGTAGCCGTCACTTACGCAGCGGGTAGTGGCACCGGAGGCGCGCCAAGCTTGCCGACAACCGCCGTGTATGGCTCAACATTCAACACTCCCGCAAACACCTATACGCGCACCGGCTTCACCTTCGCCGGGTGGAGCGACGGCACAAACACCTACGCAGCGGGCGCTACCTACCCCGCGAGCGGCACAGTCAATGGCAATGTCACCCTCACCGCCACGTGGACCGCTGACACCACCACGACAACGACCACGACAACGACCACTACATCAACAACGTCGACCACATCGACCACGGTGCCCACCACCACGACAACGGTGCCCACCACCACGACAACGACCACAACGTCGAGCACTACGACTACCTCCACAACGCTGCCCACGGTGGCCACAACAACGACGTCAAGCTCTACAACAACTACCCTGCGAACACCGCGCACCACAACGACCATCTCCACGCCAACCACCACCATCGCCGTTCGCAGCGCAACAACGACATCCATTGTCGTTGCAACGACGACGCCGATTTACGAACGCTCTGGAGCTGACACGACCTCCACTACAACCAACGTGCCGCCAACCACGGTGCCCACCCAACCTTCCACCGGCCCCGAACCTGGCTTCGTCACGAGCGATGACGAGGTGGAAGTGCTCATCCAAGGTGTTGATGAAAACGAAATACCGTCGCTGGTCAACCCAGAGGGTCGCCTCGTGCTGACCGTCGGCAATTTCCTCAAAGTTCGTGGGCGAGGCTTCACCAATGCCGGCACTGCAGAGGTATGGCTCTTCTCAACCCCTCAGTTACTTGGGCGAGTCCCCAAAGATGATTCCGGCAACTTTGTCGGTCGGGTGCGCATCCCGGCGGGCATCGAGCCCGGTGAACACACGGTGGAACTACGGGCAAAAACTCGCCGTGGACGAATTGTCATGGTGTCCATTCCAGCGATCGTGATTGGTGGAACACGTCTCGAATTCGAACTCGATGGAGACAACTCGAGTGAAACATCAACCTCACTTGGAGGCGATGCCGATAATCCGTCATCTGAAGACACGAACCGAAAAACGATTGAGATCGAACCTGGCGCCACCGAGGTTGTCGTGCCCATCGACACCATCGTCGAAGTCGTGTCGTCGCTGTTGCCAAGCAATATCTCTCCTGTCGATACTGAGGTTGAGGTCCGAACCCCGTCGGTGAATTGGCAACTCGTGGACATCACGACGTCTGCACCGGTGGTCCTGCCACTGTCAAATGACACAACAGCCGTAGAAGTGCAGGCGACCACATCTGACGGTGAGGTGTTTGGCGGAAGCATTCCCATTGCTGTTCGCGAGAAGGACAACTTCTCCCTCACATCAGGATTCATCGGTGCCATCGTGGTCGTTGGTATCTTTGCTCTATGGTTCGTCATCTGGCGTCGCCGAAGAGACAAAGTCGATGACCGTGACAGAAACTGACTCTCAGCATCGAATTCGTGCGAGCACGCTGGGCGAGATTCGACGCTCCGGCATCCTTGGCTTACGCATCGCTGATGTTGCCAAAGGCGCAGATGTCTCCGTCGCGCTGGTCTACAAATACTTCGGTGATCGAGACAGCCTCATCGCCGAGGTACTCGCAGAACTGATTGAAGGGCAGTACCAGTCTGACATTGACGCAGTCAATAAAGTCCTCGCCGAGCACAACAGCACGCAACTGACTGAACGCATGATGCAACTCATGCCTCTGCCCAGCCAGGAGTGGCGCAAGGAGCGACGCTGGTCGCGCCTCGAGGCAAAAGCGGCGTCAAAGGAGCTTCCGGCGCTGCGGGATCGACTGGCGATAGCCACCGCAAAGGTGCAGGATGCCATCGCCGAACTCGTCGTTCGAGCCCGCAATCTTTCCGGAAACGCCTCCACCGTGCCGGCAAGCACCATTGCTTGGATGATTCTGGCGTTTTCTGATGGCTTTGTTCTCCACGACTTCAGCGCGAACAAGCTCACCGACGACGCATACCTGGCGCTCCTCACCGACGTTTTGAAAACTCACGTCTTTTGAACACCGAGCGAGCCGAAACACCAGCCGAAGAAATCGTCTGCGTCGATTGTGGTGGCCCTGCACACTTGCTTACCCCGCCACCAGAAAATGGCATCTGGCTAGTGGGCGACATCGTGGCTTACCGATGTCGCGACTGTCGCGACCGTTGGGATCTCGAACTCGTTGCGCGTTAGTCCTTGGTGAGGAATTCCTTCTCCTCGCGGGCGAGGAGCAGGTTCACTTCTGTCGCGAGCTCACGATGTCGTTTCAGCGTGGGATCGGCGTCGATGATCTCGAACGCGGCCTCGCGTGCAGCCTTGATGAGCTTCTCGTCGCGGCGCAATGAGGCGAGTTTCAAGTCGCTCGCACCTTTTTGTGCCGTGCTCATGAGCGTGCCTTCGCCGCGCAGTTCCAGATCGACTTCCGCCAAATAGAAACCGTCGGTGGACTTCACCAATGCCGCCACGCGCTCCACCCCCACGTGTGGATTCTGACGCACCAACCAACAACGACTCGCGATTGATCCTCGACCGACACGGCCGCGCAACTGATGCAGCTGGGCGATGCCGAACCGATCTGCATCCAGGATCACCATGCACGTGGCATTTGGGACGTCGACGCCCACCTCGATCACGGTGGTGGCAACCAGCACATCGAACTTCCGCGTGCGGAACTTGGTCATCACGTCGTCCTTTTCTTGCGACGACATGCGACCGTGTAGCAAGCCAACTTCGTACTTGGCAAGTTCGCCCTTACGTAGCGACTCATGAATCTCCTCGGCTGCCGCGACCTCCAATTTGTCGCTTTCTTCGATCATTGGACACACCACATAGGCCTGCTGGCCGGCATCCAGCGCGCTACGAACCTCCCGCCACATGGCATCCACTTCGCCACTCGACTCCCCCGATGCGTCGTGCTGCACCACTGCGGTCGTGACTATCGGCGTTCGGCCTGGTGGTAGCTCGTTGAGCACACTCACCTCCAAGTCGCCGTACACCGTCATGGCTGCGGTGCGCGGAATCGGTGTGGCGGTCATCACCAAGACATCGGGTGTGGTGTGTCGCTCGCCGGCACCTTTGCCGCGCAATGCCGCACGCTGTTCGACGCCGAAACGATGCTGTTCGTCGATCACCACCACTCCGAGCGACGAAAACTCGACGCCCTCTTGAATGAGCGCGTGCGTACCGATGACGATGTCCACTCCGCCATTCGCCAAATCGGTCAGCACGTCACGCCGGCGCTCACCCGTCACTCGGCCGGTCAGCAACTCCACGCGCAATTGACGCTCGCCGAACAAGTTGCCGTCATCTGGCACCTTCAAGTCGGCAAGCAGCCTTTGGATTCCTGCATAATGTTGTTCGGCAAGCACTTCGGTGGGTGCCATCAACGCGCCTTGGTGTCCGCCCTGAACAGCCACCAGCATGGCGGCAACTGCGACCACGGTTTTGCCGCTGCCTACGTCACCCTGCAAGAGACGATGCATCGGTACCGCCTTGGCCAGGTCGACGTTCACTTCGTCGATGACTCGTCGTTGTGCCCCAGTGAGCGGGAACGGCAGTGCGTCAATGAACCGCTGCTGCATCTCGCCGGTCATGTCGTGCCGAATCCCGGTGTTGTCGCGCTCGAATGCGCGCTTGCGACCCACCAACACCAACTGCACACGCAGAAGTTCGTCGAAGGCCAGGCGCTCGCGGGCACGTTCCTTGTCCACGATGCTCTCCGGGAAATGTATGGTGTTCAGCGCCGAGTGACGCTCGATCAACGTGAGTCGCTCCCGTATCACCGACGGGAGCGGATCGCCGATGGTTCGAGGCGCAGCGCGGTCGAGTGCATTGCGAACCCAACCTGCAATTTCCCAGGTGGAGAGGTTGGCCTTTTCGCTCTGCGGATAGATCGGCACGATGCGGCCCGTTTTGTCACCGATGATGTCGACGACCGGATTGGTCATTTGCAACTTGCCACGGAACCGTTCGGGTTTGCCGAACACCGCAACCTCCTGATCGGTCTTGAGTTGCCGCTCCCTCCACGGCTGGTTGAAGAACGTGAGCGACAACGTTCCCGTGGCGTCGCCCACCAACGCGGTAACCATGCTGCGCCTGTTGCGCAACGGCACTCGCCGCACGCTGCGAATCGTGACCAAAACCAGTGTCTCGACACCTTCCACCAAGTCGCCGACGTGTGCTTCATTGGTGCGGTCTACGTACCGCCGTGGATAGGTCGTCAGCAAGTCCAATACGGATTCGATGCCGACGTCTGCCAGCGATTCCCGCCGTTTGTCGCCAACGCCTTTGATGGTGGCGATGTCGAGCCGCGCGAGGTCCCTGAGGGTGAGTGGTGCGTCGGCCATGCCGCGCGAAGTTACTCCACCCCGAAGAGATACGGGTACAACGGTTGACCACCGCGATGTACTTCGCTGGAGATCGACGGGAAGTGCTCACCAACCCAGGTCACGATGTGATTGGTGGTTTCGGCGGTGCCGTCGACTCCAACGATGATGGTGAGCAACTCGCGATCATCCGTAACGATGTGCTTCAACAATGCCGTCGCACATTCGAAGACGTCGTCGGCGATCGCCACCACGCCATCACCGCGCACGAGCCCGATTGCGTCTCCCGCTTTCACGTTGCCGGCATCGGTTTTCGTGTCGCGTACTGCGGTGGTGATCTCGCCGGTAACCACCGCGGCTGCAGCTTTTGCCATTGCCCCACCGTTGTGTTCGGCCGAAGCCTCCGGGTCGTAGGCCACCAACGCAGCGAGTGCTTCGGGCATCGAGCACGTCGGCACCACGCGAACTTCCTTCTTGGTGAGACCATCCACTTGCTGCGCCACGGGAATGATGTTCTTGTTGTTCGGCAGGATCACCACTTGCTGAGCGTTCATGTGTTCCACGGCGTCGAGCAACTCCTGCGTGGACGGGTTCAGCGTTTGCCCACCGGTCACCACGCCGTGCACACCAAGATTGCCGAACAGTTCTGCGATGCCATCACCGCTTGCCACCGCCACCACGGCACAGGTGACCTCGGGAAGTGCGGCATGTGTCCTGAAGTTCGGCTTACCACCGAGCGTGGCGGCTTCAGCGCCGTGTGGTGACCCAAGTTGGGCCTCACGCTTTTCGTGCTCTTCTGCAACTTCTTCGAACAAGTCGGTGACACGAATTTGGTGCGGTCGACCGCCGAGTGCAATCGGAGCTTCGATTGCCGCACCGATGTCATTGGTATGAATGTGGCAGTTGTACAGCCCTTCGCCACCAACCACCACGATGGAGTCCCCGATTTCACCCCACTTCTGTTTGAACGCGTTCGACTTGGTGTCGTCGATCTCCAGCAGGAACATCACTTCATAACGCAGTTCGCTCACGTCCACCGTGCCGTCAGCTTCTCCCCGTTTCATCACTGCGATGAGTTGTTCCGTATTCGGGCCGGAGATGTTCTCGGGTTCCGGCAGTGGCTCGCCGTCCACCACGTGCAAGGCGGAGTCGAGGAACAAGAGGAATCCGGCGCCCCCGGCGTCCACCACACCGGCGTCCTTGAGTACCGGCAACAGCTCCGGGGTGTTGGCCAGCGACTCGCGACCTGCCGCCCGTGCGACTCGCAACATGGCCGCCAGCGTTGCCCCGTCGCCGGCTGCTCGCATTGCCGCGTCGGCAGTTTCCCGCACGACGGTAAGAATCGTGCCTTCGATCGGCTTCAGCACCGACTCGTAGGCAGCGACCGATGCAGCCTTCAACGCTTCGGCAACTTTTGGTGCCCCGTGCTCGCGAGCAGATTTCATGGTGGCAGACAGACCACGGAGAATCTGGCTGAGAATCACGCCGCTGTTGCCACGCGCGCCCATGAGCGATCCGTGGCTGATGGCGTTGCAGGTTTCGTCCAACGCCCCGGGGTGCTTTTCCAGTTCGGCAACGACGGCATCGAGCGTTCGCATCATGTTGGTGCCGGTGTCGCCGTCTGGCACCGGATAGACGTTCAGTTTGTTGATATCGGCCTGATGACGCTTCAACGTGTCGCGATAGGTCACCAAGGTGTGACGCAAGGCATCGGGTCCCAACTGTTCCAGCACGGGCACGCCGAAAGGCTACCTGTGATACCTTTTGGTCGTATGCAAGGCGTCGTCAAGGCGTTCAATCCGACCACCGGTGACGGCATCGTATTGCGCGACACCGATCTCACCGAGTACGAACTCGCCCCCCATGCACTCGAAGGGTCCATCTTTCGGATGCTGCGACAAGGACAGCGAGTGAATTTCAGCCTCGACGCTGCCGGTCGCGCCACGCAGTTGCGTATCGGATCCGAGAGGGACATGGGCACCCCGGGCTACTAGCCCGACCGCTCCCTGCACAACGACGTCAATGTTGATGCGTTCTGCGAACGACCGACTCAACGCTTGGGTCGACGAATGGGCTGCGATTCTGCAACCCGACTCCATTCATTGGTGCGACGGCTCAGAGGCAGAATACGACACCTTGTGCAGCGAGTTGGTCGCCGCCGGAACGTTCACCAAGTTGAATGACGACAAGCGACCCAACTCGTATTGGGCGCACAGCGACCCGGGCGACGTTGCACGAGTCGAGGATCGCACGTTCATCTGCTCCGAGCGCGAAGTTGACGCTGGCCCCAACAACAACTGGCGAGCCCCGAGCGAGATGCGTCGCGAGCTGACCTCGCTGTACACCGGCGCGATGCGCGGCCGCACCATGTACGTGGTGCCATTCAGCATGGGACCGCTCGGTTCGGACATTGCACACATCGGCGTGCAGCTCACCGACTCGGCGTATGTCGCAGTCAACATGCGCATCATGACTCGCATGGGTAAGGGCGCCCTCGAAGTGCTGGGCAATGGCGATTGGGTGCCGTGCGTCCACTCCGTTGGTGCTCCGCTCGCCACGGGACAAAAAGACGTCGCTTGGCCGTGCAACCCAGACAACAAGTACATCGTGCACTTTCCGGAGACTCGCGAGATCTGGTCGTACGGATCGGGATACGGCGGCAATGCGCTGCTCGGCAAGAAGTGCTTTGCGCTCCGCATCGCTTCGGTGATGGCACGCGACAACGGCTGGCTTGCCGAACACATGCTGATCTTGAAACTCACCAACCCCGCCGGAGAATTCAAATACATTGCGGCTGCGTTTCCGTCGGCATGCGGCAAGACCAACTTGGCGATGCTCGAACCAACCATCCCCGGCTGGAAGGCCGAAACCATCGGCGACGACATCTGCTGGATGAAGTTCGGGGACGACGGCCGTCTGTATGCGATCAATCCCGAGGCTGGATTCTTCGGGGTTGCACCGGGTACGGGGTGGGTCACCAACGCCAACGCGATGCACACCTTGCACGGCAACTGCATCTTCACCAACACCGCGATGACGGCCGACGGCGACGTGTGGTGGGAAGGTCTCACCGACACACCACCGGCACGCGCAACCGACTGGCGCAACAATGCCTGGACACCCGAAAGCAGCACTCCCGCATCGCATCCCAACGCCAGGTTCACCGCGCCGGCATCCCAATGCCCCTCGATTGCTGCGGAATGGCAAGACCCGCGAGGCGTCCCGATTTCGGCGATTCTCTTCGGCGGACGTCGGCGCACCACCGTGCCGCTCGTGACCGAGGCATTCGACTGGAATCACGGCGTCTTCCTCGGCTCGATCATGGCCAGTGAAACCACTGCTGCAGCGGGTGGTGCCGTTGGCAATTTGAGGTTCGATCCGATGGCGATGTTGCCGTTCTGCGGCTACAACATGGCCGATTACTTTGCCCACTGGTTGAAGATCGGAAAACATGCCGATGCGGCGAAGTTGCCGAAAATCTTCTTCGTCAACTGGTTTCGTCGCGGCGAAGACGGCCGCTTTCTCTGGCCCGGATACGGCGAGAATTCGCGTGTTCTGAAGTGGGTGTTCGAGCGGGTGGATGGAAAGTCCGATGCAAGCCACACGCCAATCGGCCTGCTGCCATCACCGAGTGCGATCGACACCACGTCGTTGGACATCGCCGCCGATGATCTCGCCGCACTCCTCAGCGTCGATACCGAGGGCTGGTCCAGTGCAGTGCCGCAAATCAAGGAGCACTACGCAAAATTCGGTAGTCACCTACCGTCGGAGTTGTCGGCTGCGCTCAGCACGCTCGAGCGCGCTCTCTCGGTCTAGTTCTGACCGACCAACATTGCACGAATACCGAGCCCCATGATGAAGAGGCCACCGAAGCCGTAGAGCAGATACACCTTCGACTTGAGCTGCGCGCGGTACGAATAGATGATGGCGATGGCGATGATGCCGACGAAACCGTAGAACGCGTGGAACTGCGGGAACATCAGTTTTTCTTTGTTCACCATCGCCACGCCCAATGCCACTTGTACGAACATGGTGAACTGCGCCAGCGTGGTGAACCACCACAGGGCGCGTGAGCGAAGTGCGGTCATTTTGTGCGCACCAAGTGCCCACAGTCCCGCCATGGCATTTCCGATGATCACCACCCATGCAAACCCGTTGTGCAATTCGGAGAGCGTGGAGGCCAACATCACGACCACGACGCTACCGAATCAACGTGTCGGCTTCGCTTCCGCCGTCGATGAGCGTGAGTTCACCTTTCGTGCCCACGTGCAAGGTGGTGATGGACGCATTGTCGAGGCTGCGGATCAACACCCGATCGTCATCGAGCGCCCGACCAATCAGCGCATTGATCGCGACGAAGTGCGAGAAGGCAACCGTGTCGTGCTGCACCGACGACGCCCAGTGCACGAGTGCCCGGTGAAACTCGCGATACGGATCTCCGTCGGTGTCGAACACCTGCGACCAAGTGCCGTTCATTACCCGACGTAACCATTCCGTTCGCTCTCCCATCGCCACGCCGACGGGAGATGGAATCTCCGCGATTCGCGGCTCAATGTGGGCGGGAAATCCGGCAAGTGCCGCAAACGGCATTGCCGTTTCCTGGCAACGACGCAACGGGCTGCTCACCACCTGCACGTCACGAGGTTCTCCAATTCGTTCGGCGAGTTGCGCAGCTACGACATCGGCTTGCTTCGCACCAATGTCATCGAGCCCCGGATCGAGGGCAGTATCCCATCCCGCAGCAGCGCGCCCGTGTCGCACCATGTACAGACGTGCCATCAGTCGAGCAACGACGCGATCCGCGACGGGGCCTTGGCTCCGACACGAATGAACCACTCCGTACCGAAGGCGCGACGGAACGATTCCTCCGACAACTCCGTCGCAAAACCGGTGTCGTTCGCCTGGCTGGCGTGTGCGGCGATGGCGCGACGCTTTGCGTCGCAGTGGTCGCCAACGTCGATGTGGTGGGTGATGTTCCCCTCTGGCTCGCCCATCGGATTGCCGTCATCGGCAGGTTGGCGCGGATCGAAATCGTTGTCGCCGCCATTGGCTTTCGACCACTCGAACTGTTCGACGTAGAAGTCGCGATTCAGGGTCACCTCGAACAGATCCCGCACCCCCGCGAGCTGTGCGGCGCGGTGTCCCACCTTGTGCACGTGCAGGTGGTCCGGGTGTCCGTAGTTGCCGTGCCAGTCGTAGGTGACCAACACAAATCGATCCGTGGCACGTTGTTCCTCGGCGATGATGCGCACCAATCGAGCAGCAGCCTCGTCGATATCCGAGCGAATGAATGCTCCGTCGTCGTTGTTCTGCGGCCATCCAGTCATACCGCTGTCCGCATAGCCGAGCCACTCGTGACGCGCAACCCCGAGTGCTTCGCATGCACGACCCAGTTCGGACCGACGACGCTCGATCAGGGCTTCGGGCGTTGCAACATCAACCGGGCGTTCGCCGTGACGACCGTCGGTTGCGGTGACCAACACCGTGCGGTGCCCCTCGGCGGAGTACTTGGCGATGGTCCCACCACTGATGAGACATTCATCGTCGGGGTGGGCGTGCAAAAAAAGAATCGTTGCCATGGTGGCGCTACTTGGTCCTGGTATCGCCCGAGATCTGACGTACCGCACCGGAGGCGACCAAGGCGTCGATTCTCCCGGAATCAAAGCCCCAGTCGGCGAGCACCGCTCGCGTGTGCTCGCCGGCGTGTGCCGGCGGCGTCGGCACGTTGGTCGGCGTGCGGGAGTACCGCGGAGCCGGGGCGGGCTGCGTGATGCCCCCAACGTCGATGAACGTAGTGCGCGCCACGTTGTGTGGATGTCGTGCCGCTTCGCTCATTCGCAGCACCGGCGCGTAACACACGTCGGTACCTTCCATGATTTCGTTCCACTGTGCACGGGTTTTGGTGCGGAAAACCGCCGCAAGTTTCTCCTTGAGCTCGGGCCACTTGCTGCGGTCCATCTGCGCTGCGAATTCGGCTGCATCCGTCGCACCCATGCCTGCGGTGAGTCCCGTCTTCTCCAGGAGCAGTGCATAAAACTGCGGCTCGATGGATCCGATCGACACCCACTCGCCATCGGCGCACTCGAACACGTCGTAAAAATGGGCACCGGTATCGAGCAAGTTGGTGCCTCGGGCATTCTCATCGAACATCCCGATGTTCTTGAACGCCCAGAACATGCTCATGAGCACTGCTGATCCATCCACCATTGCGGCATCCACGACCTGACCTTTGCCCGAGCGTTGTGACTCCAGCAATGCGCACACCACGCCGTACGCGAGCAGCATGCCGCCACCACCGAAGTCGCCCACCATGTTGAGCGGCGGAGTCGGCGGCTCGCCCGCGCGTCCAAAGTGTGCAAGTGCACCGGCAAGCGCAATGTAGTTGATGTCGTGACCAGCGGAGTTTGCGTACGGACCTTCTTGTCCCCATCCCGTCATGCGTCCGAACACCAATTTTGGATTGCGTGCCAAGCACTGATCGGGCCCCACTCCGAGTCGCTCCATTACTCCCGGGCGAAAACCCTCGATGATTGCATCGGCGCGTTCAGTGAGTGTGAGCAGCGCTTCGACACCGTCGGGATGTTTGAGATCGAGTGCAATGTTGCGACGTCCGCGCAACATCACATCCCAATGACTGCCCGTCACGTTGTCGCGCACGGCTTGAGCGCGGTCCACGCGCACCACCTCGGCCCCCATGTCGGCGAGCATCATCGCGGCGAACGGACCCGGACCGATGCCGGCAATCTCGAGAATCCGAATGCCGCTGAGCGGTCCCGCCATGTGATTACTTCTTCAGGGTGAAGCGTGAGATGGTGTCAACGATGTGGCCCCACAACGGTTCGGGAACGTCGTGACCCATGTCGTCGACCATCACCAATGTGGCACCGGGAATCAACTCCGCAGTGCGCTCGCCTGCGAAGGGCGAAATCAACGTGTCGTCCTTGCCGTGTATCACCAGTGTGGGCACGTTCAATGCCTGGAGCGCCTCGGTTCGACGACCACTGGCGTAGATCGCCGCCATTTGACGCGTCGTTCCGATCGGATAGTACGACCGGTCGAAGTCGCGTGCCGCATTCGCTCGTGAGAGCGCATCGTTGCGATACTTCTTCGACTGAAAGGCCTGGTACTTCAGCGAGTGCTCGATGAATCCGGCTCGATCCGATGGTGGAATCGACAACAACGCGGTCATGGCCTCGGGGCTGGACTGCATGGTTTCGGGTTCGCCGGGCATCGACATCACCGAGATGAGCGATGCGGTACGCGTTGGATGCTCGATGGCGAACACCTGCGCGATCATCCCGCCCATGGAGGCACCCATGATGTGCGCCTTTGCGAGATTGAGATGATCCATGAGCCCGACGACATCGGCAGCCATGTCGCTCAACGTGTACGGCACGGGTGGCAGAGGTTGCTCGAGCAATGCGGCAGCCACCACTGCATCGGAGTCCACCGTGACGCCATCCAGCTTGGTGGACAGGCCAACGTCGCGGTTGTCGAACCGCACGACGAAGTGGCCGCTGTCGGCCAACAACTTCGCGAACCGTTCGTCCCACGCCACCATCTGTGCACCAAATCCCATGACGAGGATGAGTGCCGGGTTGCTCTTGTCGCCAAACGTGTCGTATTCCAGTTCGATTGAAGTGGTTTTCCATGTGTTGACGACGGCTCGTGGCATGACTTCACGGTAGCGTTTCGTCGTGTTGACGGTCGCACGCGCGCCTGGTCGCGTGAACCTCATCGGCGACCACACCGACTACACCGGCGGCCTGGTGCTACCGATGGCCATCGACCGCGACACCACCATTGCGTTTACACCGTCACCCGACGTGGTCCTGACGAGTCGCAACCTCGGTGGCGAGGTGCGATTCAAGCTGCCGATCACCGATGCGCCCGGAATCCAGCCTTCGTGGGGTCGATACGTCGCGGGAGTCGCAGCCGCCATGAACGAACGACGCATGCCGCTCCATGGATTCACGGGCACGGTGTCCACCTCCGTGCCGATCGGAGGCGGATTGTCGTCGAGTGCCGCATTGGAGGTTGCTGCCGCGTTGGCGTACGGCGTGAGCGCTGATGCCGCCACCATCGCCGCCGTGTGTCGCCGCGCAGAGCACATTGCCACCAACGTTCCGTGCGGCATCATGGACCAACTCACGTCGGTGGCCGGCATACGTGATCATGCACTCCTCATCGATTGCCACACGCTCGACATCACACCAATCCGTATCCCCGACGGTGTTTCGGTATGGGTGGTGGAAGTATCGTCACGCACCCTGGATGGCAGCGAGTATCCAGCCCGCGTGGCGCAGTGCGCGGCTGCCGAGCGCGAGATCGGACCGCTTCGCTTGGCCGACTACGAGAGCGCGAGCACCATCACCGATACCGTCGTGCGGTCGCGTGCCCGCCACGTGGTGAGCGAGAACGAGCGTGTCCGCGCATTTGCCGCAGCCCTGGTGGCTGGTGACGCACGGGAAGCCGGCAACATCATGTACGAGGGACATCGCAGCCTCAGTCGCGATTTCCAAACGTCGACCGCCACGATGGATGCCGCGGTTGATCATTTCGCTCGCGTGCCTGGCGTGCACGGCGTGCGAATGACAGGCGGAGGATTCGGTGGTTGCGTGGTGATCTTGGCCGACGACGACGCGCAACTCGATCGGGCTGCGGTCCCAGCCGGCTGCGGCAAGGCAATGCGCGTTCGTGCCGCCGACGGTGCGTCGATCACGACACCGCTGTCGTAGTCTGCCCAACGTGAATCACGATGCGCTGCTCGCCGATCTCGACGACGACCAGCGCCGGGCGGTCACCTGCGCACCTACCGCCACCGTCATCCACGCCGGTGCAGGATCCGGGAAAACCCGCGTACTCACGCATCGCATCGCATGGCGGATCGCGCAAGGAACTGCAGATCCCTCGCGAGTGCTTGCCATCACCTTCACTCGCGAAGCTGCCGCCGAAATGCGGAAGCGTCTGCGATTGCTCGGCGTCACGCGTCATGATCGAGCCGGTGATCTCGATCAGCCCACCATCGGCACGTTTCATTCGGTGGCATTGGCGCTCCTTCGTCGACGTGCCGCCGACACCTCCGCACAGTTGCCCACCGTGGTCGGCAACCGCCTGTCACTGCTCGACCAGGCACTCGGCGAACAGTCGCTTGGTCGCAACAGCGCTGGCGTGCTCGCCGAAATCGATTGGGCCCACGCACGCATGGTGTCACCCGACCGCTACGAAGCCGAAGCAGAGCGGACCGGCCGCAAGGTGGCGGTTGCACCAGCACGCGTGGCGGCGGCGTATCGCGCGTACGAACAGTTGAAGGCCAAGCGTGGCTTGGTGGACCTCGACGACCTCATCAGCCACGCCACTCGAGCCATCAACGAGCGGGCCGATTTTGCTGCGGCCACGCGTTTTCGCTTTCGCCACATCTTCGTGGATGAAGCTCAGGACATGAACCCGTTGCAGTACTCCTTTTTCGAAGCGCTGCGCGGCAATCGTGACGACGTGTTCATCGTTGGCGATCCACTACAAGCCATCTACGGCTGGAATGGCGCCGACCCTGCGCTGTTCGCCAGCTTGCCTGATGCACTCAACAAACCGACGGTGCTCACGCTGCCCGGCAACTACCGATGCACACCGCAAGTGCTCGCCATGGCCACCCATGTTGCAGCCGACAATGGCGCCACTCCGAACGTGCACTCTCGGCGCTCGTCGGGTTTCCCGGTGGAGTATTTCGAGGTCGAGGACGAATACGACGAGGACTACCTGATTCGAGACATCATCGGGCCGTACGTACAGCCTGGAATCGATCCATCATTTGCCGTGTTGGCCCGCACGCACGCGGTGCTCGAACCACTTGCCCGAGTGTTGGGTGCAGCCGGAATCCCCGTGGCATCGCGCCGTGCGAGCGCCGCGCGAACCAACGCAATCGACGAACTCGCAGAATGTCGCACGCGACACGATCTCACCGTCTGGGCAGCCGACATCATCGTGGAGTCCACCGACGACGACGAACGGGTCGTGGCCGAGCAGGTTCAGGCCTATCTGCGCAGCAGCACCAAAGGCGATGTTGATGGCCGCAGCGCCGCTGCCTACCTGCGTGCCAGCCATGCAGGACCCGAAAGCTACGGAGTGGAGTTGTTGACGTTTCACGCAGCCAAGGGTCGTGAGTTCGCTCGAGTAGTCATCGTCGGTGCGGAGCGAGGGCTCATGCCCCACTCCTCTGCGACGAGCGACGAACAACTTCGCGAAGAGGCACGGCTTGCCTACGTGGCATGCACGCGGGCGGCGGACCACCTCACCGTGATTCGCGCCAAGCGACGAAAGGGACGCATCACGGCGGCGAGCCCGTACTTCGCGCAGCTTCCCGACGGTGTCGAACGGCGAGGTCGGAACGTCGTCGCAACGGAACGACCGCGACTCTCGACACCAACCGACCCGAAGGTGCTCGCCGAGCGCGACCTGAAACGCCGACTTCGCGACGTACGCGACGTGATAGCACGAACCAACTTCACCTTGCCCGAAGCGGTGCTCAGCGACGTGGAAATTGCCCGAATCGTGACCGAGCGTCCGGGTGATGTCGAACACTTGGCACGCATCCTCGGACCGCTCACGGCAAACCGACTCGGATCCACCATCCTGAGGGAAGTCAACGAACCCGCCGCATCATGAATTCGTCCACCTCCACATCGCAGCTCTCCAATGCACCGACGACGCCCATCGATCAGGTTCGCTTTGCCGTGGTCGACACCGAAACCACCGGTCTTTCCACCGACGACGATCGGGTACTACAACTCGGTGTCGTGGTGGTGCGCGGCGACGGCACCGTTGAGCAGGAGTTCGTCACGTACGTGCGTCGTCTTACCTGGGGTTTCGGTCATGTCGGTGCATTCCACATCCACGGCATTACCCGACGCCAACTTCGCGGCGGTGCGAAACCACGCGAAGCACTGGAGATGCTGAACGCATTGATCGATGGTTGCGTGTTTACGGCACACAACGCAAAGTTCGACATCGGATTCTTGCAGTCCGATTCCACCCGACTGGAAATCCCCCTCAAGTTGACGGGGCCCCTGTGCACGCTCAATTTGTCGCGCAAGCTCGACCCCCAGCGATCCATGTCGCACAAGCTCAAGGATGTTGCTGCGCGATACGGAAAGTCCACCGATCGACCGCACGACGCGCTCGCCGACGCCCAGCTCACGGCGGCGGTACTCCCCGATCTCCTGGCTGCCCACCGCGTGACCACCTACGAAGAACT
Organism: Actinomycetota bacterium; assembly: GCA_017853375.1. GTDB lineage: Bacteria > Actinomycetota > Acidimicrobiia > Acidimicrobiales > Ilumatobacteraceae > F1-60-MAGs027. The sequence goes on from JAFMJP010000025.1 coordinate 17,135, forward strand.
CACGCCGCACTTCGGCTGACTCCGAACGAACGGAGCAACTCGGGGTGCCGAACGGCCCGCGAACTCGTCGGGCGTAACGGGTTAGGCGTGACGGCTTAGGCGTATCTGGCGCGAACCGCTGCCGCGGTACGAGCCATCAAATCGACGTACTTCTGCGGCTCGAGCACTTGCACGTTGTGGCCACCGCGCAGCAGCAGCCGCGCCAACCAGTGTTCGCTGCTCACCCGCAGCGACACGTCGATGGAGCCATCACGATTCTTTCGCCGAGACACCACTGGATATGCCTCGGCGATCCAGGCTGCATCGCCACGAACTCGCAACGTCACCAGTTCCAGATCGCTTCCGAACCAACCGCCCTCACCGTCGTCCTCGACGCGACTTGCGACATCGGCCTGGTTGTACAACTTGCCGGTGCGCACCAGCGATTGAATGCGGTCCACCCGGAAGTTTCGTACCGCCCCGGACTTGTCGTCATCGGCCAACACGTACCAGTGTCCACTTTCGCTGAAGATTCGCACCACACGAATGGTCCGTTGCGCCACTTCGGATCGGGCCGGATTGAAGTACTCGATGCGCAGTTCGGCAGAATCGGCTTGCGCCAGGCGCAGATCTTCCAGGTACGGCTCGTCGGGCAGGTCGATGTGCACAGGCGCGTCGGTTGCTTCCGGTGCGAGTTTTGCCAACTTCGACACCGCACGTGCCAACACCGAGCGCTCGGGAGCGCCGGGCAATTTTTGTGCTGCGCGCACCATGGCAATGACTGCGTACATCTCCGCACTGGTGAGACGCAGCGGACGCGTGAAGAAGTTCGGAACTTCGGCAACGACCCAACCGTCATCGATGAAGACATCGATCAACGTATCCGGGGTGTATGGCGGCACTCCGCAGACGGCGGCCATTTGAATATCGGCAACGAGGTCTTCCTCGCTCATGCGGAACTGTTTGGCAACGTCGGCGAGTCGTACACGCTTTCGCTTCATCAACCACGGCAAGAGCACCAGCAAACCGGCAACACGTTCGGATGCACTCCGAGGCCCGCGTCGCTTCGGCGCAGC
>JAFMJP010000112.1 GCA_017853375.1 Actinomycetota bacterium
AAGGACGAGATTCTGCTGTACGTGTACGCCGACAACCGTTTGCTCTATGCGGTGGGAATGGTCACGGCATTGCTCACGGCGTATTACATGACGCGCCAGGTGATCATGGTGTTCTTTGGGGAGGCTCGCTGGCACGATGCCTCCAATGAACATGGCGCACACGGCGATTTTCGACCTCATGAGAGTCCAAAGGTGATGTTGATTCCGCTCGTCGTGCTTGCGGTGCTGTCGGTGATTGGTGGAGCGATGCAGTTGCCGTTCAGCAAGAAATTGCACTTCCTCGAACACTGGCTGGAGCCGGTCGTGGAGGAAGCCGAGCGCAGCATCAAGGGAACTTGGGCGTATGACAACAAGTACCTGCTGCTGTTGGCGGCCATCGTGGTGGCGTTCACCGGCATTGCTTTGTCGGTGGTCGTCTATGCCAAGCGTCGATTGCCGGCGCTCGAGCCCAAGGTGTTGGAGAACGCGTGGTGGTACGACGCCACCGTTGCCCGCTTGGTGGGCGGTCCTGGCGCTGCAGCATTCCGCGGTATCACCAGGTTCGATGCACGAGTCGTCGACGGGCTCGTCAATGGTGCTGGGTCGTTGGCACGGGGAGTGGGCACACAGGTGCGTCGTTCGCAATCGGGTTTCGTGCGCGCGTATGCCGTCATGCTCTCGTTGGGCACCGTGGTGCTGTTGGCATGGTTCGTATGGCGGGGATGGCTGGCGTGATGATTGCTGCGTCGTCGAGTGCATCCACGTTGGAGTTTCCGATCCTCACCTCATTGGTGTTGGTGCCGCTCCTCGGCGCTGCTGCCGTCTTGTTCTTTGGTCGCATGCGCGCGGAGTGGGGCAAACTCGCTGCACTCACATCGAGCGTGGTGACCGGTGCATTGAGTTTGTGGGTGTTGCAGGCGTTTGAGCCCGCAAATGCCGGCTTTCAGTTCGTTTCCCGACATGAATGGATTTCCCAGTGGGGAATCTCGTGGCATCTCGGTATCGACGGCATCTCGCTGTTCTTGGTGGTGCTCACGGGTGTGCTCTTCCCTTTGGTGATCGCCGGAGTCGATCCACACCACGACGAACGCCCGTACTTTGCGTGGCTGCTCATCTTGCAGGCCGGTGTGATGGGTTCGTTCGTCAGTCTGGACCTGTTCCTCTTCTTCGTGTTCTTTGAAATCGTGTTGGTGCCGATGTATTTCCTCATCGGTGGTTGGGGTTACGACGACCGCGTGTATGCGGCCACCAAGTTCTTCCTCTTCACCATGGCTGGATCGGCATTCATGTTGGTTGGCATCGTTGCCACTGCGTTGTTGTCGCGTGGCGCTCTTGGTGAGGTCACCTTTGATCTGGTGGCGTTGGCCGAGAATGGCGCTCTCTCGGTTACACAAGGCCGGTGGCTGTTCGTTGCATTCGCAGTTGCATTTGCCGTGAAGGTTCCGCTGTTTCCCGTACACACCTGGTTGCCTGATGCGCACACCCAAGCACCGACGGCTGGTTCAGTGATTCTTGCCGGTGTGTTGTTGAAGATGGGCACCTATGGATTGCTTCGCTTCGGCGTGTACCTCTTTCCCGAGGCCAGCGTGTGGGCACGCCCCGTGTTGTATACCTTGGCGGTCATCGGCATTCTGTACGGCGCGATTGCGGCCACCATGCAGACCGACTTGAAGCGCCTCGTTGCCTACTCCAGCGTTGCGCACCTCGGATTCATCGTCCTTGGCACGTTTGCGCTGACCGATCAAGCCGTTACCGGTGGTGTGATGCAGATGGTCAACCATGGTGTGTCGACAGGCGCATTGTTCTTGCTCGTCGGAATGATCTACGAGCGCCGCCATACACGTCAAATCGCAGAGCTCCGTGGCTTGCAACACGTTGCGCCCGTGTTCGCGGGGTTCTTCATGGTGGTGATGCTGTCATCGATTGGTTTGCCGGGACTCAATGGATTCGTCGGTGAGTTCCTGATTTTGATTGGTTCCTTTGATACGGCACGTTGGTGGGTCATTGTCGGAACGGTGGGAGTGGTCTTGGCAGCGTTGTATTTGTTGTGGGCGTACCAGCGCGTGTTCCACGGCGAGCCCGATGAAGCCAATTCGGGATTCGCAGAGTTGCGACTACGCGAGGGTTTGTTGCTGGGTGTTTTCGTCGCCATCATCGTGTTTACCGGCGTGTATCCGAAGCCGATGTTGTCGCGAATCGAGCCGAGCGTGGCTGCGCTCATCGAACATGTGGAGTCGCGCACGACCTACGTCCAACCGTCCAACGAAGAAGCAGGGAAGTAAAACATGGATTTGGCCGGCAGTTTCGTACCACCCACGATCGAGTGGTTCGCATTGTCGCCCTACATCGCACTCGTGGCAGGGGTGTTGGTGCTGTTGCTGGGTTCGCTGACACCGCAGTGGCCGCACGGTTGGTACGGCCTGGTGTCGGCGACGAGTGCTGGATCGGCGGGTGTACTCGCAATTCTGCAGTTTGCGAATCTGGCAGATGAGACGCCACGCACCTTGGTGAGGGGCACGCTGGCCCACGACCGTTTCGGGCTGCTCGCCTTCATCGCCATCTGTATTGCGGTGGTGTTCACGAGCATGACAACCGTGGATGCTGCATCCGGTCGGGTAAGTGCTACGAGCACTTCGTCTCGCAACCAGAGCGACTCGCTCGAACACTATGCGTTGTTGCTGACGGCAGCACTTGGTGCTGCAATCATGGTGACAGCGAACGATCTCGTGGTGTCGTTCTTGGGTATCGAAACGCTGAGTTTGTCACTTTATGTGTTGGCTGCCAGCGATCGTCGGCGCACCGCAAGTCAGGAGGCCGGGCTCAAGTACTTCATCCTTGGTGGATTCGCCTCTGCGTTCCTGCTCTACGGCATTGCGCTGGTGTACGGCACCACAGGTCAAACCAGCATGACGGGAATTGCGAACATCCTGGCCAGCGAAGTGAGCGTTCCGCGAAATGACGCGATGCTGCTTGCAGGTGTCGCATTGCTCCTCGTGGGATTTGGATTCAAGGTGTCGCTCGTGCCGTTTCACTCCTGGACGCCCGACGTGTATCAAGGTTCACCCACGCACGTCACCGGATTCATGGCATCGTTGGGCAAAGTCGCGGCGGTCGTGGCGCTGGTCCGCTTGTTCGTTGTTGCCTTCCCGACTCGCGCCGATGACTGGCGACCGGTGGTGTTTGGACTTGCCGTCCTCACGCTGGTGGTTGGTTCGGTGTTGGCGATCGTGCAGAGCGACGTGAAGCGCATGCTGGCGTATTCGTCGATCAGTCATGCAGGTTTTATGTTGGTTGGACTTGAAGCTGCCGGCCACGTTGGTTCGTCGTCGGCCGACAACGGCGTGTCCTCGGCGTTGGTGTACGTGGTGCTGTATTCGGTGCTGGCGTTGGGATCGTTCGCTGCAGTGTCAGTGGTGTCGCAGAAGAACCCCAGTGTGTCTGCCCCAAACAATGGTGAGTCGAGCACATCGCTTGATTCGTTCAACGGAGTGGCCAAGACCAACCCCGTGTTTGCATTGGGCTTTACGGTGTTGTTGCTGGCGCAGGCCGGAGTACCTCTGACGAGTGGTTTCGTCGCCAAGTTCGGGGTCATTCGCGCTGCGGTTTCCACCGAGAGCTACGTTCTGGCTGTTGTCGCGATGGTTTCAGCGGTAATTGCCGCATATCTGTATCTGCGCATCATGGTGAGTATGTGGCTTTCGGAGCCCACCGCCGGGGGAACCCTCCCCATCACTCCGCGAGTGATGTCGGTGTCGAGCCGCGTCACCCTCGGGCTCGCTGTGACTCTCACGCTGGTGCTCGGAATTCTTCCGACTTGGCTCTTGGATGTCAGCGACTCACTGACATCGCTCGCACGCTAGTAACTTCTCGACTTCATCGTCAGTGATCGTCAGCGACTGAGTAGGCTCATTGATGATGCAGTCCTTCATCGAAGAAGTGAAAATTGATGGGGTAGTAGCCGCCATCATTGTGCGAAGTGGGTTTCATCCAGACGGGATCCAATTTGTCACCCCTGATGATTATTCTCAACAGCTGGGCTACATGCGCCGACCTGCTGGATACGTGATTCAGCCGCACGTCCACTTGCATGTGGATCGCAAGGCCTCATTTACCCAGGAAGTGCTCTACATGCGCAAGGGTCGCGTGAGGGTGGACTTTTATCGTGAAGATGAGTCGTACGTTGATTCTCGTGAGATTTTCACTGGTGACGTCATTCTGCTGTCGACAGGTGGCCATGGCTTTG